>NZ_JBFTKG010000036.1:0-48265 GCF_056395825.1 Arthrobacter sp. 05T47 | reverse complement strand
CTGCACCTACCTGGGCAGCGCGGCCCGGTTCCCGCACACCGACGGCGCCTTCAGCCGGTACGTGAACCTGCCGGCGCGGATGCTCCGGGCGCTGCCCGCGGGCCTTGACCTGCGGACCGCGGCGCTGATCGAGCCGGCGGCCGTCGCCTGGCACGCCGTCGCCCGCGCCGGGGACGTGGCCGGCAAGACCGCGCTGGTGATCGGCAGCGGCCCCATCGGGGCCCTGGCCGTGGCGGTCCTCAAGCGGGCCGGCGCCGGCCGGATCGTCGCCGTGGACATGCATGCCAGGCCGCTGGACATCGCCGCGGCCGTGGGAGCGGACGCCGTCCTCAAGGCGGACGACGCGGAGGCGATCGCCGCCGTCGAGGCCGACGTCGTGATCGAATCCTCCGGCAACCACCACGGCCTGGCCTCGGCCATCCGGGGTGCGACCCGCGGGGGCACCGTGGTGATGGTCGGCCTGCTGCCCACCGGCCCGCAGCCGGTCCTGATCTCCCTGGCCATCACCCGGGAACTCGAACTCAGGGGCTCCTTCCGCTTCAACGACGAAATCGATGACGTCATCGCCGCCCTCACCGACGGCTCCCTGCAGATCGAGCCCGTCATCACGCACGAGTTTCCCGTGGAACAGGCCCTGGAAGCCTTCGGCATGGCCCGCGACTCCGCCGAATCCGGGAAAGTACTCCTGAGCTTCGGGCCCGGGGAAGCATCATGACCACAATCCATCCGCCCTTCGTTGTCATGGGCGTCTCCGGCTGCGGAAAGTCAACCGTCGGTTCCCTGCTGGGGGAGCGGCTGGGCATCCCGTTCTTCGACGGCGACGACTTCCACCCGCCCGCCAACAAGGCAAAGATGGCCAGCGGCGTCCCGTTGGACGATGAGGACCGGGCTCCCTGGCTCGCCCAAATCGGTGCCGCGCTGGCGACTCCGGCCGACGAAACCGGCTCGCGGATCATCGCCTGCTCGGCGCTCAAGCGCCGGTACCGCGACCTGCTGCGCAGCTTGGCCCCGG
This sequence comes from Arthrobacter sp. 05T47, assembly GCF_056395825.1. Taxonomy (NCBI): domain Bacteria; kingdom Bacillati; phylum Actinomycetota; class Actinomycetes; order Micrococcales; family Micrococcaceae; genus Arthrobacter; species Arthrobacter sp. 05T47. The sequence continues at coordinate 47,253 of NZ_JBFTKG010000036.1, read as the reverse complement.
ACCTGGTGTTCATCCACCTCTCCGGTGAGGCAACAACCATTTCCGGCAGGATGGCCAGCCGGGCGCACGAGTACATGCCCAGCAGCCTGCTCGCCTCCCAGCTGGCCACGCTCGAACCTCTGGGCCCGGATGAGGCCCACATCGTTGCGGACATCCGCGACGATCCGGAAGCGCTGGTGGACGGAATCGTCCGGCAACTGGGGCTGCTCGCCGGCCGATCGGCCGCGGTGGGAACCGAGGCCTAAGGCACGGACCGGGAGTCGCCGGCGCCGGACTCCAGCAGGCCGCCGCCGGCCCAGCGCCTGAGCGCGAGCTTCTCGGCGTCGTCGAACTCCATGAGGGCCAGCCGACACAGCTCCTCGACATTTCTGGTCCACGCGGCGGCGAGTTCCCTGGCCGTCATCTCGTCGGAGAGCGAACCGCCGGCATACACCACGCCCTGGATCACGAAGTTGACCGCAGAGCGGGACACCGGCTGCCCGGCCGCAACACAGTCGTCCCGGACGGAGCGGGCCAGTTCGCCGCGGTTGGCCACGTGCTCGCGCAGCTTCGCCTCCAGCGACAGGAAAACCTGCCCGAACTGTTCGGCGGACAGCGCCGGTACGTCAGTGACACGGGTGACCTGCTCCTCGATGGCAGGCCGGCCCTCGGATGCCAGCGAGGACAGCTCCGGGGAGAACCGCTTCGAGTCCCACACCCAGCCAGGCGACGGCGTGGACGAGTACTCAACACCCTGGCCGATCTGCGCGATCCAGGCCCCGAACTTCCCGTGCCCGCCCCAATCGGTCTTCAGCGACGGGTCCGCGGTCAGGGCCCGGTGTGCCGCGACTGCACCTGTGACGGGGCCGGGCGCGGCCTGTACCAGGGCCCTGACCTCGTCGGCGGCCGTCGTCGCGGAGCCGGGAGCGCCCGGCGCCGTGCGGAGTGGGGCGCCGAGGCCGGCAGTGGGCACCATGCGGGGAATGCCTGCGGAGGTCCCGTTGAGGATTGCCACGAAGTCGTGGGACTCCACCACGCTGTCGGCCATTTCCCGGTACGCGAACGCCACGGCGCCGGCGGCGATCACCGTCGTCATGCGGTCCGCCGCCCGGAACCGCTGGACCAGCGACGTGAAGTCCGCATCCGCCGACGCGACGAAGAATTCCTCAACATGGGCCGCGCCGGACAGGGCATCCATGGCGTCCAGCACCAGGTTGATGTCGGTGCTGGACTTGCCCCGCTGCGTCAGGGACGGGCAGTCGATCACGCGGAAGCCCGCACGCGTCCAGTAGGGCCGGTACTTGGAGTAGATCACCGGGTTCAGGTAGCAGTTGCGGATCAAAAAACGCCGGGATTCCTCGCCCGCGCCGCCGTCGGCCAACGCCTCCGTCCAATGCTTGGGATCCTCCGCGAACCTCTTGGCGGCCGCCGGGTCCAAGGCCATCAGGCCGGTATAGACGTTGTCGAAATCCACGAACATCGCGGCGCGGATGCCGGGCGGGGATCGGTCATCGGCTCAGTGTGCCAGCAAGAGACGGGACSTACCAGATGTGTCCTTCACCGGGTGCCGTTGTGTCGGGTGCCGTTGTTGCCCGCGTCCAGGCCCCCGGGCTCTCACATCCACCAGACGCAAGGGCAGGTGCCGGGGGCCCCACGCGCAGGTCCCCGCCCCGGCGGGACCGGGACGGGGACCTGGGTGAGGCTGCAGCTATTCGTTGATGATGGCCGGGCTGTGCTCCGCCGCCGGTCCGGCCTGGCCGGTACCGGGTGAGCGCCTGCTCATCTGGAACTCAGGGATGTCATCGGGTGCCGGACTGCCGCGGAACTTCGGTGAGGGCTGCCCGCCCTCAGTGATCCGCTTGAGTTCCTGGTCCTCGAAGTCATCCTCCACCCCGAGCATGATGGCGGAATCGTGGTTGGTGATCTCGCCCCGGAAGGCGCGGACCATGACGTCGCGGTCGAACTGGCCTTCCCATTTGGAGACCACGAAGGTGGCCACGCAGTTGCCCAGCAGGTTCACCACAACGCGCATGGAGTCCATGAGGCGGTCGGCACCGAGCAGGAGCGCGACGCCTGCAACCGGGAAGATGCCCAGGGCTGCTGCCGTGGCGGACAGTGCGAGGAATGAGGAACCCGGCACACCGGCCATGCCCTTGGACGTCAACAGCAACACACCCAGTGCCGCGAGCTGCTGCCCCAGGTCGAGGTGATGTCCGAAAGCCTGGGCCAGGAACAGCAACGAGATCGAAAGATAGATCGCGGCGCCGTCGAGGTTGAAGGAGTAGCCCGTGGGGACCACCAGCCCGGTGGTGGCGCGGGAGCAGCCTGCATTGGTCAGTTTGGTCATGATGCGCGGCATCACGGCCTCGGTGGAGGCGGTGCCCAGGGCCAGCAGGAATTCTTCGCGGGTGTATCTCAGGAAGTGCCACAACGGGACCCGGGCGAACCCCCAGRCCAGGAGGAACAGGAATCCGATGAAGATGACGGCGGCGCCGTAGCAGGCGGCGATCAGCTTGGCGTAGGTGCCCAGGGTTCCGAGCCCGTACTGGCCGATGATAAACGCCATGGCGCCGAACGCGCCGATCGGTGCGACCTTCATGATCCACGACATGATCTTGAAGATCAGTTCAAGAACAGTCTCCATGAGGCTGATGACCGGCATGCAGCGTTCGCGGCCAATGACGACGATCGCCGCACCGAAGAACACCGAGAAAAACAGGACCTGAAGCAGGCTGTTGCTCGCGAAGGCTCCGACAACACTGACGGGAATAATGTCCAGGATGAAGGCCGCCGCGTCCTTCGGCGGGGTGGTGCCGGTCTTGGCGTTGAGGGCTTCCTGGGACAGCGTGCTGGGATCGATATTCAGGCCCGCACCGGGCTGGACGATGTTGCCGACGATGAGGCCGAAAACCAGGGCAAACAGCGTGGCTGCCGTGAAGTACAGAAGGGCCTTGACTCCTACCCTTCCGACCGCTTTGACGTCGCCTACGGCCGAAATTCCGGTGACGATCACCAGGAAGATCAGCGGCGCGATGATCATTTTGATGAGCTGGATGAATCCGTCACCGAGTGGCCTCAGCTGGGAACCGAGGTCCGGCCAGAAATGGCCTATGAGCACTCCTGCCACGACGGCGATCAGAATTTGGAAGAAGAGCGACCTATACAGGGGCTTCTTCTTCGACGGCGCCGAACTCGCCTTCAGCGCCGCAGAGTCTGGGATCTTCATTGATCTGTACCTATCAATCGGGAACAGCTCCGGAAATCGGAGTCTGTTTCCAAAGTAACGCCGCTCACATTTTTCCACAAGAGGAAAATGCAATTTCACAATGTGGAATTGCAAGAGCGGATTACCGACTGCCGTCCGCCCTGCGACTGCAAAATCAAGGGTTTCCGCGCCAAAAGGAGGGGCTGCCCTGCGCCCACGGGTATCCGCCCGGCCGCTCTTTCGGGCAGAAATCCCGCGAGCGGGCGCTTTGTGACTCCCCGGCCTGCCCTCCCTTGTCGCATTCCTGCCGAACGCGGGTCTATTCCCAGACGGGGGTGTTTCTGGCATAGCGGGCGCCGAACCCGCCGGTGGGCAGGATCTCGGCAATGCGGGCTAGGTCCGCCGCGGTCAGGGCGAAGTCGGCGGCACCGACGTTCTCTGCGACTCGCTGCGGGCTGCGGGTTCCGGGGATGGGGACGATGTCCTTCCCCTGCGCGAGCAGCCATGCGAGGGCCAGTTGGGCGACGGTGCCGCCCTTGGACTCGGCCAGTTCGATCAGCAGCCGTGTCGCTTCGACGTTCTTCTCGAAGTTGCCCGGTTGCCAGCGAGGATCCGTGCGGCGCATGTCGGTCTCGTCATACTCGCCGGCGGGCTTGGCTGTGCCGGTGAGGAAGCCGCGGCCGAGCGGCGAGTACGGCACGAAACCGATGCCCAGCTCGGCCAGGGTGGGGAAGATCGTCTCGACGTCGCGTTCGAACAGCGAGTACTCCGTCTGCAGTACCGAGACCGGCTGGACGGCATGGGCGCGGCGGATCGTGTTCGGGCCGGCTTCGCTGAGGCCGAAGTACTTCACCGTGCCGGCGTCAATGAACTCCTTGACGGTGCCGGCGACGTCCTCGATCGGCACGTTCGGGTCGACGCGGTGCTGGTAGAGCACGTCGATGTGGTCCACGCCCAGGTAGCGCAGGCTGTTCTCGACAACCTCGCGGATATGTTCGGGGCGGCTGTCCAGGCTGTAGTCCCGGGTGAATCCGAACTTCGTCGCGATCACGATGTCGTCGCGGAAACCCTTCACGGCCCGTCCCACGATCTTCTCGTTCTCGCCCCAGCCGTAGAGCTCGGCAGTGTCGAAGAACGTCACACCCAGGTCGCGCGCCGTCTGGATGGCCGCAATCCCCTCCTGTTCATCACCCGGCCCGTAGGCGAGGGAGATGCCCATGGCGCCGTAACCGAGCGCCGACGTCTCAAGGCCCTGCTGGCCCAAGGTTCGCTTCTGCATGTCTGCATTCCTTCCATCGATGTTTAGTCAGCATACGCCCTCTCTGTCAGTAACTGACAAGTTATGCCGACGCTGTCGGATTTGCTCTAAGGTGAAAGGGTGACAAATGTGAAGAGTGAGGCGAAATCCGGGCTCCGCGACCTGACGCGCGCATCAGTGCGGGCCCACGTGGCCGAGCAGGCGCTGCAAATGTTCGACGAGAACGGATTCGACGCAACCACAGTGGATGACATAGCAGGGGCGCTCGGCATATCCGCCCGAAGCTTTTTCCGTTATTTCCCCGCGAAGGAAGACGTGGTTATTGGCGACCCGGCGCCCATCGGCATGCGCGTCCGGGACGCCGCAATGGCAAGGCCGGCAGGCGAGCCGATTTGGACCGTCCTGCGCCGGGCGTTCGACCCCATCGAGATTGCGACTCCGGAGGAGGTCACCCGGGGCCTGCGAACCATGCGCGTCATGATGAGCACAGCCTCGCTCCGCGCCCGCAACCTGGAAAAGCACATTGCGTGGGCCGCCCTGCTGGAACCCGTCATCTTCGAACGGCTCGACGGGCCCGAGGACACCCGGCGGTTCCGCGCCCAGACACTGATCCATTCCGCGCTGTCCTGCTTGGACGTCGCCCTGGCTGAATGGACCCGTCGGGAAGCCGCCACCTCAGTCCAGGACCTGCTGGACGAGGCGTTCGCCACCCTCAACTGCTGACGTTCAAGAAAGTACTGTCGCCAACCAGGACCGACGCCCTTCTCGTCGGAAAATGCGACTGACCTGCGACGACGCATATCCCGGCCGGTGAGACGCCCGGACTAGGATGGATGCAAATTGTTGAAACACTCCCTTGTAAGGGGGGCCTTTCGCGGGACGGCGGCAGCAGGATGCGCCTGACGGATTTACCTGGGCCCGAGGCTCGGATTTGTAGTTCCACCGTCGGTCTCGATCGGTGGGTCTACGTGTCTGAATGGAAGGCGGGTTGCCCGTTTATGACTGGCGCAGCAGTGAGAAACAACGTGCAGATGTACGGGCCGGAAGAAGGCCCAGTCCTGTTGTTCGCCCACGGTTTTGGCACCGACCAGAGCATGTGGCACAAGATTCTGCCCTGGTTCACCGATCGCTACCGGGTGGTCCTGCTGGACCACGTCGGCTCCGGCGGCTCCGACCAGTCCGCCTACGATTCGGCCACGTATTCAGGCCTTGACGCCTACGTTGATGACCTGATGGAGGTCTGCGCCGAACTCGATCTGGAGGACGTGACCCTCGTCGGCCACAGCGTCGGATCCATGATGGCCGTCAGTGCGGCCGCCCGGGACGAAGGGCGCCGGTTCGCCCGCCTGGTCCTGGTCACGGCGTCGCCAAGCTATCTCGACCACCCCGAGGACGGCTACGCGGGAGGGTTCACCCGGCGGGACATTGAGGACGTCTTCGAATCCCTGGACGCCAACTATGTTGTCTGGGCCGAGTCGATGGCCCCGGTCTACATGAACACTCCGCACGCGCCGGAACTGGACCACGAAATCCAGGGCAGCTTCGGACGGATCAGCCCCAGGGTTGCCCGCGACTTTGCCCGCGTTGCGTTCCTGTCCGATGTCCGGCACCTGCTCGGCGAGGTCACCATCCCCGTGCTGGTCCTGCAGAGCACGGACGACGTCGTCACGCCGGACCACGTCGGCACCTACCTGCACAATGCGCTCGCCAACAGCACCCTGGTGCGGCTCGCCGCCACCGGCCACTTCCCGCAAAGCAGCGCGCCGGAGGAAACGTCCGCCGCCATCCTCGAATACCTGAAGCCGGCATGACCCAGATGGCCACGGCGGCTATCGATTACGGCCAGCTCTTCCACCAGGCACCTGCCGGCTACATCGTGTCCGGCGCCGACGGCACCATCCTGGCCGCAACGCGACCATGTGCGCGTGGGCCGGGGTCCCTGCGGGCGGTCTGGACGGAACCCGGCTGTTGGACCTGATGCCGGCCGGGGACAGGCTGATGTACCGGACGCATGCCGGGCCGAAGCTGGAACGCGACGGCCATCTCGGCGAACTGTCGATCGAGCTGTTAGGACCGGACGGGGAGCGCAGGCCGGTCCTGCTGTCGATAACCCGGACCGTGGACGGGACGGAACCGAAAGACCTGATGGTCTTTTTCGCTGCCCCCGAGCGGCGGCGATACGAGCGCGAGCTGGCCAGCGCGCACCGGAAACTTCAGGACGCCGAGGCGGACCGCGCAAAGCTCTTGCAGGAGGCTCGCCATCGGGCGCTCCATGACCCGCTGACAGGGCTGCCGAACCGGCGGCACTTGGAGGAAGACCTGCTCAGGGCGCTGGCCCGCGCCGGTGAAGAACGGCACCGCGTCGGTGTGCTGTTTTGCGATGTCAACAAGTTCAAGCAGGTGAACGATACCCTGGGCCACGCGGCCGGAGACCAGGTCCTGGAACACGTGGCCCGTATGCTGTCCGGGGCCGTGCGCGGGGCAGACACCGTCACGCGCTACAGCGGAGACGAGTTCGTTGTCCTGATCCCCCGGCTGGAACACCCCGGAGAGCTCCAGACGGTTGCCGGCCGTGTCCGGGGCTGCCTGGCAGGCGCGGTCCCCATCGCGGGGAGTGAACTCCGGCTGGGCATGTCCGTTGGCCAGGCTGATACCGCAGTCCGGGCCGCCGCCGGTCCGGCAGAGCACAAGGAACTGGCCAAGGCCCTGCTTTTGGCCGCCGATCTGGACATGTACCGGGTCAAGACCGAAATGAGCGGCACCGCAACTGCCGGCTGATCTCCGCCGGTTGATCTTTGCCGGCTGATCTCCGCCGGCTGATAGTGGGACCGGAGGCAACGACGACGGCGGGAGGAGGCTCCCGCCGTCGTCGTTGTGGTTGCTAGGAGGAAACTGCCTCGAGGTTCGCTGCACCGTGGTTCAGGCTCAACGTGAAGGTGCCAGGTCCGCTGGCGTGGACCGCGATGTTGTTCTTGGAGGTGTTGTGGCGCTCGGAGAGCTCGTGCACCAGGGCGTCGAGCTCGTGGTGCATGGTGGAGCGGTCCCAGAGCTTGTGGGTTACAGAGGTGGCAGTTTCAAACGTCATTGTTCAGTGCTTCCATTCATGAATCCGGATGTCCGGCTGCCGCACCGATGCGGAGCCGCCGTGGGGCCAAACCAGGAACGCCTGAGACCTTGGGCAGCTCTGCGAGCTCACCGGTTTGGCCTCATTGCGTCCACCAGGATGGGTGCCCCGGGTTCACTGCGGACGCGGGGCGTCGGAGGGAACGTCGGGGCTGCGTCGGCGGGAAATCACGTTCCCCGCGTTGCCTTTCCATAGTGCACAGCGCCGAGCGGGCGGCTCAAGCCAGATGGCGAAAATTGTGCGTGAGACTCATCACAGGCCCTGGGGCGGAGTGGGTGTGTGCTTGCGGCTCAGGCCCCGTGCGGGAGCGGGAGTGACCGGCACTGGCCCGCCAGGCTCCGGTCCGGCTGCGGCGGCGGCCCGTCCGTAGCGTGCGGCCAGCGGCGCGGCGCTGATGCCATGGGCCAGGACGCTGAGCAGCACAGTGGCCGCAATGACGGCGACGGCCTCATCGGCAATGGATCCAAGGGCTTCCAGCGCCAGCAGCGCGAACACGAGTGACGCCAGGCCGCGCGGACCGAACCACCCGACGAACAGGACGGTGGACCGGCCGAGGCCGGCGCCAATCAGGGCCAGGGCCACCGGCGCCATGCGCACCAGCGTGAGGCTGAGCACAGCATACGCGATGGTCAGGGGGACGGAGTGCGCCACCATGATCGGAATGGTGATGGCTCCGAAGGCAAGCCACACCAGCAGCGACACCAGGCCGCCCATCTGCTCGACGAAGACCAGCTCGGCCGGGGCCCGTTGGCCGGCGCATGTGCCGAACGCCAGTCCGCCGCAGAACGCGGCGACGAATCCGTTGCCGCCCACGGCGAGGGCGGCGCTGTAGGCGAGCAGGCTCAGGGCCAGGACCCCGATGCCGGCGAAGTCCTCCGCGCCTGTTCCACGCCGGCGGGCCAGTTGCAGCAGCCACCCGCCTCCGGCGCCGATCAGTGCGCCGACGCCGGCGCCGAGCAGCAGTTCGACGAGCGCACTGCCGGGGCCGGCGGCGCTCTCCAGGCCCGCCGCGGCAGCCGCACCGGCGATCGCGAGCATGACCACCGGGGTGGCGATGCCGTCGTTGAGGCCGCTCTCGACCGTGATCAGCTGCCGGATCCGCGACGGCACCGCCGGATTCGTCACCACGGGGATTCCGAGTGCGGCGTCCGTTGGGGCCAGGGCGGCGCCGACCAGGAGGGCCAGCCAGAACCCGAAGTGGGGAAAGAACCAGGCGGCCAGGGCCCAGCCGAGCACAATCGTCAGGGGCAGGCCGATTCCCAGCAGCCGCATGTAGCGGCCCACGTCGCGGCGCAATTGCTGCAGCGGCAGGCGGGCGGCATCGGAGAAGAGCACCCACACCAGGGTGATCTCGACAACCGGGGTGATACCCGCCGGGGGCGAGGACCCGTCGATCAGCCCGAACCAGGCCATGGCCGCGCCGAGGGCGGTGAACACGATTGGTGCGGTCAGATCCGCCTGCTGCAGCCGCACCGAGACCAGCGCCCACGCGAACAGGGCGGCGGTGATGAGGACGACGACGGTCAGCTCCATGACGGATCTATGCCCGCTTCCGCCGGACCCGGGCGAGGGTTGTCCGATTCCGGCAGCCGGACCAGTCCGCCCACAGGGACCACGCTCCCTCCGCCGCATGTTTGCGCTAGACCTACGGTCCACTCAAGCCTTCGACACGGCTCCGCGCCAGAGAACTAAGCCCTGTCCTGTGGCCCGGGCCTGCATGCTGGGGAGGCTCGCAGGGCCACCCGCGGGCGGCTCAGTCGCCGGCCCTGACCGCCCGTGGGACCGCTACCGAGCCGCGGCGGATCAGTTCGGCCGTGAACGTCGGCGTGGCCGCAGGTGCCTTGCGGCCCTCGATCTGCCGGATCAGGGCCGACGCAGCCGCCACGCCCATGTCATACACGGGCTGCGCGATGACCGTGAGCGGGGGAGTGGTCAGGCGCGTCCAGGGGAAGTCGTCATACATGAGGAAAGAAACATCATCAGGAATCGACAGGCCGAGCTCGTGGATCGCCTCGACGACGCTGAGTCCGATCAGCCCGTCGGAGGCGATGATCGCCGTCGCCCGGTCCGGACGCTGCACCAGCTCGCGAGCGATTTTCTTGATCGACTCGTCGTCGCCGGCGTTGAGGCGGATCAGGTCGACGGGCAGGTCCAACCCCGCCTCGTCGAACGCTCGCGTCATACCCGCGAGCCGGTCCGATATCTGCGACGAGTCCAGCTCCATGCCGTCGTTGTACGGCCCGGCTGTCTTGAGAGTGGAGACGAAGGCGATCCTCCGGTGGCCGGACGCGATCAGGTAGCTCGTGGATTCGTGCGAGATGTCCTCCATGTCGACGGCCACGGTGTCGACGTCGAGCCCCGGGGCCTTGCGGTCCAGAAGTACCAGCGGGCGGGCGGAATCGTGAACACGCCGTAAATGTTGCGTTTCCACCGATGACGCCGGTGCCACGATCAGGCCGTCCACGCGCTTGTCCAGGAGCACCCGCACGGCGTCGATTTCCGCCTCGGTGTCCTCATCTGTGTTGATCAGGATGACGTGATAACCACTGCGCTTGGCGGTGTCCGTGATGCCCCGCGTGGCGAGGCCAAAATGTGGGTTTTCGATGTCCCCGACCACCACCCCGATGGTGTGCGACTTTCCCGTGTTCATGCTGCGGGCGAGCTCGTTGGGGCGGTATTCCAGCTCTTCGGCAGCGGCCAGCACACGCTCACGCACGTCGTCGCTTACGGCACCATAGTTGCCCAGGGCGCGGGCGGCCTGGGCCTTGGAAACCTTGGCGGCTCGAGCGACGTCGGCGACAGTAACATCGCGGCGCCGGGAAGCATCACTATTCATTACGGCCTTTCGTAGTGGACCCCTTGACGCCCCATGTGGCTTCGATTACATTTCTAGCAATCGATGTGAGTCCGGTCTCAATCCTAGGGACTGAGACCGGACTCAGCAAGACCTCGCATCGACAGTCCCGCACTGCGGGGGCTCACCACCCGCCTAGCCCGCCCGTCACTCCCACGATTGGAAATAAGCTGTGAACACAGGAAAGAAATTGCGCCCGGGGGTGCTCGTCGCCGCCGCTGTTGCCGCGGTCCTGGCACTGTCCGGCTGCGGAGGATCCCCCTCCGCCCAGTCCGCCCCGGCGGACAACCCCTACGGCCTGATTGAGGCCGGCACCATTCGGGTAGMCAGCCTGGGTGACTCAAAGCCCTACACCTTCGCCGACGCCCAGGGTAACTTCACCGGCTTCGACGTCGAACTCTTCAAAGACGTCGCCCACCGCGCCGGAGTGGACAAGGTTGTCTTCACAGGACAGGACTTCTCCGGGCTGCTCGCGGCCGTCTCCAACGGCCAATTCGACGCCGGTGTCGCAGCGATCGGCATCACCGACAAGCGCAAGCAGACCGTCGACTTCTCTGATGGCTACCTGGCCGGCTACCTGACCGTCATCACCACGAAAACTTCAGGCATCACCGGCGCCGACGGCCTCGCTGGAAAGCGCCTCGGCGTCGTGCAGGGAACGCTGCAGGAGGCATACGCCGTCAAGAACTTCACGTCCGCGAACCTGGTGCGTTTCCCGGACAACAACACCGCAATCTCCGCGGTGAACAGCGGATCCGTTGACGCGCACTTCCTGGACTACGAGGCCGCCAAGGCCTACCAGGAACAGTACGGACTGGTCAGCGCCGCTGACATCCCGTCCTTCGACGCTCCCGCCGGCTTCGCCGTGGCCAAGGGCAAAACCGCCTTCAAGGACGCCCTCAACAAGGGGCTGGCAGCAGCCATGGAAGACGGCACGTGGAAGAAGCTCTACGAGAAGTGGTTCCCGGGCTCGCCGATGCCCGAGCAGTACCTGCCGAAGGCCGAGCAGACGGCAACGCCTACGCCCAGCAAATAGACGGCCCACACAAGTAAACGCCCGATACACACCGCAAGGCACACACGCCCGGCACCTGACCAGGCCACCGCCTGACCGGGCGGGCCGCATTCCGCGGCCCGCCCGGGATCCACAAGCTACCTACGTCTGAGAGTAACCATGGACTGGTTAAGCACCATCACCCGCACCTTCTTCGACTTCGGCGCAATGGCCGAGGTCATGCCCCAACTGCTGGGGGTCGGCCTCCTCAACACGCTCATCATTTCCATTGCAGCAACGATTATCGGCGTAGTCCTCGGCATGATCGTCGCGGTCATGGGGATCTCCCCCTCCAGATGGCTCCGGGTCCCGGCCCGGATCTACACAGACCTCTTCCGCGGGCTCCCGGCCATCCTGACCATCCTGCTGATCGGTCAGGGATTCGCCCGCTTCAGCCAGTCCATCTTCGGCCCCTCGCCCTACCCGCTGGGGATCATTGCGCTGAGCCTGATTGCCAGCGCCTACATCGGCGAAATCTTCCGCGCAGGCATCCAGAGCGTGGACAAGGGCCAGGGCGAGGCGTGCCGCGCGCTGGGCATGAGCTACGCAAAATCCATGGCCCTGGTGGTCGTCCCGCAAGGCGTCCGCCGGGTCCTGCCGGCGCTGGTGAACCAGTTCATCGCGATCGTCAAAGACTCCTCGCTGGTCTACTTCCTGGGCCTGCTGGTCAGCGAACGGGAACTCTTCCGGGTTGGCCAGGACGCCGCGGTACTCTCCGGCAACCTCTCGCCCCTGGTCATGGCCGGCATCTTCTACCTGGTGATCACGGTTCCCCTGACCCACCTGGTCAACTACTTCGACAACCGCTTCCGGACCGGCCGGCGACGTCCCGCCGCTCCCAGCAGCGGGCTGAAAGAAGTCAAAGAACTCGACGCGGCCTCGCCGCTGACCACCGGGAGCAACACGTGAACCTCGCAAGCACCAACACTAAAAGCACAGTCCCGGACATCGAGACCTTCCACGGGTCCAGCCTGGAACTGAACAACCTGACCATGGCCTACGGCGACATCGACGTGCTCCGCAACGTCAGTCTCACTGTCGCCCCGGGCACCACCACCTGCATTATCGGGCCTTCCGGCTCCGGCAAGTCCACACTTCTTCGCGGGGTAAACCGCCTGCACGAGCCCAAGAGCGGGGACGTGCTCCTCGCCGGCGAGAGTGCCCTGGAGGTCAAACCGGATGTCCTGCGCAGCCGCATCGGCATGGTCTTCCAGCACTTCAACCTCTTTCCGGACCATACTGCCCTCGAGAACGTGGCCTTGGCTCTTTGGAGCGTCAAGGGGATGTCCAAGGCCGAGGCCCGGGAACGCGCCCGCCGCCGCCTCGCTGAGGTTGGCCTCGCTGAGCGTGCCGACCACCGGCCGCGAGACCTCTCCGGGGGACAGCAGCAGCGCGTCGCCATCGCCCGGGCGCTGGCCATGGAACCAGAGGTCATGCTCTTCGACGAGGCCACCAGCGCGCTGGACCCGGAGTTGGTCAAGGGCGTCCTGAACCTCATGGCAGGCCTGAGCCGCCGCGGCATGACCATGCTGGTGGTCACGCACGAGATGGGCTTCGCCCGCAAGGTCGCCGATCAGGTGGTCTTCATGGACGAAGGCGAGGTTGTCGAGTCCGGCACGCCGGCCGACCTCTTCGACAACCCCCAAAGCGAACGCCTCCAGCGCTTCCTCTCGGAAGTGCTGTGATGGGGACTCTGAAAGGAGATAGTGCAGCGGCACCCATCCGCACAGCCGTCGTCGGCTTCGGCATTTCGGGCAAGGTGTTCCACTCACCGCTGATCTCGGCGCAGCCCGGCTACTCGCTGGACGTCATCGTCACGGCAGATCCGCACCGCGCCGCCGAGGCGGTGCGGCGCTACCCGCACGCCCGGGTCGTCCCGACCCCGGAGGCCATGTTCGCCTTGGCCGGAGAGCTGGATCTCGTGGTCCTCGGCACGCCCCCGCTTACGCACTTCGATCTCGCCGCGACGGCCATCGCCCACGGCCTGCACGTGGTGGTGGATAAACCGTTCGTCACGACGTCGGCCCACGGCAAAGAGCTCATGTCCCGGGCGTCCGACGCCGGCGTGCAGCTCACGGTTTTCCAGAACCGCCGATGGGACGCGGACTTCCTGACGCTCCAAAAGCTCATCACGGACGGGGCGCTGCGTGAGGTCCGCACCTTCGAATCCCGCTTTGAGTGGTGGCGGCCGGAGGGCTTCGGGAACTGGCGCGACACCGCCGCGGTCTCCGCGGGCGGCGGAATCCTCAACGACCTTGGCGCCCATCTGATCGACCAGGCCATCCAGCTCTTCGGCCCGGTGGCGGCAAGCTACGGAGAGACCGCCAACCACGGTCCGGACCCGGACGGAGCCGACACCGAGGCCTTCGTGTCACTGCGCCATGAATCCGGGGTCCGGTCCCGGCTGTGGATGAACGGCATGGCGGCCCAGGTCGGTCCGCGTTTCCACGTCCTGGGCTCCGCAGCCGGCTACACGAAGTGGGGCCTGGACAGCCAGGAGCCGGCCCTCGCCGCCGGCATGACGCCGTCGGACCCCGCTTACGGAACCGACCCCCAAACTCATTGGGGGACCTTGGGTGTCGACGGAGACCTGCAGCCAATCGCGCCGGAACCCGGCGCCTATCCCGCGTTTTACACCCGGCTCGCGGCAGCCCTCCGGGGCCAAGGCCCGCTCCCGGTCGACCCCGCAGAATCACTTGAAGTCCTGACGGTCATCGAAAAAATCCACGCCCTGGCATAGCCGCACAGCGCTCCTTCAGCGCCCCGGCGCCCAGCCCGGCGCGCGCCCCGAAGCATCCACCACGAAAGATTAGGCAGATCCATGTCCTCCACCGCCTCAACCAAACGCGTCGCCATCATCGGCGGCGGCATCCTCGGAGTCTCCACAGCCGTCCACCTGCTCCGCGCAGGCGCCTCGGTGGTCCTCCTGACCGAGCGCGGCCTGGCCAGCGAGGCCAGCGGCCGCTCGCTGTCGTGGCTGAATTCCGCCGGAGAACGCTCCACCCCCTACCACCAACTCCGGGTTGCCGGCGTGGACCGCTACCGTACGCTCTTTGCCGCTGACCCCGCCCGGGAATGGCTGCAGTTCGGCGGCGGCCTCATGTGGAACCCGGCCGGACGGCGGGAAGTCACTGCAGCCCGCCACGGCTACGAGAAATCCATCGGCTACGACTCCAAGCTCCTGGCGCCCGAAGAGATTTCCTCAGCCGCTCCCGGCATCGACCCGGACGCCGTGCCGGAGAACGCCATCTTCAACCCCGGCGAGGGCTGGGTCAGCCTGCCCGACCTCGTGGACTTCCTGATGGAGGAATTCCACGCGTTGGGTGGCGAACTGGCGCTCAACGCCGGCAAGGCGTCCGTCACGGTCGACAGCGGCCGGGCTACCGGCGTCGAGACGGCCACCGGCGAAACGTATGGCGCGGACGCGGTCCTGGTCGCGTGCGGCGCCGCAACGCCCGCCGTCGTCGCGCCCCTCGGCGTCAAGATCCCCAACGCGTCGCCGGTCTCCATGCTGGTGCTGACCAAACCTGTGGAACACGAGCTGAAGGCCGTGCTGAACACCCCGCGGGCCGCCGTCCGGCCCAACCCCGGGAACACGCTCGCCCTGGACCACGACTGGTACGAGGAGCACATCACCGAACACGCCGACGGCTCGTTCGGCATCCCCGACGATGTGGTCCAGGAACTCGCCGGTGAAGCATCCAAGCTCCTCGCCGGATGCCCCGAGCTCAAGCCGGCCTCCTGGAAGATCGGCTACAAGCCCATCCCGGGCGACGGTGAGCCGGTCCTCGGCGAACTCGGCCAGCTGCGCGGCTGCTTCGTGGCCTTCACCCACTCGGGAGCCACGCTGGGCCTCATCGCGGGCGAACTTCTCGCGGGCGAGATCATGACCGGCGCCAAGCACCCGATGCTGGCCACCTTCCGGCCGGGACGCTTCTCGTAGTCAGCATCACTGCCAGAGCGAAAGCAGGCAGGATCCGGCGCCCGCTGGGTCCTGCCTGCTCGTGGTTCTGGCGATTTCTTACCCCTTGAAACTACGGCGCCGCCGGTGCAGCCGTAGGAGCCAGATCCATGGTTGTCAGGCGCAGCCAGAGCCAGAGGCGTTGCTGCGGGTCGTCCAGGTCCAGGTCAAAGTCCTTGGCCAGGCGTCCCACGCGGTAGCGGACGGTGTTGTTGTGCACGTGCAGGCGTGCCGCCATGGCGGAGATGTTTCCGTTCGAGGTCAGGTAGGCGCGGAGGGTCTCCAGATAGTCCGTTTGCTGGTCGGCGTCGTGGGCCTGGATTTTCGTGATCTCGTCGAGGTCCGCAAGCCCGTTGTCGGCGATGAAAGCGCCGACTTTCAAAAGGCTCAGCGGAATCCGGTGGTCCTCGAACAGGCCGGCAGCGGAGGCTCCTGCGCCGCTGCCGCCCGGCGTTGCAGGATGCCGATGGACCAGATATTGCTGCGTTTGCAGTGCTTCAGACCTGGATCGAGGCAGGTCCCCGAGCTTGGGCGCAATGCCTCCCACTGCGGCGATGATCGGGTAGGAGCTAATCGTGTGTGCGTACGCCGCGATCTCCTGGGCCACGCGCCGGTGCGCCATCCTCGGGCTGGTTCCCCCGCAGGGCAGGAGGGCATAGACAACCGAGCCGATGAGGGCACTGTGGCTCGCGCTGAACTGAATGTTGCACACCGTCGTGACCAGGTGCAGCAGCCGATGAATTTCGCGCACCGATTCGAGGCCGCCGGATTCGGGGCGGTTGATGGAAAAAGCCGCGACCGCCAGTCCCGGTCCCGCATCGAGCCCCAGCTGGGCGGCGGCAAAGGACGCGTGGACGGTGTCGTCCAAAAGCGTGCGGATCAGATCCCCATTGCGGCGTTCGCCAAAATCGGATGCCGAACGGGCATGGAGCATGTGCAGCCCTGCCAGTGGCGCCATCCTGGTGAGCGCCTCCAGGGAAGCCGCCCGTTTGCTCTCGCCGGGGTCGAGGATCCAGATCGAACCAAGCAGTTCACCGCCGGCCCGCACGGCAAGTGCCAACCTGGCCATCTCGCCGTCTGCCTCCGGGATCAGCACCGCGCCCGGGGACGCGTAGACGATCTTGAAATCGGCATCGAAGGCCGGCGGCTTGATTTCCTGCAGGGAGAGTGTGGTGACGCGGCGCAATTCGTCGATGGGCTGGCCCGGCAGGGTCGAATAGCCCAGCACCCGTCCCAGCGGGTCAACGATGCTGGCGGCGCCGCTGGTGATGGATGCGGCGGCGTTGGCGAACGCGTAGAGATCCCCGAGCCGGACCCCCGAGACGGAGTCCACGGCGGCCCCCATGACCGATGCCCTGGCCAGTGCCACGAGCCGCGTCCAATCCGCGGTGTCAGGTGCGACGAGGACCGCGAGGCTGTGGCGGACCGCGGCGGATCGCAGCTGCTCCAGGGACGCCCCATGGGCCTTGACGATCACGGCGGCCGCGTTGCTGTTCGACGCCCGGTGCAGCAGCTGGTCAAAATCCGGCGAACCGCAGCTTAGCCCGACGGCCAGGATGATCCGGTCCTCGATGCTCGTCCATTCGTCCATGGGGTCATACATCAGGACGTCCGAGACGGGATGCGCGAGGTTGTCCGGGGCGGGATTGGCATGCACCAGGCCGGCCTGCATGAGCTGGATGCAGTCCGACAACCTGACCAGCGCGGCATTCTGGTCGAGCTCAACAACAGGCTGTTCTTGCGGGTCCATATATGGAAGATATCACAGGCAAAAATCAATTCTTTTGGAGGAATCTACATATAGGTGAGGTGAGATCTTCGTCACCATTGAGGGACGAAGTTGATCGAGGTTTCCACGCAGGAGATCCACGCAAGACATAAAGGACGCGAAATGAGAATCAAGGACATCAAGTCACTGGCGGCGGTCCAGGGGCCCGCCCGGTCAGTGGCGGAACGGCTGCAGCGGCGTTGCTACAGCGTTGAGGACATGCGGAAACTGGCCGCCAAGCGCCTGCCCGGGAGCGTGTTCGACTACATCGAGGGCGGCGGCGAGGACGAGGTCTCCCTGCGGCGCAACCAGGCGTCCTTTGATGACTGGGCCTTCCTCCCGAAGTGGGGTTCGGTGGAGCACCTGGACCTCAGCTCAACCCTCCTGGGCGGCAAGGTAGCGATGCCGCTGACCCTGTCCCCAACCGGCGGAACCCGGTTGTTCCACCCCGACGGCGAGACCGCCGTCGCCCGCGCCGCCCTGGACGCCGGCGTTCCCTACGGGCTGGCACACCTGAGCACCACCACCATGGAGCACGTCAGCGCCGCCGCCCCCGGACTGCGGCGCTGGTTCAACCTCGAGCCCACGGCGGACAAAGGCCTCCTGCAGGCTGTCCTGGACCGGGTCTCGAACGCGGGCTACGAGGCACTGGTGGTCAACGTCGACTGCCGGGCCATTGGGCACAGGGAACGCGACTACCGCAACGGATTCACCGCTCCGCCGTCCATCAAGCCCAAGACCGTCATTGAAGGGGCGCTGCACCCCCGGTGGGCCCTGGGATTCCTGGCCAACGATGCGATTGCCTTCCCGAACCTGGACGCCGAAATTCCGGAAGGCCCGCTCTCCAGCACCCCGGACATGTGGCGGACGCTGCTGGCGGGATCCTACGAACCCACGGACTGGGACGACATCCGTGACCTCAGGGAGCGGTGGAACGGTCCCATCATCCTCAAGGGCGTCGTCAACCCCAGGGACGCCGTCCTGGCTGCCGGGATCGGCATCGACGCCATCCAGGTCAGCAACCACGGCGGCAGGCAACTGGACCACATGGCCTCGGCCCTGGACGTACTGCCCGACATCGTCGAGGCGACGGCCGGCCGGCTTGAAATCATCGTCGACGGCGGCATCCGCCGCGGCTCCGACGTCGTCAAGGCCCTCGCGCTCGGTGCCGACGCCTGCGCAATCGGCCGCCCGTACCTCTACGGTCTCGCCGCCGCCAGCCAGGCCGGCGTTGCCCACGTCCTGAAGCTGATGGCCGCCGAAATGACGCGCACCATGATGCTGCTTGGCGTATCCACGATCCAGGAGCTGCGCGAGGAGGGCCGTGACCTGATCCGGCACCGCAACGAGGCCTTCACACGCGCCCTTCCCGCCGAAATCTCCCCGAACCCAACGTCCGCGGCCCAGCTGGCCTACTCCGATACGAGGACCCCCTGATGAAAACCCCCACAGCACCGGCTTCCCTGAAGCTCATTCCACGCGGCGTCCCCGCCGTCCTGGCTGCGGCGGCACTCCTGCTGGCGGCCACCGCCTGCGCCCCCAGCACCGCCACCTCACAGACGCCGACGCCGTCGGGAGACTCCGCCGGAACAGGCACCGGAGTCCCGGCCCTGGCGGTCAACGACGCCGCCGCGCAGCTGCTACCGGACTCGATCAAGTCAACAAAGGTCCTGCGCGTGGCCATTCCCACCAACGAGCCGCCGACACAGTTCTACCGCGAAGGGACCCAGGAAATGACGGGGACCAACCCGGACATCGCACGCCTCCTCGGCCAGGCCCTGGGTGTGAAGGTAGAGATCCAGGTGGCCAATTTCGACTCCATCATCCCCGGGATGGCCGCAGGCCGGTATGACATGACCGTGTCGTCGATGACCCCCACGGAAAAGCGCATGGAGGTCCTGGACTTCGTTGACTACATGCAGATGGGCAACTCCATTGCCGTGGCAAAGGGGAACCCGCAGGGGATCACCGACCAACACGCCCTGTGCGGACGCAAGGTCGGGCTCCTGACCGGGTCCTACCAGCTCACGGTCAACGTCCCTGACTACGACAAGGCCTGCACCGCGACCGGCAAGGACACCATCCAGAGAAGCGAATTCCAGGACACGCGGCAGGCCATCTCCGCCCTGTCCAGCGGACGGCTGGACGCCGTGCTGGCGGATTCGCCGATTCTGAACTTCGCTGCCACACAGAATCCCCAGATCGAGATCGCCTCAAAATATGACTTCACACCGGTCGGTGTGGGCATTCCCAAGGACTCCGGCCTGGTGAAATCCGTCTCCGCCGCACTCTCCGAAGTCATCAAGAGTGACTCCTACCTCAAGGTGCTCGGCAAGTACGGACTTGAGTCCAGCGCCATCACCGACGCCCGCGTCAATTTCGCCCAATAGGAGGTGACGACCATGCAGCAACAACACGCCCTCCCGGCAACCCGCCAGGACACGCCGGCGTCGCCGGACTCCATCCCCGTGGTGCCGCTCCGGCACCCGCTCCGGCTGGCAACCGCCGTCGTCCTCATCCTGGTCGCACTCAGCGCCGTATGGGACGTGGCGGTGAACCAGCGGTACCACTGGGACGTCGTCGTCTCCTATCTCTTCGCCCCGCAGGTCATCGCCGGGGCCGGGCTGACCATCCTCCTGACCGTGGTCTCCATGAGTGTCGGCGTCGCCCTGGGCACGGTCCTGGCGGTCATGCGGCTCTCGGCCAACCCGATCGTGAACACCATCAGCCGGGGCTACATCTGGTTCTTCCGGGGCACGCCCCTGCTGGTGCAGCTGATCTTTTGGTACAACATTGCCGCCTTGTATCCGGTGATCGCCTTCGGCCTTCCGCTCGGCGGCCCCTCGCTGGTCCTGGGATCGGCCAATGCGCTCATCACCCCGCTGGGCGCCGCGCTGCTGGGGCTGTCCCTGAACGAGGCCGCATACATGGCCGAGATTATCCGTGGCGGCATCGGATCGGTGGACAAGGGCCAGTACGACGCCGCCCGGGCACTGGGCATGAACGGCAGCCAGCTCATGCGCCGGGTCATCCTTCCCCAGGCGATGCGCGTGGTCCTTCCGCCCACCGGCAACCAGGTCATCTCCATGCTCAAGGGCACGGCCCTGGTCAGCGTGCTGGCGATCTCGGACCTGCTGTACTCGGCCCAGATCATCTACTCCAACAACTACCAGACCATCCCGCTGCTCATCGTCGCCAGCCTCTGGTACCTGCTCATGACTACCGTCCTGAGCTTCTTCCAAACCAAACTTGAACGGCGCTACGGGCGCGGCTTCGACGCAGCGCCGCGACGGGCACGCCGGTCAAAGACCCGTTCAAAGACAAGTTCAACGACAAGGACAGCATCATGAACACCGCCATGGTGGAAGCCCAGGGAGTCCGCAAGAGCTTCGGCTCGACCGAAATCCTCAAGGGCATCGATTTGAGGATCGAACGCGGCTCGGTGACCTGCCTGATCGGCCCGTCCGGTTCCGGAAAGACGACGTTCCTGCGGTGCATCAACCACCTGGAAAAGGTCGACGCCGGACGCCTGTACGTGGACGAACAGATGGTCGGCTACGCCGAGCGCAACGGACGCCTCTACGAAATGAAAGAACGGCAGACGGCGCGGTCACGGCTGACCGCAGGCATGGTCTTCCAACGCTTCAACCTGTTCCCGCACATGACGGTGCTGGAGAACATCGTCGAAGCGCCCGTCCATGTACTCGGCCGTCCCCGAAACGAAGTCACAGCCGAGGCACAGGCCCTGCTGGAACGCGTCGGACTCGGCAACCGGGGGCACTCCTACCCCCAGGAGCTCTCCGGCGGGCAGCAACAGCGGATTGCCATTGCCCGGGCGCTGGCCATGAAACCCAAGCTCATGCTCTTCGATGAGCCCACGTCGGCGTTGGACCCGGAGCTCGTCGGAGAGGTGCTGGACGTCATGAAGTCCCTGGCCGAGGCGGGAATGACCATGGTGGTGGTCACCCACGAACTCGCGTTCGCCCGCCAGGTCAGCGACCAGGTGGTCTTCATGGACCAGGGAGTCGTAGTTGAAAGCGGACACCCGTCCGAGGTCCTGGACAACCCGCAGCACGAACGCACCCAGGCCTTCCTGTCAAAGGTTCTCTAGAACCACCAGCAGCCGACCACCGGCAACCGAGCATCACCAACTTGCCATCACCCACTCGGGCCGGCCATCAGGCCGCCCGCATGAAAGGACAACATCCAATGTCGCGACAGCAGATCAGCACCGACCTCGCGCCCAGCCCGGCGGGGCCCTATTCCCAGGCCATCGCCGCCAACGGCTTCCTCTACACTGCCGGCCAAACCCCGCATGATCCCGCCACCGGCGAAACCGTCGGCACCACCATTGAAGAGCAGACCGAACAGACCATGAAGAATCTGGCCGCCGTCCTCGGCGCGCACGGCCTGGACTTCTCCCACGTGGTCAAGGCCACCGTGCACCTGAACCACCCGGGCCGGGACTTCGCCGGGTTCAACGCCATCTACGCAGGGTTCGTCGAAACCCCCTACCCGGCGCGAACCACCGTGGGATCGTTCCTGGGTGACTTCCTGGTCGAGATCGACGTCGTCGCCGCTCTTCCCTAGCGGTCCCCGGCGCACGCCGGAACCGCTCTTCCCTAGCGGTCCCGGCGTTCGCCGGGACTACGGAGTGGGGCTGGGGGAGGGGCTGGCGGTGGTTGGGCTGGTGGTGGTTGGGCTGGGGCTGGGGCCAGCCGTGCCCGCCGAAGCCGTGCTCCCGGATTGCGTGGGGGAGGAGGTGCCGGATGCGGGCGCCGCGGGCATGTAGGACTCGTATTCGGGCAGCGTCGCGTTCAGGACCGGAAGTTGTACATCGGCCGACGTGCCCGTGGCGTCTTCGCTCACACGCACCGTGACCATGGAGCCGGGGGCTCCGCCCGAGGGGTCCAGCGTCATGGCCGGTGGTTGGGCCAGGGAGGTATGGCCGTTGGCCTTGACCGGAATCGATACCGGAGCCCCTGAGGCGCCCGAAATGGTGACGGTAGCGTCCTTTGAGGAGGCGTTGAACACCGTTCCGATGATCCGCCCGGGCTGGTCCGCTGCGTGGGAGAGGATGAGCATGTCCGCCAGCTTTATCGAACCGACCACGGTGTTGATCCCGTTGGTCGCCGGTGTGATCTTCGCGGTTTCCGCCGAATTGTCGTAGGAGCATCCTGTGGTCAGCAGGACCACGCCCAGCGTGAGGGCGGCGGCCGCATATCTCATCCCTGCCCGAAAGATCGTGGTTGCCACGGCCGGCTCCTCTCGGCAAAGCGTTGTCTGGATAGCTCCGATTATGGTCCGGACGGGCGCCGAAATCGAGGGAGCGGGCATGGGAACAGAAATCACAAAACCCTTGACGCCGGACCGCACGCAGGCGCATATTTAACACATCAGTTAATTAGCAGAATTRTTAAATACGAAGGAAGCATCCCGGTGTCAACCGATCGGCTCAGCCTCATCTTCTCGGCGCTCGCCGACCCCACCCGCAGGGCCATCCTGGCCCGGCTGGCGGAGGGCGAAGCCACCGTCAATGAGCTGGCCGAGCCCTTCGAGATCAGCCTCCCCGCGATCTCGCGCCACCTCAAGGTCCTGGAGGCCGCGGGCCTGATCACCCGGAGCCGCAATGCGCAGTGGCGCTCCTCGAAGCTGGAGGCCGCGCCGCTGCGCGAGGTTGCCGAATATATGGAAGAGTACCGGCGCTTTTGGGATGCCAGCTTCAGCCGCCTCGACGCGCATCTGCGAAAAATCCAGCAAGTTCCCAAGAATCAGGAGCCAGGCAATGAGCACCCAACAGAACACCCATGAGTCCCACATTCTCTCGATGACCAGGGACTTCGATGCTCCCCGCGAGCTGGTCTTCAAGGCCTTCACGGATCCAGACCAGCTCGCCGCCTGGTTCGGCCCCGTGGGAGTGGACTCGCCCAGGGACCGGATTGTCGTTGAGCCCCGCGTCGGAGGCGCGTGGCAGCTGGTCATGGTCTGGGAGGAGGGCGGCGCCGCCAAGGAAGGACCGATCGACGCCGTGATCTCCGTCTTCGACCCGCCGTCGCTCCTGGTGGCCACCCAGCGCGCGGAGCCCGACGCCGGCACCGTTGTCCAGCTCGAGATGCGGCTGGAGTTCGAGGACCTGGGCGGACGGACCCGGCTGCATCTCACGCAAGGACCATTCGACAGCGCCGAATTCTTGGACATGACGCGCGAGGGCTGGGGCACCTCGTTCACCAAGCTCGACAAGGTCCTGGCCTAGGCGAAGCGCCTCCAGCGTCCCAGCGGGACGCCGCAATGCGGCGCCCTGCTGGGTGCTTCGTTGGAGGCCGGGTGGCTCTCTTCGCGACGCGAACAATCCGCAACGCGATGATTTCTTACTGATTTGCGGATCAGAATGCCCATATCTTCCGCAAATAGGAGATTATGGTGTCATGCCGAAAATTCGCGTATCAGAAGCAGCACGTTTTCTCGGGGTCAGCGACGACACCGTCCGGCGCTGGACCGAGAGCGGGATCCTGACCCCGGTCAAGGATGACTCCGGCCGTCTGGCCGTGGATGGCCTGGAACTTGCGCACCTCGCCCGCGACCAGGCCCAGCTTCCCGAGGACCCCACCAAGGTGGGCCGCTCCGCCCGCAACCGGTTCGTCGGCCTCGTCACGGGAATCACCGCCGACAAGGTCATGGCCCAGGTTGAGCTGCAGTGCGGGCCCTTCCGCGTCGTGTCCCTGATGAGCAGCGAAGCGGTTCGGGAACTGGGCCTGGAGCTCGGATCCGTCGCGACAGCCGTGGTCAAAGCCACCACCGTCATCATCGAAACGCCCCACGGAAAGAGCATCATATGATCATCGCCCGCAAGCACGTCACCGCACTGTTCGCCGCCGGCGCCCTGACTGCAGCCCTGGCCGGCTGCGCCTCCGGAACCCCCGCAGCCACGGGAAGCAGCCCGGCCGCCGCGAGCGCCTCCGCGGCGCCGTCACTGTCCGGCACTGCGACCGTGTTCGCCGCGGCCTCCCTGAAGTCAACCTTCACCAAGCTGGCCAGCGACTTCGAGGCGAAGAACCCGGGCACCAAGATCACGCTGAACTTCGCCGGCTCCTCGGACCTGGTCACGCAGATCTCCCAGGGTGCCCCGGCGGACGTCTTCGCCTCTGCCGACACCAAGAACATGACCAAGCTGACCGACGCAAAACTGATCGACGGCGCCCCGGTCAACTTCGCCACGAACGTCCTGGAGATCGCAGTCCCGCCGTCCAACCCGGCGTCGATCAGCTCCTTCGCCGACCTCGCCAAGCCGGGCGTTAGGGTGGTTGTCTGCGCACCCCAGGTTCCCTGCGGCGCCGCGACCGCCACCGTCGAAAAAGCCACAGGTACCACCCTGGCGCCGGTCAGCGAGGAATCCTCCGTCACTGATGTCCTGGGCAAGGTCACCTCCGGTGAGGCCGACGCCGGCCTGGTCTACGTCACCGACGTCAAGACCGCCGGCGACAAGGTCAAGGGCATCCCCTTCCCCGAGTCGGACCAGGCCGTGAACACCTACCCGATCGCCACCGTCGGCACGAGCAAGAACAAGGAGCTGGCCGCCGCCTTCATCGCCACGGTCACCGGCAGCGAGGGCCAGCAAGTCCTGAGCGACGCCGGATTCGGCGCCCCCTAAAGGACGGCATGAACCCACGCAGCGGCACCGGCTACACCGGGATCCCGCCTTGGATCTACGCCATCGCGGCGGCAGGAGCACTCTTCGTCCTGCTGCCGCTGGTGGCCATGGTGGCCAAGGTCAACTGGCCGCAGTTCATCCCGCTGATCACGTCCGAATCCTCGCTCACTGCCCTGGGCCTGAGCCTGCGCACCTCCMCGGCCAGCACCGCCCTCTGCATCGTCCTCGGCGTGCCCCTGGCACTCGTCCTGGCCCGGAGCCCGTTCCCGGGCCAGCGGCTGCTCCGGGCCTTCGTCCTGCTGCCCCTGGTGCTGCCGCCAGTGGTGGGAGGCATCGCCCTGCTGTACACGTTCGGACGGCAGGGTCTCCTGGGCCGGAGCCTCGAACTGGCCGGCATCCAGATCGCGTTCTCCACCACCGCCGTCATCCTCGCCCAGACGTTCGTGGCCATGCCGTTCCTTGTCGTCAGCCTCGAAGGCGCCCTGCGAACCGCCGGCAACAAATACGAGGCCGTCGCCGCAACCCTCGGGGCGCGCCCCAGCACCGTGCTGCGCCGCGTCACCATCCCGCTCGTGCTGCCCGGCCTCGCCTCCGGCGCTGTCCTGTCCTTCGCCCGCAGCCTGGGCGAATTCGGTGCCACCCTGACCTTCGCCGGAAGCCTGCAAGGCGTCACCCGCACGCTTCCGCTGGAGATCTACTTGCAACGCGAAACCGACGCCGATGCCGCCGTCGCGCTGTCCCTCCTGCTGGTCGCAGTGGCGGTGGCCGTCGTCGGACTCTCCTACCGGCGGCCGCGCGTCGGCGCAGCACCGGAAGGGGCATTCCAGTGACCTTTCAGCTCGACGCAACCCTCGCGGCACGGGGCTTCGAGGTCTCGCTCAGCCTCGGACCGGCCGAAACCATCGCCATCCTCGGCCCGAACGGTGCCGGCAAGTCGACACTGCTCTCGATCATCTCCGGGCTGCTGCGCCCCGACGCCGGCCGGGCCGTGCTCGGGGACAGGGTCCTCTTCGATTTGGCGGCGGAGAAGAACATTTGGCGGGCACCCCACACCCGGGGCACGGCGCTCCTGGCCCAGGAGGCCCTCCTTTTCCCGCACCTCAGTGCCCTGGACAATGTCGCGTTCGGGCCCCGCAGTGCCGGCGCGTCCAACGCCGCGGCCCGGGAGACGGCCATGCACTGGCTCGCCGAAGTCGACGCCGGGGACCTCGCCGCGCGGCGTCCCGGGCAGCTCTCCGGCGGACAGGCCCAGCGCGTTGCCGTGGCGCGCGCCCTCGCCGCCGACCCGGACCTGCTGCTGCTCGATGAACCGATGGCAGCCCTCGACATTCACGCGGCCCCGCTGCTCCGCCGGCTGCTCAAACGGGTCCTCGCCGGCCGCCGGGCGATCATCATCACCCACGACATCCTGGACGCCCTGATGCTGGCCGACAGGGTGATCGTCCTCGAGGACGGCCGGATCAGCGAGGCGGGACCCACCCGCGACGTCCTCGAAAGACCCCGCAGCCGGTTCGCCGCCGGCCTGGCCGGGCTGAACCTCGTGGCCGGCACCGTCAGCGCCGCCGGCGTCACCACTGCGGCAGGGATGGTGGTCGCGGGCCACCAGGACGGCAGCATCGACCCCGGGCAGGACGGCGTCGCGGTCTTTCCGCCCTCGGCAGTATCTGTCTTCCTCACCGAAGAGCACGGCAGCCCGCGGAACTCATTCGCGGTGGCAATCACGGACCTTGAACCGCACGGCGACCAGATCCGCGTCCATGCCGGCGGCCTCTCCGCGGACATCACCCCGGCCGCGTCAGCGGACCTCGGCCTCACCCCGGGAATGACCGTCTACTTCGTCATCAAGGCCACGGCCATCGCCATCTACCCGGCCTAGCGACCGTGCGTCCGGGGGGATCGGCGGATGCGCCGTGGTGGGGACAGGCTTACGGCCGCTCCGGCTGGCGGAGTAGTCTCGGTGCCGGGCGCTGCCGGCGCTGACCGATTCCGAGTGAAGCCGATTCCGGGTGAAGCCGATTCCGAGTGAAAAGGGAAAGCTATGACTGATAAATATGTGGCGACGTCGACCATCACCATCGAGGCGCCCGCGAGCCGGGTATGGTCCGTGCTCACGGACCCTGTCGCCATCAAGGAGTTCATGTTCGGCACCGACGTCGTGACTGACTGGACGGTCGGCGGACCCATCGCGTGGCGCGGCGTTTGGGACGGCAAGGCCTACGAGGACCGAGGCAGCGTCCTGGAGTTTGAACCCCGACGGCGGCTCGTTGTCACGCACTTCAGCCCGCTGAGCGGCCAGGAGGATGCGCCCGAGAACTACCACACGCTTACCTGGACGCTCGAGGAACGGCCCGGCACGACCGAATTCACACTCTCACAGGACAACAACGCCAGTGCCGAGGAGGCCGAGCACTCGAAGGGCATGTGGGACAGCCTGGTGAAGAGCGTGAAAGCAATCGCTGAGCGGCAATAGGGCGGGAGTACGCAGGACGGGAATAGGGCATACGGCCGCGGCCGGCTGCCACGGCAGCGGGTGTCCGCTATGGCAGCCGCGACGGGCGCAGCAGCGTGGGAATTCCGGCCTGCGTGGGGTCCAGGGGAACGGGGCTGAC
This sequence comes from Arthrobacter sp. 05T47, assembly GCF_056395825.1. Classification (NCBI taxonomy): domain Bacteria; kingdom Bacillati; phylum Actinomycetota; class Actinomycetes; order Micrococcales; family Micrococcaceae; genus Arthrobacter; species Arthrobacter sp. 05T47. The sequence goes on along the minus strand of NZ_JBFTKG010000036.1, from coordinate 19,793 downwards.
CAGCACGGCCGGCCCGCGGCTGAGAAGGCCGTCCGAGAGCGGCTGGCAGCGAACGCCTCCCCGGCCCCGCATCGCGGCGTGCGCGCCCGGGGCCAGCATCCGGTCCATCCAGGCGCAGGGATGGGCGGGCCGTCCGGCCCGCAGCCGGACCACGTTCCCCCTCGACTCGAGCGCGAAGTCATGGCCAAGCAGCGGAGCGAGGTGTGCACCCCTGAGGACAACGTTGCGCCGGGTCAGGAGCGGGTCAAAGGGCCCGGCTCCCAGTTCCGCGGCCATCGCCTCGAGGGCTTCGATCGAGAGGAGGGTGACGGCGGCGTCCATGTGTGCGGCCTTGCCGAAGAACCGGTCTCCGACGATGCCCTTGCCGGCCACCAGTTCCACCCGGTCCGCGTCGGCGGTGGGTACTTGCGCGGCGCCATCGCGTGCCCGGCCGAAGTAGGCGTGCGCCGGCGACACGAGGAGGTGCAGGACCTCGACGTCGTACCTGTAGCTTGCCGTCATCCCCTAAAACTATCCCGATCGCTGCCGCGCGCGAAGCCGCCGGAAACTCSCGAAGCCGCCGGAAACCCGCGRGGTCGCCGTAASCTTCCGGCGAGTTCGCAGGCTTCCGGCGAACTCGGCGGTGGGCTGCGCTTCGTAATGCTGCGGCGGGGACCATGCCGGSCTCAGGGTACGAGCACGATCTTCCCCTTTGTCGCGGTGCTCCCCAGCAGCTCGTGGGCGCGACGAACCTCGGAAAGCGGYAGACGCTCGGCCACCACGGGGTGAATCTCGCCGCGGCGGAGCATCTCGAGCAGCGCGAGGAAGTCGGCCTGGAACCAGTCCTGGTGATGGAKGCGCAATTTCTGRATCCGGTAGGAMAGCACCTTTCTGCSGGGCGACAGCCAGCCCCAGAGTGCGACGGTCCCGGTCGCGGCGTACCAGGCGATGACKCCSGGCCAGTTCTTGCGCCCCTGCGCGATGGTGGCGTAGCGGCCGAACACGACGAGCCGTCCGCCGGGCCGGAGTGCGCGGAAGGAGCGCAGCGACAGCGGGCCACCGATTCCGTCGAGCGCGATGTCCACGCCGTCGACGGTGAGCGCGCGGACACGGGCCAGGAAGTCCTCGTTCTGGTAATCGATCGCCACGGCACCCAGCTCCTCCACCGCGGCGCGATCCCGGCCCGCGGCGCTCCCGTAGAGGCGGAGGCCGGCCAGCGCCCCCAACTCGAGGATCGCGGTGCCTACCCGGCCGGCCGCGCCGTGAACCAGAACGCTCTCCCCGGGCTTCGACTTGGCYGTGCGGTGAAGCAGCTGGTARGCGGTCATGTAGGGGAACACGAGGCTCACGACCTCGGCCGGGTCGAGGTCCTCAGGCACCTCCACCGCGTATGCCTCCGGCACGCAGACGCGCTCGGCGTTGGCGCCCCACACAGTCAGCGCGCCGATGCGGTCTCCCACCCTWACGCGCGAGCAACCGGGCCCGATCTCATCAACGATGCCCACGAGCTCGTAGCCGGGCGTGAAATGCGGCTTCGGTCCGCCGAGATACGTGCCGGCGCGAAGCTGTGAGTCGGTGAACGAGACACCCGACGCCAGGACCCTGACGCGGACGTCGCCCGGACCGGGCCGTGGATCGTCGACCTCCACCACTGTTAGGACCTCGGGGCCGCCGAAGCGGTCGATAACCACGCGCTTCATGGGCTCACTCTACGCTCGCGGCATTGTTGGCACAGGGGCTCCAGGCCACGCAGTGTCAGGGCCCTTCGGGCACCCCGACGGTCTCAGGGGTGGTGTGCGGCGGCCGCGTTGCGCGAAATCGCCGGACACCTGCGGGCTCGCCGTACACCTCCGGCGAGCTGGCGGGTTCCCGCGAAGTCGGCGGCCTGAGGCCCGCCAAACCATTGACACCCCTGAAGCGGCCGGACTATCCTACAACCAAATGGTTGTAGATCAGCTCCGAGACCAGCTCAGCGACGAAGAACTTGACCGCCTGTTCCAAGCCTTCGCCGACACCACCCGCCGGGACATCGTGCGGCGGGTGACAGTGGGCGAGTACTCGGTCTCCGGACTGGCTGCCCTCTACGCCATGAGCTTCGCGGCCGTCCAGAAACACGTGGCGGTCCTGGAACGCGCTTCCCTTGTCTCCAAGGAGAAGCGGGGGAGGGAGCAGATTGTGCGGGCCAACCACGACGGACTGCAAAGGGCCCGCCGGCTGCTCGACGAGTACGAAGTCATCTGGCGGCAGCGSGCCGACCGGATCGCCGCCCTCCTCGCCGAGACGGCCACAACAGCACCAGTCAATACGAAAACRSTCAACAAGCAAACCAGCAAGGCACAACCAGCACAGATGAAGGATGGGAAGGGTTCGTCATGACGGTTACCAATTCAGTCAAGAATCTTGAGGCGCTGAGCCTCACCGTGGTCGCCGAGTTCGACGCCGGCGTGGAGCGCGTCTGGCAGGTCTGGGAAGACCCGCGACTGCTCGAACGCTGGTGGGGACCGCCCACGTGGCCGGCYACKTTCGAGACGCACGAGTTTGTCCCCGGYGGCGCGGCCAGCTACTTCATGACGGGGCCAGAGGGGGAGAARCCCCGCGGCTGGTGGCGGTTCACCGCCATTGACGCGCCGCACCGCCTGGAGTTCGACGACGGCTTCGCGGATGACAACGGCGATCCCGTGRCCGACATGGGCGCCGGTCACGCCGTCGTCACGCTGGAGCCARTCGGCGACCGTACCCGAATGACCATCYTGTCCACGTTCGAGTCCGAGGAACAGATGGAGAAGATCCTCGCCATGGGCATGGAAGAAGGCATGAGGGAAGCGCTGGGCCAGGTGGACGCGATCCTCGCCGAGWCCGTCAACGCCTGAGCWGCGACGCAAGCGGACGACGGCGGGAATCTCCCGCCGTCGTCCGCGAAGCCCTGTTCAGCCCGGTCCGTGCGGCGGTAACATGCCCTGTGGCATTCACGCACGGATACGCGGCGAACGGCGACCTCCGCATGTACTACGAGGTCCATGGCCCCGCGCTGGCCGACCGGCCCCCGCTGCTGCTGATCCCCGGCGGAGGCTCGACTATTGAGACCAGCTTCGCCGGCCTCATCCCCGCGCTGCTGGCCGAGAGCCGCCAAGTGATCGCCGTCGACGAGGAAGGCCACGGMCGCACCGSCGCCACCGGYCGCCCGCTGACCGCCGAAAACTCGGCCGAGGACGTCAAGKCYGTGCTGGATGAGCTCAAYGTGGAGTCCGTGGATGTGCTCGGCTTCAGCGCCGGGGGCCACACCGCGCTGGCGCTGGCCATGAAGTATCCGGATTCCGTGCGGTGCCTCATCGCCGCGTCCACCTTCGTCAGCCGCGACGCTGTCGCCGACGAGTTCTGGGAGGGCATGGCGACGGCCACCCTCGATCAGATGCCGGAGGTGTACAAGGACGCGGACCGCCGGCTGAATCCGGAGCCCGGACACCTCGAGCGGATGTTCGAGCTCGACCGCCAACGGATCCTGACCTTCCCCGGCTGGGCGGATGATGACCTGCGCCGCATCACGGCCCGCACRCTGGTGCTGAGCRCCGACCGCGACGTCATGGGTGCCGAACACGCCGTGCGCATGTCCCGCGTCATTCCGGGGGCGCGCCTGATGATCGTGCCCGGCAGCCAYGGMGACTACCTYGGCGAACTGGCCGCGAGTGGCGGCGACCTGCGGGCCATGCGGACCGCCATCCCGTACCTGCTGCGSTTCCTGGAAGAGTAGTCGGCACTTAGGCCGGTGCCGGCGTCGACGTCTRTTCCGGAGCAGAGGTCCAGTGCTGCCGGTGAAGCCGCTCAAAGCCGTCCAGGAGCAGGTCRAGCGCGAACTCGAATTCGAACTGGTCATCGCACCCCTGTCCCACCACGGAGTCCTTRTGCKCGGAGGCGGTGGCGACCTTCAGGATGTTCGGATACCGCTCGGCCATCTCCTGGAATATGGCGGCCTGCGCTTCCGGCGCCAATGCCGCCGGCCCGTCCAYGCTCTGGCCGGCGGAGTCGTCGAACAGCTCCTGGGTGAACCCCCACATGCGGCTGCCGAGGGCATGCATGACGTGATGGGTCAGGTCCACGGAGAAGCCTCCGGCCAGGAACATKCCGATGAACGAGTCCATGTAGCCAAGGACCGCCGGCGTCTTGTTCGTGCGCGATTCCAGGACCTGCCGGCCCCACGGGTGTGCCAGGAGCGCCCGCCGCGCCGAGATYACCCGCAGGCGCACGGCGTTCTTCCAACCGGCGTCGCGGACAGGAGGATCGATCTCACTGACAAGGGAGTCCACCATGCCGTCGAGGAGTTCCTCTTTGTTGGCCACGTGCTTGTAGAGCGCCATTGGCACGACGCCGAGTTCCTGGGCCAGCCGKCGCATGCTCAGCGCSTCGATCCCCACCTCATCGGCCAGYGCGACGGCGGCAGTCAGGACGCGGTCACGGCTCAACGGGATCCGGCGCGTGCGCTCCGCTTGCTGRGTCATCCGGCCACCCTTCCCTAACGGTTCCCTATTGACAAGTGTACGCCGTACACCTAACGTGGCCGCATCAGGTGTACGCCGTACACCTCGGCCCRTGCACTACCGCCGACAGCCATTCCAGCCAAGGACCACSCCGTGACAACACAAGCCAGCAGCGCCCCTGTGCCCCGCGTCCGCCGCCGCCCCCAGTGGCCCGTGCCSGCCGGAYTGAYCCTGCTCAGCCTCATCCCGGTGATCGCTGGCGCGGCGCGGCTGACGGAACTGACCGGCGGCGCCGTCGTCACGCCCCAGAACGCCCGGTTCTTCGCCTCGCCCSTGCCGGTGGTGACGCACATTCTCAGCGTCACCACCTACAGCYTGCTCGGGGCGTTCCAGTTCCTCCCCTCGCTGCGGGGCCGCCGCGGCTGGCACCGCATCGCCGGCAGCATCCTGGCGCCGGCGGGCCTGCTGGCCGCCTTGTCCGGGTTGTGGATGACCCTCTTTTATCCGYTGCCGCMCGGSGACGGGCCYGCGCTTTTCGTCCTGCGGCTGGTCTTCGGCTCGGCSATGGCGGCGRKCATCGTCCTGGGAATCGCCGCGATTGTGCGCCGSGACTTYGTSCGGCAYGGCGCGTGGATGACCCGRGGCTAYGCGATCGGCGTAGCCGCCGGGACGCAGGCGCTGACGGGCCTGCCGTGGATRCTGCTGGTGGGCCCGCCCGACGAGCCGACCCGGGCARTGCTYCTGGGSGCGGCCTGGGTGATCAACCTTGCGGTGGCCGAGTACGTCATCCGCCGGCGCGCCCGTCGGTCCGTGCGGKTGCCGCGGCCTTCCGGGCKGACGGCTGTRGCGGGTGCCGTCACGCCAGGCTAGCCTCCCTGCGCGGAGATCACGCCMGCGGCCGCCGSCGTGGCCCRCCGCCGTCGTCGAAGTSGCCGGCCGCCGYCGTCGAAGTCGCCGGAAGCGTGCGGGTTCGCCGTACTTTTCCGGCGACGCGGAGAGTTTCCGGCGAGTTCGAGGCYGGGGSAGGYGGGGCGGGCGGGGCGGGCAGGGGACGGGCCGACGAGTGGACTASCTCGGCGCGCCACGAGGCCGACGGAGGCCGCGYCGCTAGACTCACGCGCATGACAATTGTGGACGATCAGGGCCGCCCCGAGCCTCCCCTTGCAGCCGACGAAGCCGCGACCCTCCTGGGTTTCCTGGACTTTCAGCGGGCMACGCTGGCGTGGAAGAGCGCCGGGCTGGACGCGGCCGGSCTCGGRGCGACCACGGCTGCCTCATCGATGACGCTGGGCGGACTGCTGAAGCACATGGCCTATGTGGAGAGCGAGTGGTTTTCCCGTTCCCTGCACGCACGGGATCGSGAGGCGCCGTTCGACACCGTGGACTGGAAGGCCACCCCGGACTGGGAGTGGGACTCCGCGGCGGAGGACACCCCGGACCAGCTGCGCACCCTGTGGCAGGACGCCGTGGACCGGTCCCGGGCCAGTGTCGCGGAGGCACTGGCGGAGGGCGGCCTSGACCAGCTGGCTARGCGCCCGTGGCCAGATGGCTCGGCGCCGAGCCTGCGCTGGATCGTGTGCCACATGATCGAGGAGTACGCCCGGCACAACGGCCACGCCGACCTCCTCCGCGAAGCAGTGGACGGCCAGACGGGCGAGTAGGTTCCGCCCGGACCTTGCCGGGGAGCGCCGCCGSYTGARGACSGCCGCCCGCGCGCCGCCGCCTGAGGACGGCYGGCGAAGGACGGCRGACGACGACGGCGGGMGGCTCCCRCCGTCGTCGAAGTCGCCGGAAGCGCGCMGGTTCGCCGTCATGTTCCGGCGAYYCCGCAGGTTTCCGGCGRCTTCGGGGCGGGCCGCGCCCCTAGTAGGCCTTGACCCGCTGTTCGACGACGAGGTGGATCAGGGCGAACACCCGGTCCCGGTCAATGGCGGCCAACGCTGCCTCGAGGGCGGCCGGCACGTCCTGGTCCTGGGTGACGGTGATGCCGAAGCCGCCGAAGGCCTGTGCCATCAGGCCGAAGTCGGGGTTCTTCAGCTGCGTGCCCGATACCCGGTCCGGGTAGTGCCGCTCCTGGTGGGTGCGGATGGTGCCGTATTCCTGGTTGTCCATCACGATGATCAGCGGCGTCGCCCCGTACTGSGCGGCCGTGGCGAGCTCCTGGCCGTTCATCAGGAATTCCCCGTCRCCGGCGATGGTGACCACCCGGCGYTCCGGGCTGGCCAGCGAGGCGGCAATGGCCGAGGGCACCGAGTAACCCATGGAGCCGTTCCGGGCACTGATCATCGAGGCGTAGCGCCGGGTGGGGAAGTACCGGTGCGCCCAGTTGGTGTGTTCACCGGCCCCGAAGGTCACSAGCGCGTCCTCCGGCAGCAGCGGAACCAGGTTCGCCATCAGGGTGTCCATCTTCGCGGGCCCGTTGCCGGGGGCCGACGGCGGCAGGCTGGCGAAGGACTGCTGCTCGGCGCGCATCCGKGCCGTCCACGCCTTCCATTCCTCCTTGACCGGGAGGTCGATGTTGACCAGATCCCGGACGAAGGCCTCCGGCTTGGCCAGGATCTGGCGGGAGACCGGGCCGGAGCGGCCGCGCAGCGAGGGATCGATGGTGACCAGGAAGTTCTTCTTGTTCCAGTCCTGCCGGCAGAGAAAGCCGTCCGTGATCACGTCCCCCGGGACCGTCCCGACGAARACGAGCAGGTCGGTTTCCTCCAGGAGGTCATAGGTGGGGCGGGGCCGGCCGTAGCCGATCGGCCCCACGTAGCTGGGGGAGTCGAAGGASACGGTCCCCTGCGTGCGCCATTCCGCSGCGGCCGGGATGTGGTGCTTTTCGAGCCACMCGGTGAGCTCCGAGGCCGCTTCCTGGGTCCAGTCGTTCCCGCCGGTGACAAAGAGCGGCTTCTTGGACTGCGCCAGGGCTTCGGCCAGGGCGCCGGCATCGGTGCTGCTCATGCCGCCCGCCGCCACCGGGATGGCCGGGTGCAGGGCCGGATCAATCTGGACCCGGATGATGTCCTCCGGCAGGCCCACCACCACCGGGCCGGGACGGCCGCTCATGGCCGCRAACATTGCCTCCGCCACGATTTCGGAGGCCCGCTCGGGATGGTCCAGGACCATCACGCGCTTGGCTCCGGTATCGAACCACGCCTTGATGTCGAACTCCTGGAACGCCTCGCGGTCACGGTGCGCGAACGGAATCAGCCCGACAAAGAGCAGCATGGGCGTGGAATCCTGCCATGCGGTGTGCAGGCCCACGTGCGCGTTCGCCGCACCGGGGCCGCGGGTGACCATGGCGACGCCGGGGCGCTGGTTCAGCTTGCCGTCGGCCTCGGCCATGTAGGCGGCGCCGCCCTCGTGCCGGCAGRCCACGGTCTCGATCTCAGAGCCGTGCAGCCCGTCGAGGACGTCCAGGAARCTTTCCCCCGGCACAACGAAGGTGCGCTCAACCCCGTGCGCCACGAGCGAATCGACAATCACGTGGCCCGCGGACTTGAGGGTCCTGCCGAGGGCAAGGGTTCCCGGGGCGGCAGCTGAAGCTGCCTGGGCTGGCGGTACGGAGTCGAGGTTAGTGCCTGGGTTGAGGAGGTCGCCGTCGAACGGCTGCGTGTCAGTTACGGTCATGGTGGCTGTGGACTCCGTTGTCATCACTACTGTTTCTGGTGGTTGGGATGGGGCAGTTCCGCCGGTGCGGCGGAGGGTATTTGAGAGGGGCGACCGGGCCCGGACCCGGGGCTGGGCCGGGCTGCCTAGTCGGTTTCCGGTCCGGTGCAGAAGAAGCAGCCGTCCTCGCAGCCGTCTGTCTGGCTTTCCGACGTCGGGGTGAGGGTGCTCGGTGGGTTTCGATGGGTCATCGGGCTTCCAGTTCCTTGATGGGGGCGGGTTTCGTGGTTCGGGGGGAGTCGGTCCACTCCTGAACATGCAGGTGCGCGACCAGTGAGTGACGGGGATTGCCGAAGTCCAGTCCGGTGATCCGGCTGGCCTTGCCGATCCTGTAGTAGACGGTGTTCTTATGCAGCTGCATCCGCTTGGCGCACTCGGCCACGTCYAGGGAGGCGTCAAAGAATGCGCGGAGGGTCTCGGCCAGTTCCGCGTCGTCGCGGAGCAGGGCCCAGAGGCTGCGGTGCCGGAAGGACGCCGTCGTAAAGTTCTCCACGGCGTCGTGGAAGAGGATCTCGGCTTCGAAGTCGTCCACKGTGGCCACCGAGGCCCCGGCGGAGCGGCGCATGCARCCCAGCAGTGCYTCGGATATTCCGGTCACGGAATGGATCGAGACCAGATCGGGAACCGTGGGTCCRACGGCGGCGTAGGGACTGATGCCGAGGTGCTTGCCGGCGTCTTTGACGATTGCCTCGGCCAGGCTTCGMAGCCCGGCCCCTGCGTTGGCGGACTGGAGCCCTGGAAGGAYYATTGCGGTGTCGCCGTGAAACTGTCCCACGATGGCCGAGGGCTTGTAGGCGGCCGCATGGATGGAAGCGAGGTTGGCCAGCTCGCCGTGTTTGAGTGCGGCATCGTCCATCTGGGCTTCTGCGGCCGACAAGCCAATCAGGATCAGGGCCGCGGGACGGTCTGCGGGGATCTTCTCGCTGTGCGCGCTCGCCGCTGCTTCCGCCGGACCCGACAACAGCCGCACGATCCGGTCCTCGCGCATGTGCACGGACTGCTGGTTCCGGTACCGGATCAGCTCGGCGGACGCCCGYGCGGCYGAGCCGGTGAGCACGTAGTCGACGTCGTCGCCGAARCCGGCACCGGTTTCCTGGAGCCAGATGTARCCCATGATGCGYTCGCCGGCGAACARGCTGATGGCGACCCGCTCCCGCAGTCCGTCCTGGGGCCGGGCGGGGACCCGGACCGGCAGGCGCGTGCGATGCAGCTCGCGGTAGGCGCCGAGGTCCTTGAGCAGGAGTTCGTAYTTSCGCGGACCSCGCCGGGCCAGGATCGAGGCCTTGCGGAGCTCGTCAATGGCGTTGGTGACYGTGGAGTACGCCAGGACCTTGTTGGCGGCGTCCTCGATCACCACGTGGCTGGAGGTCAGCCGGGCAGTGGTCTGGGCGATGGCGAAGAGGTCTTCTTCGAGCAGGGTCAGGACTTCGCTCTGGTAGCTGCGCGGCTGGATCCGGTCCTTGGCGATGGACAGCAGCCGGTCCCAGTCAGCTGCCTGGTCCACCAGCAGCAGCCCGGTCCCGGCGGCGCGCAGCAGCTCTTCGGCCTCGGCCAGTTCCTCCTGGCTGCCCTTGACGGCCAGGACCAGGGGAGGGTTTTTCAGGAGCCGGCGCACTGCCGGCAAGGCAGAGCGTCCGCGGACGCCAATCAGCAGGACGAAAGCCGACCCGCCGTCGGAGGTCTCGTCGTCGGCGTCAACGATCAAGAAGCGTTCGATCGCCGCGTCCGTGCGGTCCGGCCGGAGAATGAGGCTGGCGAAACCGAGCGGGAGATCCGCGAGGATGTCATCCACTGTAGCTGCGGCCATGGGCTTCCTTCTGACATCGGCACCCGCCCGGACTCCACTGTCCGGACACCCCATGCTATCCAGCGCCCACCGCCAAAAATATGGAAAAGCTCCTAAGTTACGCGGMCCGTTTTAGGTCTGCGGACCAAGGCRCGCCRGCCCTCAAGTGCSCGCTACGTGGCGGCGAGCAGCGCCTTGAGTTCGACAACAGCGCYGCGGCCGCCGACGTCACCGTGTTCGCCGCGGCYCTGRYGRCGGACGAAACCCCATCCATTGCTCCATAAGTKCCGTWATGACTCCTCAAAAGGGCGTCTGCGGAGCAATCGATGGGGTCTTTGCCGGGGTCAGGAGCTTTCGATATCCCCGGGCGGTTCCTGCCAGGGCTCCGGGCCGGGGCCGGGACTGGGGCTGGCCCCGTCCAGGAGTTGCTGCTCGCCGCGGACCACCTGGTTGATGTAGACGGTGAGGAAGTCCGCCTCGGCGCGGTAGTTGGCAGGGTCGGCCAGGGGCATCGTCGCCTGGACAAACAACGTCCCGTTCTTGGCCGCCACGCGGAGGAAGTGGGCAGGGGGTCGACCCTTGAGGAAGATGGTGGCGATCACTGCGTAGCTTTGGTCAGCCTCGGTAAACGCCGAGGCCCGCTGGTAGGTCGCCGTGAACGTACCGTTCTCCATCGTCAGTCTGGCGGGGGAACAGTCCGGCAGTTTCCTCACGGAGGAGAACGCCAGCGCGAGCACCGCATCACGATCCGCCGTCACCGCGACGAACACCGGCTCGGCGTCGGTGCCGGCCAGGGACTCCACCTCGGCCTGGGAGAACAGGCGGGCCGCTTTCGCGGGAGCCGACGGTGGGCTGCCGCCGTCCGGGGCCGCGGCGTCCCGGCTGGCTTCAATACCGGCGGCCGGCCCGGGCGACGCCGGCATGGACCGTGCGAAGGGACCACCGGCAGGCGAGAACGGAGCGCACGCAGTGAGCAGGCCCAGCGCGAGCACCGCCGCCCACAGGCGGCGRCGYTTGTTTCCGAGTGCCATCGTGGTTCCCCCAACCTCGACCTGATGTGAGCACATCCTATGCCGCCGCGGCGGRACAGTCGCCAGCACCAMYCCATCGATTGCTCCATAGGTGCCGTTTTGGCCGGTCAGAACGGCACYTATGGASCAATCGATGGGGTTTTGGCGGTRCCGGTCAACAGGGGGTACTGGCAGTCACTCCCGGGCCGTCGCGGTCGCGCTTAGCCTAGAGGACGTGGGCGTGGCCAGTGGGCCGACGCCCACGCCCACTCCGGCGCCGACGCCACGCCTGCGGTGCGGCGGCGCCCGCCCCCTGCGGTGCGGCGACTCCGAGGGCGGGCATTTAGCACTTCGGGACCGGCACGGGMACCGCCTCCGGCACCGGCGACCTGACAGGAGACCACTACATGCACACGCGTCAGCGGCGAACGGGCGCTCCCAGCGCGGCCGGCCAWCCCAGGGAARCAACGCSGGCCSKGCGGCGGCCGCGCCTGCTGGTATCGTCGGCSGCCCTGCTCTGGGGGCTGCARTTCGCYYTCCTCAACCCCGCGCTGGCGCTCCTGCTGGTGGCGCTCTATGACGCAACCCCGGCAGACGTGGGGTGGGTTCTTGCCGTGTATAACGCCGGCGGATTCGTCGCGGCCCTGCTGGTGCCGGCCTATGCCGACCGCGTGAACAACTATCTGCGGCCCCTCCTGGTCTGCGCCGCCCTGACCCTCGCCCTCGCCGGCGTGCTCGCCGGAACCACCTCGCTGCCGGTCGCCGTCGTCGGYTTGGTCGCCCTAGGAGGCCCGGCGGGAGTCGGTGTGTCGCTGCTCTTCGCGCACCTCAAGCATTCAGGTGCACCCCAATCGGACGTCATGAAGACCCGTGCCGTGGTCTCGGTCGCCTGGGTKGCCGGGCCGCCGCTGGCGACGCTYATCATGGGCACGCTCGGMAACCGGGCCATCCTGCTCGCCCTCGCCGCYGTGGCCCTSCTCAACATYGGCACGACGGCCGCCATGCTCCGCCKGAGACCGYCGGCGGACGGCGCCCCGCCAACCGCGACCAGCCACGACGAYGGTCCGGCGCTGTCCCGGGCGGGCGTCGCCGCCGTCGTCCTCGCCTTCATCGCCCTGCAGGCAAGCAACAGCGCCGCGGTGTCGATCATGGGGCTCTTCGTGACTGGCCGGCTCGGGCTCGACGTCCTCTGGGCCGGCGTTGCCCTCGGCGTCTCTGCGGCCCTGGAGATYCCCGCACTGCTCCTGATTGGCAGGCTGAGCGCCCGTTTCTCCAGCCACGCGCTGATCACCTCAGGCTGTGTWGCCGGGATTGCGTACTACGCCGCCATGGCCTTCGTCGCGGACCCCATCGGCCTCATCGCCCTCCAGATCCTCAATGCGTGGTTCTTTGCGATTGTCGCCGGGATAGGCCTGACCCTGTTCCAGCAGATCATTCCSCGGCCGGGGCTGGCCTCGGGCCTGTTTGTGAACACCCGGCGCGTCGGMGCGATCGTGTCYGGCCCCATCATCGCCTTCGGATCGATGACAACGCTCGGATACCAGGGAGTCTTCGCGGCCTGCGCCGGGCTCGCCGTCGTGGCCCTGGCMGCCATMWTGCTGACGCSGAGGTTGAAGCCCGCCGTTCCGGATCCGGACCGCGCCCGGAGCATGGCGGCCTAGGCRGGGTACGGCGCGTGGCGCGCCCCGCCGACGTCGGGACCGGTCATCATGGAGTGTTGGTGCGTCGTTGCGGAACCCGRCATCCGCCGCACCCCCRCTRATGCCGCCGCACACAGGAGAACGCATGGASACGCCCYCGGAGCTGATCGACTTCACGACGGGAAGCCCACGYTYCGCCGATCTGGACGTGGCGTGGATCCACGGATCAGAGTCCGCAAAGCACAACACCGACCCGGACATCCAAGTCCATGCCTGCGACGAGCACACGTTCATCCTGCGCCAGAACATGGCCGTCAACTACGAGGCGCCGTTCATGTTCCTGCTGTTCGGCAACGACCGGGCCGTGCTCATCGACACCGGCGCCACCGCGTCCGCGGTCTTCTTCCCCCTGCGCAGCGTTGTCGACGGCCTGGTGGACCGGTGGCTGGCCGCTCATCCCCGCGACGRATACCGGCTCCTGGTCCTCCATACGCAYCCGCACGRGGACCATGTTGCCGGTGACGCCCAGTTCGCCGGCCGGCCCGACACCGTTCTGGTGGACGCAGGCCGGGAGAGCGCATGGGAATTCTTCGGGTTTTCCGGCGACTCAGATGGCAGCGACTACGACGACGGCAGCAGTAGCGGCGACACCGACACCGACGGCGACGACGGCGGCGGCGCCGCCGTTCAGACGGCGCACGTGGATCTGGGCGGACGCGTCCTGGAATGCTGGCCCAGCCCGGGGCACCACAACGCGGCGGTCACGTTCTACGATCCCCACACCGGKTTCCTGCTCACYGGAGACACGGTCTATCCCGGCCGGCTGTACATCCAGGACTGGTCCGCGTTYAGCCGCWCCATCGACCGGCTGATCCGGTTCTGTGGCATGCRCCCMGTCACGCACGTCCTGGGCTGCCACATCGAAATGTCGMGGGAGCCCGGCGTCGACTATCCGATCTTCACCACYTACCAKCCCGAGGAACCACCACTGCAGATGACAGTGGACCAACTCCGGGAGATCCGCCGGGCYATCGACGAGGTGGGCGGCCGCCCCGGCCGGCACGTGTTCCCCGGCTTCGTCCTCTGCATCGAAGGGGACTGAACAGGCCAGTCGACCCGGCGGCCAGGGCCTCCCGCGAGTGGACACTTCGCGAGTGGGCACTTCGCGGCAATGTTCGTGACAAACATTGCCGCGAAGTGCCATCTCGTCCAGACGCCGGGGGTCCGCCGGAATMCTTGCGCAAACCTGCGGCTGCGGTGCSCTGCKGCCTAGCGCAGTGCGGCGTTTTCCGCRTCCTCGGGCCCGACGAAATTGCACGAGCCAGGGTGGCGSACGGGCAACGTGCAKGTGCGCCCGGTGGGCAGGTGGACATTGCCGCACCATCCCGCCATGGCCACGTCTTCGCGGACATGCGTGACGTGCGTGCTGCCCTGATCCTGGGGCKCTTCCTYRCGGCTGGTGGGTTGGGGGCTTCCGGACGCACTCTGGTTTTGGCTGTTCACGGCTGCAACTCCTCGGGACCTGCTGTGCAGAAGGGATGGGAAGGATGCTTAGTTTTATCCGAAGCCACCAGCTTCGCACGGGTGGGTTAACACCGAGTTACGGGAATGTAAGGATCTGCCCAGCCTGGGCGCCGGACCCAGTGCGGAACCCTGAACGAAATCCGGGCAGGCCTTTTGCCACCACCGGGCCGTTCCTCATACTGGAAAGGCAGATCCGCGATTCCGGGCGAGGACGGTGGTGGCTGATGAGCAGCGGCGTGAGTGGTTCCAGCAGTGCGTTCCGGCGCCGGGTGGAGCGTGCCGCGGAACTCCGGGCGGTGCGGGCCTCGGGCAGCACCACCCAGGAGAATGACGCGGTCCATGCCGCMGAGGAGGAACTCCGGCAAAAGCGCGCCCGGATCGACGAYGCCGCCAAGGCCGARTACCTGATCCGCGACGCCATGGCACAGGGCAAGTTCGACAACCTCAAGTACGCCGGCAAACCCATTCCGGGCCTGGGCGAGGCGTATGACCCSGACTGGTGGGTCAAGGGCCTGATCCAGCGGGAGAACATCTCCGGCCTGGGCCCGAAAGCGATCCTGCTCCGCACCGAGGACGCCGAGCTGGATGCCCGGCTCGACGCCCAGTTCAGCGAAAAGCAGGTGCGCGAGATCGTGGCGGACTTCAACGCCCGGGTCATCGACGCCCGGCGGCAGCTCCAGGGCGGGCCGCCCGTGGTCACCAAGACGCGCGACGTCGACGTCGAACTGGACCGCTGGCGGGGGCGCCGGGCTGCCGCGGCCGCCGCTGCCYCGCCCGAGCCGGCACCGAAGCAGTCCTGGTGGCGGCGGMTTTGGAACGGTACGGGTTARGCGMCGKCCRGCTARGCGCCGKCCGGGGCGTGCCCGCTGGAGCCGCGCACCACCAGCTGCGTCGGAACGAGGTGMAGGCGCTGCGGAAGATCCCGGTGYTCCCGCCGTTCCAGGATGAACCTGCCCGCCTGCAGGCCCACGGCGAAGTTGCCGTTGTCCACTGAGGTCAGGGACAGGTGGCGGATCCGGGCGAGATACGTGTTGTCGTAGCCGACCAGTGAGAGATCGCCCGGCACGGACAGGCCCTGGTCGGCGGCGGCCGAGAGCGCGCCGATGCAGGCGAGGTCGTTGAAGGCAAAGATCGCGGTGGGCCGCTGCGGTCCCGCGAGCAGGCGGCGCGCGGCGTCGTACCCRCTTTCCTCGCTCATGCCGCCGGCCACCACCCATGGGGCAAGCCCGGCGTTCCGCATCGCATCCTCGTAGCCTTCGCGCCGCAGCCGGCCGATCTCGCCGGGACCCTGAAGGTGGGCGACGCGCCGGTGGCCAAGGSCAATGAGGTGCTCGGCGGCCTGGCGGGCGCCGGAGACGTCGTCGTCCACCACGATGTCCGCGCCGGGCAGCGCGGGCTCCCGGGTRCCGGCCAGGACCACCGGCACRCTGGCGATGGCKGCCTCCAGGGCCGCCTCTTCCGGGGTGGTGCCGACGACGACGAGGCCGTCGATGCGCTGCTCGAGCAGGGTGTCCACGGARCGGCGGCCCACCCGGTGGTCGGTGTAGGAATCGACGAGGACGGGGGAGACGCCGGCCGCGTGCAGCGTCGCGCTCAGGCCCTCGAGGAGTTCGACAAACCAGGGATTCCGGAGGTCGTTCAGCAGCACGCCGACGGTGCCGCTGTGCGGGCTGGACAGCCCGCGGGCCAGCTGGTTGGGCTTGTAGTCGAGTTCGGCCATCGCGTCCAGGACRGCCTGRCGGCGACCGGCGCCGACGTTGGAGGACCCGCCMAGCACCAGGGAMACGAGGGACTTGGACACTCCGGCGCGCTCGGCGACGTCGCGGATTGTGGGCCGGCGGGGCGGTGGGCCGGGGGCCGGCGGGTGGTTCATGACGCTCCTCCTGTGGATGCCGTCCCAGCATAAGGGGTTGACGAGKGATCCCSACACCGTCCATTATGGACCGGTCCAAGTRTTTGTCCAAGTAGTCATCCAAGCAGATGTCCAGCAGTGAGGAATAGTTATGAGTGCACCACAGTCCGGGCGGCTCATCGCCGGGATGGTCGGCGGCGGCGCGGGCGCCGACATCGGCAAGACGCATCGGTACGCGATGCGGCTGGACGGGCAGTTCGACCTCCTGGCCGGCGTGTTCGGCCGGGACCGCGGCCGCTCGGCCGCCCTCGCCGCGGAACTMGGCATCCCGGAWGACCGYGCCTACGCCAGCTACGGCGAGATGGCGCRGGCCGAGGCMGCCCGCGSGGACGGCGTCGACGTCGTGGCCGTCGCCACCCCCAACGACAGCCACTTTGAGATCGCCCGCGCCTTYCTGGAAGCCGGGATCTCGGTGGTCTGCGAAAAACCCCTGACGCARGATTCCGCCACMGCCGCGGAACTGGTGCGGATCGCCGCTGAGCACGACGCCGTGCTCGCCGTCCCGCACTGCTACTCCGCCTACGCCATGGTCCGGCACGCGGCCCGGCTGGTGCGCGACGGCYGGCTCGGCGCGGTCACGTTTGTCGACGTCGAACACGCCTCCGGCTGGGCCRCGACRCCGCTGGAACTGCTSGGGCACAAGCAGGCSTCCTGGCGCACSGAYCCCGACGTCGCCGGCTTCCCCAGCGTGGTGGGCGACCTYGGCACCCACGCCTAYCACCTGCTGCGCTACATCACCGGGCTCGACGCCGAGCGGCTCTCCGCACGGCTGAAAACCCTCGTGCCSSRRCGCCGCGTCTTCGACCACGCCACGGTGGAAATGGACCTCACSGGCGGCGTGCCGGCACGGCTGTGGGCCAGCATGGCCGCCACCGGACACAACCACGGCCTGCGCATCCGGGTCTTCGGCGAAAAGGGCAGCCTCGAGTGGCAGCACGAGGACCCGCACCACCTCACGCTGCAGGACCTCGACGGCACCACCACCATCCTCACCCAGGGGCTCAGCACGCTCTCCGAGGACGCCACMCGCCTCACCCGGGTGGGCCTGGGCCACCCCGAGGGCTTCCTCGAGGCCTTCGCCAACTTCTACGTCGACCTCGCCGAGGTGCTCCGCGCCCGCCGCGACGGCACAARAMTCCCGRCCCGCGAACTGAGCTTCCCCACCGGCCGCGACGGCCTGATCGGCGTCCAGTTCGTCGAAGCGGTGGCCGCATCGCACACCAACGACGCCGGCTGGAYCACGCCGAAGTCGGCCCTYTACGAACTCCACGAGACAGGACACTGACATGCTGCGCTTCGCCCTCCTGGGGGCCGGTTTCATCGGCTCCGTCCACGCCGCCAACCTCGCCGCCCATCCYGGCGTCGACTTYTCCCKGGTCTATGACATCGACCAGAACCGGGCCAARGCCCTGGCC
Organism: Arthrobacter sp. 05T47; assembly: GCF_056395825.1. Taxonomy (NCBI): domain Bacteria; kingdom Bacillati; phylum Actinomycetota; class Actinomycetes; order Micrococcales; family Micrococcaceae; genus Arthrobacter; species Arthrobacter sp. 05T47. The sequence continues at coordinate 2,398 of NZ_JBFTKG010000036.1, read as the reverse complement.
TACACGCACGGAGCCCGCGCCGCCGCGGAYCTGGACGAGGTGTTCGATCCCGAACACATTGACGCGGTGTTCATCGCCTCCTCAACGGACACCCACGCCCAGCACCTGGTCCGCGCCGCCGACGCCGGCCTGGCCGTGCTGTGCGAAAAGCCGATTGAYCTGGACCTTGACCGGGCCCGGGAGGCGGCCGCCCACGCCGCCGGGCGCGCCGTGCCGGTCATGGTCGACTTCAACCGCCGCTTCGACCGCGACTATGCCGAACTCAAGCGGATCATCGACGCMGGCGGGATCGGCGACGTCGAACTCCTCCAGCTCACCACCCGSGGRCCGTCCATCCCGCCGCTGTCCTACATCGCCACCTCCGGCGGCCAGATGCGGGACCAGACCGTGCACTTCTTCGACCTCGCCCGCTGGCTCACCGGACTGGACCCGGTGGAAGTCTTCGCGGTGGGGTCCGCCCTGGCCGATCCCCGCCTGRCCGAGTACGACGACGTCGACACSTCCGCGGTCACGCTGCGGCTGCCCACCGGGGCGCTGGTCCAGATCGACAGCGCCCGGCGYACGGGCTACGGCTACGACGAGCGGATCGAGGTCATGGGTTCCRCCGGCCTGGTCGAGGCCGGCCGCCGCCGCACCGGAGCCGTGTCACGCTACAGCGCCGGSCAGGTGGTGGACGACGGTCTGCACCCCGGGTGGTTCGAGCGCGTCCAGCCCACCTACGCGGCGGCCCTGGACCACTTCGTTGCCGCGGTRGCGGGCGGAACTGCCCYGRCGCCGTCGCTCGATGACGGGCTCAAGGCMCAGGCCATCGCGGAGGCCGCCACACGCTCCCTGCRMACGGGCCGGTCCGAGCCGATCGAGTACTAGGACTGTCTTCGCACGGCGGGACCGGCGTGGCCGGCCCCGCCGTGCTCACCGACTAAAGGCTGCCCCCTAGCTTCTTCGACGGCACGGACTACCCTGCTCTTAACTGGGTCTTTCCGCGAAGAGAACAGCTAGGAGCACCAATGTCTGWRCAGGAACCTGTCCTGGTRGTCGGCGCAACGGGACATCTCGGCGGCCAGGTGGTCGACCGGCTTCTCGCCAACGGTAAGAAAGTGCGCGCGCTCGTCCGCCCGGCCTCGGACGCAGGAAAACTCCAGGCCAAGGGCGTCGAGATAGCCCGCGGCGACATGCTCGACCTCGATTCGCTCGTCTCCGCCATGACCGGMACCGCCGCGGTCATCACGACGGCGGCCGGCTACACSGGGAAGAACAAGAACGCCCAYGAGATCGACACGCGTGGCAACACCAATCTCGCCCTCGCCGCCAGCAAAGCCGGGGTGCCACGCTTCGTKCTMACCAGCATCCTYACCAGTGACCAGACACCCGGCGTGCCGCATTTCTGGCACAAGAAGCTCACCGAGGACAAACTCGAAGAACTTGGGGTCCCCTTCGTCGCSCTGMGGCCGGGAGCATTTTTCGACCAGGTCGCCCTGATGGGCGGTGACCCGTTCGAGAAGGGCCGCATCATCTGGCTCGGCTCYAAAAGCGTCCCGCTGACGTTCGTGCTGGCCAGCGACCTTGCGGCCTACCTCGCCGCGGCCGTCGACGCGCACGTCGCCGATGGGGAACGCATCGATATCGGCTGGACTCGCCCGATCAGCATGCGGGAAGGCGCCGCCCTGGCGTCCAAAGTGGCGGACAAGAAGATCAGGGTCCTGKCCATGCCCGCCGGAGTGCTTCGCACCGTGGGCAAGGTTGCGGGAAAGTCCGCCMCGCTCATGAGCGACATGGGAGCCATGGCGGCCTGGTTCGATACCGGACGCTACGTGGCRAATACGAGCCGCCAGGCAGAGGTTTTCGGTCCCGTGCCAACCCCGGAAGACGCCATCGCCCGCTTCGCTGCCCGGCTGGGCCACTGAGGAGCGAAGCCCTGGTGGTGCCGTGACGATAATTGCTGGGCGGCGCTACTCGGCGATAGGCCGYTGCCGTTGCCGCTTCGTCGCCGMCCGCTGTTCCTTGGCGGCGAGGCGCCGGCGGTTCGAGCCCCGGGTGGGCTTGGTAGGCCGGCGGGGTGCAGCTTCGGGGGCAAGACCCTCCGCCACGAGGCCGGCGAGCTTGGCCAGGGCGATTTCGCGGTTCCGCAGCTGGGAACGCCGCTCCGAGGCGGTCACGGTGACCACCCCTGCGATCAGGCGTGGTCCGAGGCGGGCGAGCAGCATCAGCCGCTGGCCCTCCGATAGCGCCGCCGAGCCGGCCACGTTCCACGAGAGCTCGGCCCGGCTGTCCGAAGTGTTGACGTGCTGGCCGCCCGGCCCGGACGATCGCGAGAACCGCCAGCCGAGTTCCGACGCGGGAATCGTGAGCGCGGGCGATACCTCCAAGTCCATGCACCAAGCGTTGCACGATTTTGGCG
>NZ_JBFTKG010000035.1:0-76194 GCF_056395825.1 Arthrobacter sp. 05T47 | reverse complement strand
ACCTGGTGGTGTCCCTTCAGCGTTCCGTGCTCCTGATGACCGACCCCAGCCTCGTGGCCAAGGCAATCGGCGTCGCCTACCTGGTGCTGCCGGTCATCGGAGCCTGGGCGCTGATCCGGGAGCTGCTGTTTGGTGCCCGCACCGAGCGGTTGGCGAAGATCCTCGAAGCCGAGGGGGGCCTGCCCGAGGACACGCTGCCGCGCACGCCCGCCGGCCGGATCATCCGCGAAGCAGCGGATCTCGAATTTGAGAAGTACCGTGCCGAAGCGGAAGCCGCCCCCGATGACTGGCGCTCCTGGTTCCGGCTCAGCTGTGCCTACGACGCCGCCGGAGACCGCAAGCGGGCCCGTGCCTCGATGCGCGACGCCGTCCGGATGTTCCGAGCAGAGGCCCAGAAGCCGTAGCGGGACCCAGCGATAGCAGGACCCGGCAGCGGCTAGACCTGGCGATAGCTAGACCTGGCAACAGCTAGACCTGGCTGAAGCGGGAAGCTGAGGCGCGGCCGCGGTAATTGGCGCCTGGACCTGCCGGCACCTGGACCTAGCGGAAGCGGGATGTCTGGCGGATGGGGGCCGGCTGGTAGCGGCCCACCTGGTTGGCCGCATGGGTCACCCACTCCAGGGGCCCCCGCCAGGCCAGCGCCGCGAAGACCCCGCCGACCAGCAGCATTCCGAGCGCCTGCGCCCAGTACACGCCCTCCACGGTCCATCCGGGCGCCAGCGGCTGATCGTGGAGGGCCGCCATGATGCACAGATGGGCCGTGTACAGGCTAAGAGTCATGGCCCCGATTCCACGGATCGGGAGCAGCAGGTCAAGCTCCACCCATTCGCCCAGCCGGCCCAGCAGGAGGCACGCGCCGATCACGGCGGCGGCCACCCCCGAGGTGTGCAACAGATCCAGCGTGGTTCCCGCGTGCGGTGCGCTGGTGGCCAGCCACCACGCGGAGCCTGACTGTTCGACGCCGGCAAGGTTGACCTGCAGCAGGCTCTCCAGCGGGTAGGCGGGATCGCCGATCTGTGCCTCCAGTGCGCGCCGGCCGCCCCAGTCCTCCATCATGACTGTCCCCAGCCACTTGGAGCTGACGGCCACTGCGGTCCCGGCGGCCACCAGCAGGAACGGCACGGCTGCTTTGGACAGCGCCAGCCGTCCGATCGCCAGCCCCACCAGGAGATAGGCGATCCACTGCAGGACCGGGTAGTAGCCGGCGAGGAAGATGTCGCCCAGCAGTCGTGCCGGTGTGGCCAGGTCCTCCCAGCCGGGGTTGTGCCCCAGCCGCAGCGGGGGGTCGGCGGACAGCAGCCAGGGCCGCAGCAGGTAGGCCAAGGCGGGGGCCGCCAGGATCCAGCCGGCGGCGAATGCGAGCAGGCGTTTCAGGCCGAGCCCGACAAAGGGCAGCACGCACAGGAACAGGACGGCGTAGTGAACCAAAATAATGGCGATGTTGACTTCCAGCCCGCCCAGGGAGAGCCCGACGGCGCCGATCACGAGCGCCCTGAGGGCGATGCCGCGCCGTGCCGCCCGCAGCTCGGTGCCCTCCAGCGGTTGCTGCTTCCCCGTCGATAAGGCGAGACCCACACCGGCCAGCACCGCGAACAGGGCGGCTGCCCGCCCGGAAAACRCAAGCCCGATCCAGGTGGGGGTCAGCTGCGGGTYCGACTCAAACGTGGCCAACACGTGGGTGGCCATCATGGCCAGCAGCGCGAGCCCGCGGGCGGCGTCAATGCCGACCAGCCGGGCGCCGGAGGAAGTGCCCCTGACGGTCCGGGAAGCAGTCGGTGTTCCGCGCGTGGCCATCTTCTGATGGTCTCATGTTCGGCCGGGCCGCAGCTTCAATTCCTCCCCCGGAAAGCCTTGTGTTCGAATATATGTTCGAATACAGTGGGCGCATGAACAACGCCTCCGAGCCCACATTCCTGACCCCAAAGTCTTCAGGGCGACAGTCTTCAGGCCGACAGTCTTTAGGCCGAGAGGTTTCAGGCGGAACTTCTTCGGGRCGGGAATCKCCGGGCCGGGMGTCARAGTCAACAGGCAAAGCATCCSCAGGTCAGGCCGTGACGGGSCGGGAACTGACGGGYGGGGAAAGTCCGGATCGGCAATTCGCCGGCCCGGAAYGGAMCAGCGCCCCACCTGGGGGACCTTCCCGCGGCRGCGAAGCCGTATCWGGAGTCCTCAAGGCAATGAGCCCGGGCGTGGTGGACTTCCTCTTCCGCCGGTTGGTCGCCGGAGAGCCGGCAGAGGATGTCCAGTGGGGAAGCGAAGGCACGGCCCTGGACATGCAGCCGCCGGGAGCGGAACTGGCGCGGCGGCTGGCCGAAACAGACCTGGATGCCCTCACGCCAACGGAGTTGTTCCATTACGTGCGGGCGGCCCAGCGCCTTGCAGCGTGGGCGGAGGTCCTGCGGGAAACCGCCGTCGAGCGCTACTGCTCGGCTCCTGCGGCACCCTCCGGCGGGGCTGCCGCTTCGACCTGAGGTGGTGTGAGCCGTGGCCGGCCTGTGCAGCCGGCTAGTCGCCGGTGTKACCTGGGGSGCAGTTTCTGATTATCGAAAGAGSAGGTGCCTAGGATGGCAGGGTGACCACTAGCTCAATCACTGATCTGACGCTTTCCGTCGTCCAGTACGMGGCCCTGGATGGCGGCGTTGCCGCGAACGTACCCGAACACATCCGGCTGATCGAGGACGCGGACTCGCACGGGGCCCGSCTGGTCATCTTTCCCGAACTCTCCCTGACCGGGTACCGGCTGGACCTACTGGAGRGCCCRCAGGAGTGGGTGARYGCGGCTGACCCGCGGCTGGACGGCATCCGGGAAATCTGCCGGCACACCGGAATTACCGCCGTGGTCGGAGCCGCGTTCATGGAGGAGGACGGCASGCCGCGGCTGGCCTCCCTTGCCGTCCATCCCTCGGGCGTCATCGACGCCAGCTTCAAGACGCACCTCCATGGTGCGGAACGGGATCTCTTCGTTGCCGCCAGCCATCCCGCGGTCCTGGAGATTGACGGCTGGAAGGTCGCCTTGGCAATCTGCTTCGACGCCGCCCGCCCCGGCCACGCSGAATGGGCCGCCGCTGCMGGTGCGGACATTTACGCCGTCTCGGCTCTCTACACGGCCGGCGACGACCACCGGCTGGGACTGCATCTCGGCGCCCGGGCCATGGACAACCGGATGTTTTCCGTCCTGGCCAACCTCGCGGGGCTCACGCCGCTCGGAACCTCCTGCGGGCTGAGCGGGTTCTGGGGTCCGGACGGGCTTTCGTTCCGGCAGGCCCACGGCACCGGCAACGAGGTCTTGACGGCAACCCTCCAACACAGTGTCCTGACGCGGTTTMGGCGGCCCTGAGCCGGGACAATCGGCGGRAACGTGACGCGGGGGCGGGCGAGTTTGACGTTCGTCACACCGCCGCCATTGTCCTAACATGCCGCGGACAAGGTAACGTTTTTCATATGGCTGACTCTGATATTCGCTCTTACACGTTCGGGACCCTCGTGACTGCCATGGTCACTCCTTTCACTTCGGACGGTGAGGTCGACTACAAGCAGTCAGCGGAGCTGGCGAGCAAGCTCGTCGACGACGGCAATGATGCCCTCGTTATCTCCGGCACCACGGGCGAGACCTCGACGCTCGAGGACGACGAAAAAGAGAAGCTCTTCCGCGTYATTGTCGAGGCCGTCGGCGACCGGGCCAAGGTYATTGCCGGAACCGGMACCAACCACACGTCCCACTCGATTGAGATGGCCAAGCGCGCCGCSAAGGCGGGAGCCCACGGCCAGCTGATCGTCACGCCGTATTACAACAAGCCGAGCCAGGCCGGCATCCAGGCGCACGTCGAGGCCGTGACTGACGCAGCGGACCTTCCCGTCATGGTCTACGACATTCCTGGCCGCGCCGGCGTGGCCATCGAGCCGGAGACCATGATCCGGCTCGCCGACCACCCGAAGATCGTTGCCCTGAAGGATGCGAAGGCCGATTTCGCCGCYGTCACACGGGTTCTGGCGAACACCGATCTTGATGTCTACTCMGGCGATGACGGCCTCACGCTGCCGTGGATGGCCGCCGGCGCCGTCGGSCTGGTCAGCGTCTCCGCGCATGTCGCGTCGCGGCAGTTCCGCGCGCTGATCGATGCTGCCCTTGCAGGCGATTTTGCTACCGCCCGCACCATACATTTCGAACTGGACCCCGTGGTCCGCGCAGTGATGACCCACATTCAGGGTGCTGTCGCTGCCAAGCAGGTTCTTAAGTGGCAGGGAGTCCTGCCCAACTCGGTTGTCCGTTTGCCCCTCGTGGAGCCGGGCGAGGCCGAGATCGCAATCATCCGCGAGGATTTGGCGGAAGCGGGGATGGTCTTTTCCTGATCCGGAGCCACTCCTGATCGTTAAGAACCAGCCCGGCWTCTGCCTGGAAAGTAGTGCACTATGACCCAAACCGCCCTTCCCGGCCTTGTCACGCCGCCGCGTCTCCCGAAGAACACCCTGCGGATCGTGCCGCTCGGCGGACTCGGGGAAATCGGTCGCAACATGACCGTCTTCGAGATCGATGGCAAGCTCCTCATCGTTGACTGCGGGGTGCTCTTCCCCGAGGAGACCCAGCCMGGTGTCGACCTGATCCTGCCCGATTTCTCCTACATCGAGAACCGCCTCCAGGACATCGTCGCCGTCGTCCTGACCCACGGTCACGAAGACCACATTGGCGCCGTCCCCTACCTCCTGCGCCTGCGCGCCGACATCCCCATCGTGGGTTCGCAGCTCACGTTGGCCCTCATCGAGGCCAAGCTGCAGGAACACCGGATCAAGCCCAACACGAAGATTGTCGTCGAGGGTCAGGTCGAGAAGTACGGCCCCTTCGAATGCGAGTTYGTYGCCGTCAACCACTCCATCCCGGACGCCCTGGCCGTGTTCCTCCGCACCTCGGGCGGCACCGTSCTGCACACYGGTGACTTCAAGATGGACCAGTTGCCGCTCGATGGCCGCATCACCGACCTCCGCCACTTCGCCAAGCTGGGCGAAGAGGGCGTGGACCTGTTCATGTCGGACTCGACCAATGCCGACGTCCCGGGCTTCACCACCGCCGAGAAGGAAATCGGCCCCACYCTGGACCGTTTGTTTGGGCAGGCCTCCAAGCGCATCATTGTCGCTTCCTTCTCCTCGCACGTGCACCGCGTCCAGCAGGTCCTCGATGCTGCCGCCAACCACAACCGCAAGGTSGCCTTTGTGGGCCGCTCGATGGTCCGGAATATGGCCATCGCCGCGAAGCTTGGCTACCTGGAGGTGCCGGCCGGGATCCTGGTCGACATCAAGAACATCGACAACCTCCCGGACAACCGCGTGGTGCTGATGTCCACCGGTTCCCAGGGCGAGCCCATGGCGGCCCTGTCCCGYATGGCCAACGGCGACCACCGCGTCGTCGTCGGCGAGGGCGACACCGTCATCCTCGCCTCGAGCCTTATCCCGGGCAACGAAAACGCCGTCTTCCGCATCATCAATGGCCTGCTGAAGCTCGGCGCCGACGTCATCCACAAGGGCAACGCCAAGGTGCACGTCTCCGGCCACGCCGCCGCCGGTGAACTGCTCTACTGCTACAACATCCTTGAGCCGCTCAACGCCATGCCGGTGCACGGCGAGACCCGCCACCTCATTGCCAACGGCAAGATCGCCCTCGAATCCGGCGTACCGGAGGAAAGCATCCTGCTCGCGGACAACGGCACCGTGATCGACCTGCGCGACCACCAGGCAGACATCGTCGGCCAGGTCGAGGTCGGTTTCGTCTACGTTGACGGCTCCAGCGTGGGCGAAGTAACCGAAGCCGACCTCAAGGACCGCCAGACCCTCGGCGATGAAGGCTTCATCTCGATCATCACCGTCATCCACCGCGCCACCGGCAAGGTGGTGTCCGGTCCGGAGATCCACGCCCGCGGCGTGGCGGAAGACGATTCCGTCTTTGACGAAATCATCCCCAAGATCAACGAGGCCCTCGAGGAAGCCGTGCAGAACCGCACGGACCACACGACGCACCAGCTCCAGCAGGTTGTCCGRCGCGTCGTGGGCACGTGGGTCAACCGCAAGCTGCGCCGCAAGCCCATGATCATCCCGGTGGTCCTTGAGGCGTAAGCCTCAGGTGGTTCGCCGGGCGTAAGCCTCAGRTGGTTCRCCGGGCGTAAGCCTCAGGTGGTYCKTSRGGCGTAAGCCTCAGGTGGTTCGCCGGGCGTAGTACTTTCTGCGTACCGGGCACATGCCTGGAGAACGGCCTTCCCGGCCAGCCGCAGCCTAAGGGCTGAGGCAGGCGGGGGAGGCCGTTTCCCGTTGCGGCGGCCGGCAACATGATCCCGGCCGCCCCGGAAATTCGGGGTTTTCTGGCCGGCATCCGGTACCGTGGCGGGTATGGCGACTCGTACTTCTTCCGCGCCTAGAGGAAACTCAAGCGGCAAATCAGGCAGTTCTCCCGGCCGGGGGTCCAGTCCCGCCGCATCCAAATCCGCCCGGCCGCGGACCACGGCAGGTAGGACAACAGCCACGGCGCGGACGCGGCAGTTGCCTGCGGTGGAGGCRCGCCAGCCCTGGGTCGTACGCGTGCTGGCCGGCGCCTGGCTGGGTGTCGCCCACRTGATCGGCGCGGGCATCCGGMGGGTCGGCCACGACGTCAGCGACCTCGCACCGGAGGACCGCCGSGACGGCGCCGCCCTGTTCAACCTKGCCCTGGCCATMTTTGTCGCCACTTTCGCGTGGTGGGGGTTCCAGGGCTGGCTCCCCGATCTCATCTTCGCGATCGTCAACGGCACGTTCGGCTGGATGGCCCTGCTCCTGCCCTTGATGCTGTTCGTGTGCGCGTTCCGCCTGTTCCGCCAGCCCGACGACGGCCGCGGGAACAACAGGATCGGCATCGGCTTCCTCATCATGACCTTCGCCGGGACCGGCCTGGCCCACATCATCGGCGGACAGCCKACGGTCGCGGACGGTTTCGACGGCCTGCGCAGGGCCGGCGGCATGCTCGGCTACCTCGCCGCMGCCCCGCTTGCGGCCCTGCACCCCGCMGTCCCMGTGGTGGTRTACGGCCTGCTGGCCTTCACSTCSCTGCTGATCGTCACCGCGACTCCTTTCGGCGCCATCCCGGGCCGGCTGCGGGACGCGTACGAGCACCTGATGGGCATCGACCTGCAGGACGACGACGCCGACGACCGGCACGACCGCAGTTACCTGTACGAGAACGACGCCCCGGCCGCGCCCAAGAAGAGGCGCAAGCGCCTCTTCGGCAAGGACCAGGAGGACGAGTCCGGCCTGGAAGGCTATGTCGGCGATGARGCGTTCGAGCGTGCCCTCATCGCGGATGAGGAAGCGGGCGACGCGCCCCGCGCCAAGGGCGCGAAGGGGGCCAAAACGCCGTCGGGCGCCGCGGCCGATGTCGCTCCCGGCGTCCGCCGCCCCACCCAGGCCGAGATCGCCGTCGAGAAGATCAAGGCCGCCCAGGGCCTGGGCGCAGCAGCATCAGCGGCCGGTGCCGCGGGGTCCAGCGGCGAGGGCGCCACCGAGGCCATTCCGCTGGTTACTCCCGGAATGGTGGCCGCCGGATCACTCAATGCCGCCGCCGTGGCCGCGGCCGTTCCGGCGAACCCGGTCGCGCCGGCACCCCTGCCCACCCCGATTCCGCAGCGCACCGAACAGCTGTCCCTGGCGGGCGACGTCACCTACACGCTGCCGGCGTCGGACGTGCTGACGCCCGGGTCCATCCCGAAGGAACGGACCGAGGCCAACGACGCGATTGTCGCCTCGCTGACCGAGACCCTCAACCAGTTCAACGTGGAAGCGCAGGTCACCGGCTTCAGCCGCGGTCCCACCGTGACCCGTTATGAAATCGAGCTGTCCCCGGGCACCAAGGTGGAACGCGTCACCGCCCTGTCCAAGAACATCTCCTACGCCGTCGCCAGTTCCGATGTGCGCATCCTCAGCCCCATCCCGGGCAAGTCSGCCATCGGCATMGAGATTCCCAACACGGACCGCGAGACSGTATCCCTGGGCGACGTGCTGCGMAGCCAGAACGCCCGCCGCACCGACCACCCCATGGTCATGGGGGTCGGCAAGGACGTCGAGGGCGGCTACGTCGTGGCCAACCTCGCCAAGATGCCGCACTTGCTGGTGGCCGGTGCCACCGGCGCGGGCAAGTCCTCGTTCGTGAACTCGATGATCACCTCGATCCTGATGCGGGCCACCCCGGACGAGGTCCGCATGGTCATGGTGGACCCSAAGCGCGTGGAACTCACGGCKTACGAAGGGGTCCCGCACCTCATCACGCCGATCATCACCAAYCCGAAGAAGGCAGCCGAGGCCCTGCAATGGGTGGTCCGCGAAATGGACGCCCGCTATGACGACCTCGCCAATTAYGGCTTCAAGCACATCGATGACTTCAACAAGGCCGTCCGGGCCGGSAAGGTCCACCCGCCGGTCGACTCCAAGCGCGTCATCAAGCCCTACCCGTACCTGYTGGTGATCGTGGACGAACTCGCCGACCTCATGATGGTCGCCCCGCGCGACGTCGAAGACTCSATTGTCCGCATCACCCAGTTGGCCCGCGCGGCCGGCATCCACCTGGTCCTCGCCACCCAGCGCCCGTCGGTGGACGTCGTGACCGGCCTGATCAAAGCGAACGTGCCCTCCCGCATGGCCTTCGCCACGTCCTCCGTCACCGACTCCCGCGTGGTCCTGGACCAGCCGGGCGCCGAAAAACTCATCGGCCAGGGCGACGCCCTGTTCCTGCCGATGGGTGCATCCAAGGCGATGCGCGTCCAGGGCGCCTGGGTCACCGAGTCCGAGATCCACAAGGTTGTCGAACACGTCAAGGGCCAGCTMAAGGCCGTCTACCGWGACGACGTCGCGCCGGAGGCGCARAAGAAGCAGATCGACGACGACATCGGGGACGACCTCGAGGTGCTGCTGCAGGCCACGGAGCTCGTGGTCACCACCCAGTTCGGCTCGACGTCGATGCTGCAGCGCAAGCTTCGTGTCGGCTTCGCCAAGGCCGGCCGCCTCATGGACCTTCTCGAGTCCAGGGGAGTGGTGGGCCCCTCCGAGGGTTCCAAGGCGCGCGACGTGCTGGTCAAACCGGACGACCTCGCCGCCGTGCTGGCSGCGATGAAGGGGCTCGACGCGCCCGCCGCCGCCGACTCCCAGACGGCGGCCCTGAGCGATAACGCCAATGCGAACATCGCCCAGGGCGGTTACGCGGAGGACCTCGTGGCKGCCGACCTRGAGAACCGCACCCAGGCSATCGAGTACCACGACGGCGCCGACGGCGGCTCCGACGAGGACGGCTCAGAGGACGCCTGGTCGCTCACCGGACGCTAGCGAGGGAAGCGGGTAGCCTAAGAAGGTGAATAGCGCCAAAGCCAACGCCGGGTCCRCCTCGCAGATCTGGAACCTGCCGAATATCCTGACGATGCTGCGGATAGTGCTGGTGCCATTCTTCGTCTGGTTCCTCATCCTCGACGCGCCGGGGCTGCACGCCCAGAACGGCCCCTGGCGCTGGGCGGCCGCCGTCGTMTTCGCRGTCGCCATCTACACAGACAARCTCGACGGCGACATCGCCCGGTCCCGCGGCCTCGTCACCGACTTCGGCAAGATTGCCGACCCGATCGCTGACAAGCTCCTGATCGGCTCCGCGCTGGTCATGCTCTCCCTGCTYGGSGAACTGCCGTGGTGGGTCACCATCCTGATCCTGGTCCGCGAGTGGGGCATCACCGCCCTTCGCTTCTTCGTGATYCGCTACGGCGTCATTCCGGCCTCGCGCGGCGGCAAGCTCAAGACCGTRGTGCAGACGGTGGCCATCTTCCTCTACGTCCTCCCGCTGGCATCACTTGCTCCGTGGCTGGGCGTTGTGGCGTTCATTGTGATGATGGCTGCCGTGGCCATCACACTGTGGACCGGCGGCGAATACGTCATCGAGGCCCTCAAGCTGCGGGCTGCCGGCATCAGGGCAGCGAAAGAACGGATAGGGGAGAACAAGCCATGAACCAKCCGAATCCCAATCTSCACCCCAATCTCCACCCCAATCTGCACCGCCTGGCGGAGCAGGCCGTGACCGGCGCCATCGGCCGCGGAATGACGGCCGCCACSGCCGAATCCCTCACCGCCGGGATGATCTCCGCCGTGCTGGCCGACACCCCSGGMGCCTCCGSSATGCTGCAGGGCGGMGTGGTGKCCTACGCMAACTCGGTCAAGTCCGMYGTCCTSGGCGTCCCYGCCGRGCTGCTCGACGCCGTSGGTTCMGTGGACGGCCAAGTCGCCGCGGCCATGGCCGACGGTGCGCGCCGGATCTGCCGGGCCGACATYGGCGTGTCCACCACGGGCGTCGCCGGGCCCGAATCGCACGACGGCAAAGCCGTCGGCACGGTCTTTATCGGGATCGCCACGGCGGGAGGCTCGACGTCGTACCCCTACTCATTCGAGGGGASCCGCGCCGAGATCCGCGCCCTCGCRTGCGGTGCGGCKCTGGAACGCCTGCTTGAAGCCCTATCTTCCGAAGGCTACCCGGCGTAAAGTTGCCGGGAACAAAAGTTGATTCCGAATAGTTGTTACATTGTGTCGCTTCCAAATAAGGGAGGCGCCTAGGATGAAATCATCAGCAGAGTCCGCCYCCACCGGCGGACTCGACAGTACGAGGAGCAAGGCGATACAGATGGTAAAGCAGCCCGTATCCGTAAACGGCGTTGTCCGCTGGAAGGATGTGGGCCTCGCCGATCAGGCAAAGAGCGAACAGAAGGAGCGCAAGATGGTTGTACTTCGTCACGAAATCGGTGATGTCCTGCGCGATGTCCGCCAGCGCCAAGGCCGTACGCTCCGCGAAGTCTCGCACAGTGCCCGTGTTTCCCTGGGCTACCTGAGTGAAGTGGAACGCGGCCAGAAGGAAGCATCCTCKGAGTTGCTGTCCTCGATCTGCTCGGCCCTSGATGTTCCGCTTTCGAGCATGCTCCGCGAAGTCAGCGACCGCGTTGCGGTCGCCGAAGGTGTCGCCGTTCCGGACACCGTYCCGCAGGAGTTCGCGCAGCGCTATGGCCGCGACCTCGACCGAGAGCTCAACGCCGACCTTAACGACGAGCTGGCGAAGGGMCTCCTTTCCGGAGCACGCTAGCCGCCACCTACCTAAGACCTAAGAAAGGACCCCCGGCCCAGGCYGGGGGTCCTTGGCGTCTCCCGGGCGTGATGCCGCGTTCCGGGGGCGGRTAGRTCAGRCGGGYTCGTCCCGGGGGAAGCCGTCGCGTTCGTAGGTGGCATTGAGCTTCGCCATGTACATGGCAAGAGCCTGCAGCTCCTCRGCGGGCCATTCTGCAAGGCGTTCCCGRAAGACCTCGCGCCTGGCGTCCTGGACCTGGTGCATCCGCTCCTCGCCTTCGGGGGTCAGGCGGATGGCCTGCGCCCGCCCGTCCAGCGGGTCTGCCTCCTTCGATACCAGGCCGAGRCCCTCKAGGAAGGCGATCTGCCGGCTYACCGAAGGCTTGCCGACGCCGATGCAGGAKGCGAGCTCGGTCAGCCTGATGGGGCCCTGCTTGCGGATCACGCTGAGCAGCCCGTAGGCGGCCGGCTCCATGTCCGGGTGGACCTGGCGCGAGAGCTGATGGGAAATCGACCGGCCCCGGCGCCAGAGCAGGCTCAGCTGGTCCTCGACGGCGTCCAGGGCGGCGTCTGTGCCGGCATTTCCGGGATGCGAATCTCCCGCGGCCTCAGTTGGGTTGCTCATGGCAACCATTCTAGAGTCCCGCGCCGTGAGAGACTTTACTGGTGCGAATCAGTGACTTTTGGCGGCTAATGGACGACGAGTTCGGCGCGGGCTACTCCCGCGTCCTGAGCAGCTCGCTGGTCCTGGCCGGGGTCGGCGGCCGCACGGCGGACCAGGCGCTCAGCGCCGGCATCCCGCCCCGCCAGGTTTGGCTTGCCGTGTGCGATGTCCAGGATGTCCCGCAGGAACGCCGCCTCGGCCGGGACGTCAAGCCCCGCGACAACGCAGGACCCCGCTGACCCCCGRGACGCCGCCGGCATGGGCTAACGCCTGACACGCCGCACACTTGTTCGAATATCTGTTCGGATGGGGATATGCTTTTTTCAGAGCGTTTTCACTCACGTGTTTTCCACATACRCGGTTCTCCCGGCAASTTTGTCGGAGGGGGCCAGTAGCGTCAGTGATGACAGACGAAGGGCCTCCAAGGCCACTCCACAGCGAGAAAGTATTAGAGGTGTGAATCATGGCCGCAGCCCCGGATCGCCAGAAGGCGCTCGACGCAGCGCTTGCCCAGATTGACAAGCAGTTCGGTAAAGGCTCGGTCATGCGCCTYGGCGACGAAGTCCGTGCGCCTATCGAGGTCATTCCGACCGGCTCCATCGCGTTGGACGTCGCCCTGGGAATTGGCGGCCTGCCCCGCGGCCGTGTCGTGGAAATCTATGGTCCGGAATCATCCGGTAAGACCACGGTCGCGCTCCACGCGGTTGCCAACGCCCAGCGCCTGGGCGGCATCGCSGCCTTCATCGACGCCGAACACGCCCTCGATCCGGAATATGCCGCGAAACTGGGCGTCGACACCGAYGCSCTCCTGGTCTCCCAGCCGGACACCGGCGAGCAGGCACTGGAAATCATGGACATGCTCATCGGTTCGGGCTCCCTTGACGTGATCGTCATCGACTCCGTCGCGGCCCTGGTTCCGCGCGCGGAAATCGAAGGCGACATGGGCGATAGCCACGTGGGCCTGCAGGCCCGCCTGATGAGCCAGGCCCTCCGTAAGATCACCGGCCGCCTGAGCCAGACCAAGACCACKGCCATYTTCATCAACCAGCTGCGCGAAAAGATTGGCGTCTTCTTCGGCTCCCCGGAAACCACCACCGGTGGTAAGGCGCTGAAGTTCTACGCCTCCATCCGCATCGACGTCCGCCGCATCCAGACCCTGAAAGAGGGCGCGGACTCTGTCGGCAACCGCACCAAGGCCAAGATCGTCAAGAACAAGATGGCACCGCCCTTCAAGATCGCCGAATTCGACATCATCTATGGYCAGGGCATTTCCCGTGAGGGYGGCATTATCGACATGGGTGTCGAGCACGGACTGATCAAGAAGTCSGGMTCCTGGTTCACCTACGACGGCGATCAGCTGGGCCAGGGCATGGAGAACTCCCGCCGCTTCCTGCGCGACAACCCGGAGCTGGCGGCCGAACTKGAGCGCCTGATCAAGGAAAAGCTCGGCGTGGGCGTRAAGGCCCCYGCCGAGACCGAAGAATCACCGAAGCTGAAGGCCGTTGACGGCTTCTAACGGCCGGCGGCGCAAAGGGGCAGGATTCCCAYCACGGAATCCTGCCCCTGGCTTTGGCGGCGACCAGTCCGCAGATGGGTCCCCGGGCGMGGGTCCGCCSGCCGAGCAGGACCGGGACGCCGACCCCGCGGCGGTGGCACGGTCCATCGTGCTGCGGCAGCTGACCAATTCGCCCAAGAGCCGGCTGCAGCTCTCGCGCAAGCTGGCCGAGCGCAACATTCCGGAGGACGTCGCCGAGGCCGTGCTGGACCGCTTCGAGGAAGTGCGCCTGGTTGACGATGCAGAGTTTGCYGATATGTGGGTCCGCGGCCGGTCCCAAACGCGCAAGCTCGCCAAGGGGGCCCTGCGGCGCGAACTTGCGGACAAGGGCATCGRCGCCGAGACCGCTGCCGGCGCGCTGGATCAACTCAGCGACGCCGACGAGGAGGCCGCGGCCCGTGAACTCGTGGAGCGCAAGCTGCGGGGCTTCACCGGCGCCGAGGACCGTGCGGAGCGCGACAAGATCACCCGCCGCCTCGCCTCCATGCTGGCCCGCAAGGGATACCAGCCCTCGCTCGCCTTCCGGATAGTCGGAGAGGTTCTCGATTCCGTCGCCGGCCGCGGCGAAGCCTGGGACTGAAGCCTGGGACTAGGGCCGCCGATCAGRAGTCAKCCAGGAGTCAGCGCAGGCCCGCGCCGACCCGTTACCCTTAACAGGTGAGTTTTACCATTCCCTCCCCAGCAGCCGGCACGCCCTCTCCAGCAGCGCTTGCAACATCCAGCGCCGACACAGCTGCCACCGAGGACCATYCCGGGCCCGCCCAGCCCCGCACCTACCAGGTGCGTACCTTCGGCTGCCAAATGAACGTGCACGATTCCGAGCGGATGGCCGGCATGCTGGAGGCCGCAGGCTACGTTCCGTCCGCCGGTGAGCTGGCCGACGTCGTGGTCTTCAACACCTGCGCCGTCCGGGAGAACGCAGACAACAAGCTGTACGGCAACCTCGGCATCCTCGCCCCGGTCAAGGCAGCCAACCCCGGGATGCAGATCGCCGTCGGCGGATGCCTCGCGCAGAAGGACCGGGAGACCATCCTCAAGAAGGCSCCATGGGTGGACGCCGTGTTCGGCACCCACAACGTCGGTGCGTTGCCGGCGCTGCTGGACCGGGCCCGCCACAACCACGAKGCCCAGCTGGAGATCCTCGAGTCGCTGGATGTCTTTCCGTCGACCCTCCCCACCAAGCGGGACTCCGTCTATTCGGGCTGGGTATCCATCTCCGTAGGCTGCAACAACACCTGCACGTTCTGCATCGTCCCGGCCCTGCGGGGCAAGGAAAAGGACCGCCGCCCGGGGGAGATCCTGGCCGAAATCCAGGCACTCGTGGATGACGGCGCCATCGAGGTGACCCTGCTGGGCCAGAACGTTAATTCCTATGGCGTCGAGTTCGGTGACCGCCAGGCGTTCTCCAAGCTCCTGCGCGCGTGCGGGGAAATCCAAGGCCTGGAGCGCGTCCGCTTCACCAGCCCGCATCCCGCAGCCTTCACCGATGACGTCATCGACGCCATGGCCGAGACCCACAACGTCATGCCGCAGCTGCACATGCCCCTGCAGTCCGGCTCGGACAAGGTCCTCAAGGACATGAAGCGGTCCTACCGCTCCACCAAGTTCCTCGGCATCCTGGACAAGGTGCGCGAGAAGATCCCGCACGCCGCGATCTCCACGGACATCATCGTCGGGTTCCCCGGCGAGACCGAAGAGGACTTCCAGGCCACGCTCGATGTCGTGGAGAAGTCCCGGTTCGSCACCGCCTTCACCTTCCAGTACTCCAAGCGACCCGGAACCCCTGCCGCGGACCTGCCTGACCAGCTGCCCAAGGCCGTGGTCCAGGAACGCTTTGAGCGCCTCACGGCSCTGCAGGACCGGATTGCGGCAGAGGAAAACGCCCGCCAGCTCGGCCGCCGGGTGGAGGTCATGGTGACAGCACAGTCTGGCCGCAAAGCCGAGGAAACCCACCGCCTCTCCGGCCGTTCCCAGGACCAGCGGCTGGTGCACTTCTCCGTACCCGCCGGCGCCGAAGCACCCCGGCCCGGCGACCTGGTGACCGTCACCATCACTGAAGCGGCGGCGTTCCACCTCATTTCCGACCCCGCCTCGGCAGAGGACTACAGCCTCCGCCGGTCCCGTGCCGGTGATGCCTGGGACCGTTCCCAGGCCGATTCCTGCGGCGCCCCGGCCCCGGCCAGCGCCGCGGGCAGGTCCGGCGTATCGCTGGGCATGCCCAGCCTCCCGGTCCGCGGCCGTTAGCGCCGTGCCGGGCCCGCAGACCGCCGCCGAAACTGCCGCCCAAGCCGCCGCCCMARCCGCCGCCCCAGCCGCCGCYCMRGCCGCGCCGCCGGTGATCGCCGTCGTCGGGCCTACGGGGTCCGGCAAGTCAGACCTGGCCGTCTCGCTCGCACTCGAGCTCGACGGGGAAGTCATCAACGCCGATTCCATGCAGTTCTACCGCGGCATGGACATCGGTACCGCCAAGATCACCGACGCCGAACGCCGGGGCGTGCCGCATCACCTCCTGGACATTCTGGACGTMACTGARGAAGCGAGCGTCTCGGACTTCCAGCAGCAGGCGCGTKSCCTGATCGCGGACATCCACGRCCGCGGGAAACGGGCCATCCTGGCCGGCGGATCGGGGCTCTACGTCCGGGCCGCCCTCGATGTCCTGGAATTCCCCGGCACGGATCCGGACATCCGCCACCGGCTCGAGACGGAGCTGGCGACSGCGGGACCCGYRCCRCTGCGGGAGCGGCTGCAAGCGGTGGATCCCGTGTCGGCGGGCCGGCTCGGTGACGCGAGGCGGGTCATCCGTGCCCTGGAGGTCTTCGAGCTCACCGGGCGCCCGTTCAGCTCCTTCATGCCCGCCCGGGAGTATCTCCAGCCCGCCGTCCAGATCGGACTTGACGTGGACCGGGAACTGCTCCGGGAACGGCTCGCGCACCGCGTCCACGCCATGGTGGACCGGGGGCTGCTGGAAGAAGTGCGCCGCCTGGACGCCGCGGGTCTCCGCAACGGCAGGACCGCGCCCCGGGCCCTCGGCTATGCCCAGTTCCTCCGGGTGCTCGACGGTGCCTCCACCGTGGAGCAGGCCGCGGACGAAACCATCGTCGCCACCCGGCAGTTCGCGCGCCGCCAGTTGACCTGGTTCCGCGCCGATCCCCGGGTGGCCTGGCTGGGCTGGCAGGATGCCGACCTGGTGGCACGGGCCGCTGCCCTGTGTTGACAGGTGCTGTGTTGTGACCGGCGCTGTGTTGAATGGTGCTGTGTTGAAGGGCGCTGGTTCTGCCGCCGGCGTTTGAACGACGCTGTGGTGGACTCAGCGGGCAGGTGCCACCTGTTTCGCCTCCGGCGTAGCGTCCCGGTCACGGTACCGGAGCTGGGAGGGCGGAACGGTAACCTTGGAGCATGGACGCATCCCAAGCCGTAGCCGCTGACCGTACTGCCGGTGACACCTCAGCCCTGAGCGGTCTGAAGTTTTCCAAAGGCCACGGAACGGGCAACGATTTTGTCCTGATCGCTGACCCCAACGGCGCACTGTCGCTTGGCCCCGAGCACGTCGCGGCGCTCTGCGACAGGCACCGCGGCATCGGCGGCGAYGGCCTSATCCGTGCCGTCCCTTCCCGGTTCCTGGCTGAGGGACAGGAATTGCTGACCGCSCACCCGGACGCCGAGTGGTTCATGGACTACCGCAACGGCGACGGCTCKCTSTCTGAGATGTGCGGCAACGGCGTCCGCGTCTTCGTGCATTTCCTCATCGCCGAGGGCCTSGTGGACCTTCCCGCCGGCGAGTCCCTCGTCATTGGAACCCGGGGCGGTGCCAAGACGATCGTCCGCACAGCCGCGGGCTACGCCGTGGACATGGGCCCCTGGGAGTTTATTTTCCCCGGCGAGGCGACCGCACGGGCCATGGACTCGCTGGTCAGCGCCGACGGGCTCGAAGTCGCACGSCCMGCCCTTTCGGTCAGCATGGGCAACCCGCACACCGTGGTGGCCCTGGCCGAAACCGCCGAACTCGAGGCCACCCAGCTGTTCACCGCCCCCCGAGTGGATCCAACGCCGSCGCACGGCACCAACGTCGAATTCGTCGTGCCGTCCGAACCACTGGTCCATGAGGGCACCGGCACCATCACCATGCGGGTCCACGAGCGCGGMGTGGGGGAGACCCAGTCCTGCGGCACCGGCGCCTGCGCCGCCGCCGTCGCTATCCGGCACTGGGCCGGCCAGGGCGCACCGGACGTGTGGAACGTCCACGTTCCCGGCGGCGTCGTCGGGGTGAAATTCTTCGTGGGTCCGGAAGGGCACGAACACGTCGAACTCAGCGGCCCGGCCGTGATCGTGGCTAGTGGGACGCTTTCCTGACCCGCAGGATCCGGAACGACTTCGACGTGCTCTCCCGTGTCACGCTGAAGCTGGAGTCCAGCTCGGCCGCCAGCCAGCGCTGCAGCGAGTCSGAGCCGAGGTTCTTCTGGACCACCAGCCAGGCCGAYCCRCCCGGCGCCAGCYTGGGRATCCACAGGCGCAGGAGGGCATGAAGCTCATCCTTGCCGATCCGGATAGGCGGGTTGGACCAGATGGTGGCGAAGCGCAGCTCAGGATCGACGGCGTCCGGCGTGCTGGCGCTGACGTTGCCCAACCCMARCAGCCCGGCGTTYTCGTTGGTCAGGGTCACRCAGCGTTCGTTCACGTCCACCGCGTAGACRTGSGCATGCGGTGCACGCAKGGCCATGGTGAGSGCGATCGGTCCCCAGCCACAACCGATATCCAGCAGGTTTCCCTGCGGCGCCGGCGCAGGGACGTCGGCGAGCAGCACKGCCGTCCCCTTGTCGATYCCGTCCGGGCTGAAGATCCCTGAGGAGGTCTGCARCCGGCGCGTTTCRCCGGCAAGCTCCACGGTGAGCGGCTTGCGGGTRAAAGGCCCGGCCGGCTGGGCGCTGAAATAGTGTGCAGACTCCATAATGGGCCAGATTAGTTGGCGSCSCGCCYGAATGGGAAACCGAAGGTGCGCGAGGGCGTCTGCTAGGCTGAAAACATGATCTTGATCTCCAAGTAGCCGGCACGGGTCYTAGCCCGTCTCCGGAGCGACGCAGGTAMATGCCTTCCGCTGAGTGCGCCAACGCAAGAGTGAGCTTTCTCACCGCGGGTGCCCGAACCACTTGGAATCCAGCCGCCTTCCCAGCCACCRTGTTTCGCTGACACTGTGCGCCGTTGGCCCGCTGACCTCCTTGGCCCGTTCCGGGGCCGCTCYGCGGATGGTGRCTACCCCGGTGTGCTCACGAGACGGTGTATTCACGAGACGGTGTTCCCCACGGCCGTTCCCGGGTGCCTACCCACAGCCRGGCGCATAGACGCCCCATTCCCCATCCAGCCACCGCTCCGCACGGAGCCAGCCCTGCCCTCCGGYACCGTTGCCGCGGGCATTCCAGGAGGCCCGAATGACCCCTCGCCGTCAGCCCAGCGCGAATACCGCCCCACAGAGMAACAATCGGCACTATTCTGAAAGTGCCGAACCCTTAAAGGAGACCATGACCAGCCACCCCAACACCGGACCCGATTCAGCAGCCCAGGACATGAGTCCTGAGGAGATCCAGGCTGTTATCGACCGGATCCTTTCCAAGGACACCCCCGCCCCTGGTGCAGGCCGTGGCGCCGGCTCCGGAGCCGCCGGCGAAGCGGGCGGTCCGGGTGTCAGTGGCCTCAAGTCGGTACTCGGCAAGGCGCAGGCCATCTCCCGCCTGGACGAGGTGTACACGAACTTCGACGGCGACCAGCAGGATCTCGAGGAACGCCATGCGCTGCGSCGCAAGGCGGGTCTGTCCACCGAACTCGAAGACGTCACCGAGGTCGAATACCGGCAGTTGCGCCTTGAGCGCGTCGTCCTGGCCGGCCTCTGGACCGAAGGCACCCTCGCGGATGCCGAGAAYTCCCTGCGCGAACTTGCTGCCCTCGCYGAGACMGCSGGMTCGGAGGTCCTCGACGGGCTCGTCCAGCGGCGGGCCAAGCCCGATCCCGGAACCTTCCTCGGCTCCGGCAAGGCGCAGGAACTGAAAGCYATCGTGATGTCTACCGGCGCCGACACCGTCGTGGTCGACGCCGAATTGGCCCCGTCCCAGCGGCGCGGCCTGGAAGACATCGTCAAGGTCAAGGTCATCGACCGCACGGCACTGATCCTGGACATCTTCGCGCAGCATGCCAAGAGCCGTGAAGGCAAGGCGCAGGTGGAGCTGGCCCAGCTCGAATATCTGCTSCCGCGCCTGCGTGGCTGGGGCGAGTCGATGTCCCGCCAGGCCGGTGGCCAGGTGGGCGGCGCCGGCGCCGGCATGGGCTCGCGTGGTCCCGGTGAAACCAAGATCGAACTGGACCGCCGCMGGATCCGCACCCGGATGGCCAAGCTGCGCCGCGAAATCGCCGCCATGAAGCCGGCGCGGGAAACGAAGCGGGCCAACCGCCGTCGTAATGCCGTSCCSTCSGTAGCSATCGCCGGGTACACGAACGCCGGGAAGTCCTCGCTGCTGAACCGGCTGACCGACGCCGGRGTGCTGGTGGARAACGCCCTGTTCGCCACCCTGGACCCCACCGTCCGCAAGGCCGAAACGGCCGACGGGCTGGGSTACACCCTGGCGGACACCGTGGGATTTGTCCGGTCCYTGCCCACCCAGCTCGTGGAGGCGTTCCGTTCCACGCTGGAAGAGGTGGCCGACTCGGACCTGATCCTGCACGTCGTGGACGTGTCGCACCCGGATCCGGAGGGCCAGATCGCGGCCGTCCGGAGCGTCTTCAGCGAGGTCGATGCGCGCAAGGTTCCGGAAATCATCGTGCTGAACAAGGCCGACGCCGCAGACCCGTTCGTGGTCGAGCGGCTCAAGCAGCGCGAGCCGCGCCACGTGGTGGTCTCGGCCCGCACCGGTGAAGGTATTCCGGAGCTGCTCAAGGCCATCAGCGACGGCATTCCGCGGCCCAGCGTGAAGCTTGAACTGCTGATCCCGTACAACCGCGGGGACCTGCTCAGCAAGCTCCACGAGACCGACGCCGAGATCCTCAGCCTCGACCACGAGGAAACGGGTACGCGGGCCGTGGTGATGGTGCGCGAAGGACTCGCCGCTGAACTGGATCCCTTCATCAGCAATGACTGAGGCTGCGGTGACCAGGGCTGACGCTGAAGCTGCGGACGCYGACGCAACCGATGGCGCGGAGGACGCCGACGCGGATGCGACCGAGGGCGCGGCCGGCGAGGAGTTTGTCATCAAACTGCTCGACCGTGCCGTGTCCGGCATGGGTGGCCAGAGCCGCGACGGSCAGCACGAAATGGCCCGGCAGGTGGTGCGCGCAATTGACAGCGGCGACCACCTGCTGGTCCARGCCGGAACCGGCACCGGAAAGTCGCTGGCGTACCTGATTCCGCTGATCGCCCATTCGCTGACCAGCAACAAGCCCACCCTGGTTTCCACCGCGACCCTGGCGCTGCAGACCCAGATTGTCGGGCGGGACCTGCCCAGGCTGCTCAAGAACATTACGCCCGCCCTGGAGCGGCCCGTGAAGGTCGCCCTGGTGAAGGGCCGGTCCAACTATGTGTGCCGGCACAAGCTCGAGGGCGGCTTCCCGTCCGAAGAGCCGTCCGAGGGTCAGCTGTTTTCCCTCGGCGAGGACACCAGCGTTCCGCACTTCGCGGCGGCACTTGGCGGGCCGTCCTCCCAGCTGGGCAAAGAAGTCGTCCGCCTGCGTGAGTGGGCCGAGGARACGGCCACGGGGGACCGCGACGAGCTCATGCCCGGCGTCACGGACCGRGCCTGGCGWCAGGTCTCGGTCACCTCCATGGAGTGCCTGGGCGCGCAGAAATGCCCGCTCGCGGCCGAATGCTTTAGCGAACTGGCACGGCAGAACGCTGCCGACGCCGACGTCGTGGTCACCAACCACGCCATGCTCGCCGTGAGCGCCTTCGAAGGCCTGGCGGTGCTGCCCGAGTACGACGTGGTGGTGGTGGACGAGGCSCACGAACTTCAGGACCGGGTCACGGGCGCGGTCTCCGGCCAACTCTCCGTGGCGATGGTGCACGCCGCAGCATCCGGGGCCCGAAAGCACACGGGCATCACCGTGGACGCGCTGAACAATGCCGCCGCCCACCTGGAACTGGCCATMGACGGCGTCCCCAGCGGCTTGATGCCCAACGGCCTGAACTCCGAACAGCTGGACTGCATCGACCAGCTGCGCGACGCCTGCCGCGCCGCACTGTCCGACTCGAAGGGGGACAGTTCCACGACGGCCGACGGCGGGCGCCAGCTCGCCCGCTCGCGCCTGATGGTGATCCTGGAACTCTGCGAACGCCTCCTGGCCGCGCGCGAAAACCGCGAGGTCGTGTGGTTCTCCCGCAACAGCASCTTCGACCCGGCACAGGGCTTCTCRCAGCCCGACGAGAGCGCGCCGGCGTTGATCAATGTTGCCCCGTTGAGCGTCGCGGGGCGTTTGCGTGAGGGCCTGTTCGCCGAGCACACCGTCATCCTGACCTCGGCCACCCTGGCCATCGGCGCWGCCTTCGAGCCTGCCGCCGGCGGCCTRGGCCTGGTCGGCAACGGCGCCCCCAGCTGGACCGGCGTCGACGTCGGATCGCCCTTCGACTACCCGAAGCAGGGCATCCTCTATGTCGCCCGGCACCTGCCCAAACCCGGGCGCGGGACATCCCCTGAAGCGCTGGACGAACTCGAGAAGCTGATCCGCGCGTCCGGCGGCGGTGCCCTGTGCCTGTTTTCCTCACGGCGCGCGGCCGAGGACGCAGCCGAGGCCATGCGGCCCCGGCTGGGCATSAGCATCCTGTGCCARGGGGAGTCGACCATGACCGCACTCGTGCGCCAGTTCGCCGACGAACCGGACACGTGCCTGTTCGGAACCATGTCCCTCTGGCAGGGCGTCGACGTCCCTGGCGTGTCCTGCCGGCTGGTGGTCATTGACCGGATTCCCTTCCCGMGGCCGGACGATCCGCTGATGACGGCGCGCTCCCGGGCCGTCGCCCAGGCCGGCGGCAACGGYTTCATGTCCGTCTCCGCCACACAYGCCGCGATCCGCCTCGCSCAGGGCGCAGGCCGGCTGATCCGCTCGACGTCGGACAARGGCGTGGTGGCCGTACTGGATTCGCGGCTGTCCACSGAGCGCTACGGCGGATTCCTGCGTGCCGCGCTGCCCCCGTTCTGGCCGACCACCGATTCCKCSATTGCCATGGCKGCCCTSGAGCGGCTCGCCAAAGAGTCGGSACAGGCCGCCAAGTAGGCGGCCGCGCAGCCAGCGGACCRGAAAACGCAAAGGTCCCCGTCCGGATTACCGGCGGGGACCTTTYKCTGGGTGCAGGTGTTCTTTGGATGTACGTGGTCCGGGAKGACCCCGGCCGCAGCCGTCAGAGGGAGCGGAGAACCGAGACGACTTTGCCCATGATGACGGCGTGGTCGCCCAGGATGGGTTCGTACTGGGTGTTCTGCGGCAGCAGCCAGGTGTGGCCGTCCCGCTGGCGGAAGGTCTTGACCGTGGCTTCGTCGTCCAGCAGCGCGGCCACGATGTCGCCATTCACGGCRTCGCCCTGGCGCCGGACRACCACCCAGTCGCCGTCGCAGATGGCGGCATCGATCATCGAGTCGCCGGCGACCTTGAGCATGAAGAGTTCGCCGTGGCCCACGAGCTGCCGTGGCAGTGGCATGACGTCTTCCACCACCTGGTCCGCGAGGATCGGCCCGCCGGCGGCGATGCGTCCGACGAACGGCACCATTGCCGTGTCTGTGGCGCTGGCGAGTTCGGTGACCGAGAGGCCGCCGACGGCCCGCAGGCCGCTGGACTTCTCGACCCCCGAAATCGCAGTGGTCCCCTCATCCAAGGTCAGCGGCATGAGTACTTCCATGGCCCGCGGACGCTTGGGGTCCCGCCGCARGTAGCCAAGCTTCTCGAGCTGGGAGAGCTGGTGGGTCACGCTGGACAGGCTGGCCAGGCCGACGGTGTCACCGATCTCGCGCATGGAGGGCGGGTAGCCGTTGTCCGTGACGGAGCGCTGAATGGTTTCCAGAATTTTCTTCTGCCGGACGGTGAGGCTTTTGGGGGCCCGTGCGGGTTGTGGGCTCCGCGAGGAGGCCCTGCCGCCGGTGGCTTGTGCTGCCATGTTCGCCAATGCCTTTCCGTTCCGCCCGGCCGCCATSTCTGGTCACCGGGAACTTCCGGCCTGAAAATGTCAGACCCTGCTGATCAACTACCAATGTTCGAATCAACCGGCGATGTTCGAGTCGTAAAAAGTTCGAGTCGCAARTGTTCGAGTCACAAGTGGTTGTCCTGTCCCTCAAAAATAGGCCAGCTGCAAGGCTTTTTCAAACATTTGTTCTAGCGAGTCTCGACATCGTTCGTTAGTAAGTGCTAAAACAGAACAAGCAAGGTTCGAATATGTGTTCGAKTTCGGAGGTCAGACTCCGGAGGCAATGTTCGGTTCTATGTTCGAAGGTTCGGTCGGTTGGCGGCGAGTACGCGGAGTACGCCGGGCGGCACCGTATGGTCCAGGAGGGCTCAGTTCATGTCAGCTTCAAGCGCGTTTCACGGCACTTTTGTTCATGGCGTCACGAATCAGCAGCGCCGTGCGRGTCACAACGTCACTGGTCACGGCAGCATCGRCCACGGCAACATCGGCCAGGGCAGCCACGGCAACGTGTACCCGATYGGCGCCGGCCGGCGGCCTTCCGCGGCRCCGGCCSCGGTGCAGGGTYTGAGTGCCGTTGCTTCGGTCAGCCGGAAGCAGCCGCCGCTGCGGCTCACMCGTCGCGGACGTTTCGTCTTCTTTGGCGTCCCGCTGATCCTGCTGGCGGCGCTCATCCTCTCGTTCAGCGGATTCCTCAACGCCCCCGCGAAAGCGGCKGATTCCGCGGACCAGCTCTCGCTGACGCCCACCGTTTCGGTGACWGTGCAGCCSGGGGAGTCCCTCTGGGCCATTGCGGGCTCCGTCGCCCCGGAGCGYGACCCCCGCGATGTCGTTGCCGATATCGTGCAGCTGAATAACCTGGACGCCGCGCGTGTGATGCCGGGCCAGCAGCTGTTCGTGCCGTCAAAGTAGCTCCATCCACCTGGCCCCATGTGCCGTCGCGGGCGTCACAGTTTCAGGGCCCGTCCCGCTACCACTTAAACTGGTCACGTGACTGACCAGCTTGAGCGCCTCAACCGACTGCCCCTCCGAAACAATCTGCGCGGCCTGCGTCCCTATGGCGCGCCCCAGCTGGACGTCCCCATCCTGCTCAATGTCAACGAGAACACCCATGGTGTCCCCGCCGATGTCCGCGAGGCCATTACCGAGGCCGTAAGCGCCGCCGCCGCCGGGCTGAACCGCTATCCGGACCGCGAGTTCACCGAACTGCGTGTTGCCCTCGCCGAATATCTTGGCCACGGCCTGGACGCGGAGAACATCTGGGCCGCGAACGGCTCCAACGAGGTCCTTCAGCAGATCCTCCAGGCGTTCGGTGGCCCCGGCCGGACGGCCCTCGGGTTCCCTCCCACATATTCGATGTACCCGCTGCTGGCATCGGGCACGGACACGGAGTACATCGTCGGCGCCCGCGCGGCAGACTATGGGCTCAGCGCGGAGTCGGCRGCCCGGCAGGTCCGCGAGCTCCAGCCCAACATCGTTTTCCTGTGCTCCCCGAACAACCCCACCGGTACCGGTCTTGGGCTTGACGTCGTCGAGGCCGTCTACGACGCCGGTGAGGCCAGCCAGACCATTGTGATCGTCGACGAGGCCTACCACGAGTTCGCCCACGACGGCACGCCCAGTGCCCTCACGCTGCTGCCAGGCCGGGAACGGCTCATCGTCTCGCGCACCATGAGCAAGGCCTTCGCCCTCGCCGGCGCACGCCTTGGCTACATGGCCGCGGCCCCGGAGGTCGCGGACGCGCTGCGCCTGGTCCGCCTGCCGTACCACCTCTCCGCCATCACCCAGGCCACCGCCCTGGCCGCCCTGCGCCACCGGGTGGTACTCATGGCGGACGTCGAGGACATCAAGCGCCARCGCGACCGGATCGTGTCGGAGCTGATCCGGCTGGGCCTTCGGCCGGCCGCCTCGGATTCGAACTACGTGTTCTTCGGCGGGCTGGAGAACCCGCACGAGGTCTGGAAAGGCCTGCTCGAGGCCGGTGTCCTCATCCGCGACGTCGGCATTCCRGGGCACCTTCGSGTGACCGCCGGCACTGAGACGGAAACCACAGCCTTCCTCGAGGCCCTTGAACGCATCCTGACAGGCTCCGCAAAGCCGCAGGCCTAGACTTGGTGGGGAGCCCGAGCGTCCCGCCAGACCGCCCAACACACCTGCCTTCTTCCAAAGGACACATTTACATGAGCAACCCAGGATCCACCGCCGCCGAGGGCCGGACCGCACGCATGGAACGGACCACCAGTGAGTCCTCGGTCCTGGTCGAGATCAACCTGGACGGCACCGGCGTCTCGGACATCAGCACGACGGTTCCGTTTTACGACCACATGCTGACGGCACTCAGYAAGCACTCGTTGATTGACATGACCGTCAAGGCCACCGGTGACACCCACATCGATGTCCACCACACCGTCGAGGACGTGGCSATCACCTTCGGCGAGGTGCTGAAGACCGCCCTGGGCAACAAGGCCGGGATCCGCCGGTTTGGCGAGGCGACCGTTCCGCTGGACGAGGCCCTSGCRCAGGCCGTCGTCGACGTCTCCGGCCGTCCCTACCTGGTCCACGCCGGGGAGCCGGCAGGCCAGGAATACCACCTGATCGGCGGCCACTTYACGGGTTCCCTGACCCGGCACGTCTTTGAAGCAATCACGCTGCACGCCGGGATCTGCCTGCACATGAACGTCACTGCCGGGCGCGACCCCCACCACATCGTTGAGGCCCAGTTCAAGGCCTTTGCCCGGGCCCTGCGCGCGGCCGTGGAACCGGATCCCCGCGTCGAGGGCATCCCGTCCACCAAGGGCGCCTTGTGACCGGCCCGGTACTGCGCGACGGGGCCATCATCGACCCCGCCGCCGGGACCAAACTGGTGTCCCCGGAAGGCAAGCCCACCGTTACCGTGCTGGACTACGGCTCCGGGAATGTCCGGTCCGCCGTCCGTGCGCTGGAACGGGCCGGCGCCGACGTCGTCCTCAGCTCCAAGCCCGAAGATGTCCTCAAYGCCGACGGCCTGGTTGTGCCCGGCGTCGGCGCCTTCGAAACCGTCATGCGCGAACTCAAGGCCGTTGACGCCATCCGSATGATYGGCCGCCGCGTCGCCGGAGGCCGGCCGGTGCTGGCCATCTGCGTCGGACTCCAGGTGCTCTTCGAGGCCGGCGTCGAGCACGGCACGGAAGCCGAAGGCATGGGGGAGTGGCCRGGCAAGGTGGAACTGCTGCCCGCCGACGTCGTGCCCCACATGGGCTGGAACACCGTCTCTGCCCCCGAAGGGTCCAAGCTGTTCGCCGGCGTAGAGGGCGAGCGCTTCTACTTTGTGCACTCCTACGGTGTCCAGCACTGGGACTTCGACGTCATCCAGCCCCGGATGGCGGCGCCGCTGGTGACCTGGTCCGACCACGGRGCCCCGTTCATCGCGGCCGTGGAAAACGGCCCGCTGTGCGCCACCCAGTTCCACCCGGAGAAGTCCGGCGACGCCGGCGCCCGGCTGCTKCGCAACTGGGTCCAGGGCCTGSGCCCCGCAGCCCCGGCACARTCGGCCGCCCCGGAACGGACCGCCTAGATGTGGTCCCTGGTGCTGATGGGCCTCGCCGGCCTCCTGGTTGGCGGAGCGATCTCCTTCCGGCAGCAGAAAAGTCCGCTCTGGGTGCAGATCGTCTTCTACATCCTCGCYGGCATGTCGCTCCTGGCCGCCTACCTCCTGACCCTGCCGGCGTCCTGACRACCCCGCCGCGCTCCCACGTATCCATCCCCAAGCTGAGGACCCCACGATGACCACCGAAACCCCGCTGCCCGTACTTGAGCTCCTGCCCGCCGTCGACGTCGTCAACGGCCAGGCCGTCCGGCTCGTCCAGGGCGAAGCCGGCAGCGAGACGAGCTACGGCACCCCGCTGGAGGCCGCGCTCAACTGGCAGCAGCAGGGGGCYGAATGGGTGCATCTGGTCGACCTGGACGCCGCGTTCGGCCGCGGCTCCAACGCCGAACTSCTGCGGGAGGTCGTGGGGCGGCTCGATATCAAAGTCGARCTCTCCGGCGGCCTGCGCGACGACGAATCCCTCGAAAAAGCCCTCGACCTCGGCGTCGCCCGGGTGAACCTGGGCACGGCGGCTTTGGAGAACCCGGAGTGGACGGCCCGGGTGATCGAACGCTTCGGCGACAAGATCGCCGTCGGCCTSGACGTCCGCGGCACCACACTTGCCGGCCGCGGCTGGACCAAGGAAGGCGGGGACCTCTGGGAGGTGCTCGGYCGCCTCGAGGAAGCCGGCTGCGCCCGGTACGTCGTCACCGATGTGACCAAAGACGGCACGCTCCAGGGCCCCAACGTCGAACTCCTGCGCCAGATGGTCGAAAAGACGGGGAAGCCGGTGGTAGCCTCCGGCGGCATTTCCAGCCTTGAGGACCTGAAAGTCCTGCGGTCKCTGGTGCCGCTMGGCGTGGAGGGMGCCATTGTCGGCAAGGCCCTCTACAACGGCAACTTCACGCTGCCCCAGGCCCTCGACGTCGCCGGTCGCCGCTAGGCGGTCAGCTCTCATGACGCACCCCCACGGGCCGCAAGAACCATCCGGGCCGCACGAACCAACCGGGCCGGGACTGCCGGCGGGCACCGAAGCGGGACCCGTCCGGCACCTGCCCGGCCACATCGCGGCCGCCCTCGCCGGCGCCGGCGGGCCCACGGACTCCGCCGGCCAGCCCTGGGCAGGCCGCAGCCTGTCCGGCGATGACGCAAAGATCCACAACTTCGAGGACGACGACGGCGCCGCCGACGCCGSCTACCTGGCGGCCCTGGCGGATCTCGCCGCKGGCACGGGAGACGAGGCGGCTGTGGTGGCCGCGCTTGCCACCGCCCGGGTGTTCGTGCCGATCCTCGCCCAGCTCGCCGAAGAGGACGAAGGCGCTGTTGGACCCCACGGGGACGAACTTCACGGCGACAAGCAGGCCGATATGGCCCTGGTGACGCTCAAGGCACCGGACGGGCGGACGGCCATGCCGGTGTTCACTTCGGCGGCGGCACTGGAGGCGTGGCATCCGGAGGCCAGGCCGGTGGCCGTGTACGCGGCCCGGGCMGCGCTGTCYGCGGTYGCGGAAGGCGCCCAGCTCCTGGTRCTGGATCCCGGCTCCGACGCGACRTTCGTGGTGCGCCGGCCGGCCGTSTGGGCCCTCGCCCAGCAGAAGACCTGGACGCCGTCCTATGCCGATCCGGATCTCGCMGGTGCCCTCGGGGAAGGCGCAGTTGGCTTTCCGGCGGTCCGCCGTGTTGAAATTCATCCKGGGGGTGGAGTTGCCTCGGCCACGGCCGATGGCAGGCGGCTCCCCGGTGGGGGAGCCGGCCCGGAACTCCGTGTGGTCCTCTACCTTGAAGACGGGCTCGACGCCGCCGGCGTGCAGTCCGTCATCGCCGGCCTCAACAACGCCTGGGCCCGGAATGAAATCTTTGCCGAGCGGGTTGATTCGATCGAGGTCAAGCTGCAGCGCGCAGCACCATAGCTGACGGCCCAACGGGGGACATCCCCGGTGCTGCCGTGGGCAGTACCAGAAGGATGTAGTCCGTGAACTTCGCGCTTTACCGTCAGCTGCTGGCCGTCCGGCCCATCAGGCGGCTCCTGCTGGTCGGGATGATCGCTCGCATACCGCACTCGGCGGCGGGCGTCCTGCTGACCCTGCACATCGTCCTGACCCTCGGTCAGGGCTACGCCGCTGCCGGTGCAGCCGCAGCCGTGATGACGATCGGAATCGCCGTGGGGGCGCCCTGGCGCGGGCGCCGGGTCGACACCGTGGGGCTGCGTAAGGCGCTCATTCCGTCCGTCGTCGCCGAGACCGTGATCTGGTCGATCGTGCCGCACGTCTCCTACGAGGTCCTGCTGCCCCTGGTGTTCGTCGGGGGCCTGCTGACATTGCCWATCTTCAGCGTGGTGCGGCAGTCACTGGGCGTGCTGGCCCCCGGGGAACAGCGCCGCACGGCCTTCACCCTGGACGCCATCGCCACCGAACTGGTCTTCATGATCGGCCCGGCAGTCGGTGCCGTCGTGGCCACCAGCGGCCAGTCCGTCCTGGGCCTGACMATCGTGGGCGTGGCCACATCCGTCTCSGGACTCTTCCTCATGTGGTTCAACCCGCCCACCCGGAGCGCTTCCCCCGACGCTGAACTCGAGGCGCAGGAGCTGGAATGCGCGGAAGCCGCCRTCGTCGCCGCGGCGCCGGCCCACCTGCAGGAGGCCGCAGCCGAACTGGCACCCCTGGCGGCCGCCGCCGAGGAACGGCGCCAGCGGGGCTCCGGCCTGCGCCACCGAGTCATCCACAACTTCAGCTGGTTCACCGCYGCCGTGGGAGCCGTATTCGCTGTAGCGGCCGGTGCCGGCATGGTCCTCAGCGGCACCGACGTCGGCATCGTTGCGGCTCTCCAGACCGGCGGCCACCAGGCCGAAATCGGTATGGTGTTCCTCTTCTGGTGCGCGGCCTCGGTGGTGGGCGGCATCCTCTACGGCGCCATGCACCGGCCCGTTTCTCCGATCCTCCTGTTGCTGGGGATGTCCGCGCTGACCATCCCGATGGCCTTCGCGACCGACGTCTGGACSCTSAGCCTGCTCTCGTTGCTGCCGGGTCTGCTGTGCGCACCGGTGTTGTCCGCAGCCTCGGAAAAGGTGGCCGAACTTGTTGACGAGAGCCGGCGCGGCGAGGCGATGGGCTGGTACGGTTCGGCACTCACCGGCGGCGTGGCCCTGACCGAGGCCGGCGGCGGGCGGACCGCTGTGGTCCGCCCGCCGCCGGTTTGGTGCTGACGTTTGTGCCTAGTTGACCGGGCCGGTGTACTTCTCGCCCGGGCCCTTGCCCGGCGCATCCGGAATGATCGATTCCTCGCGGAAAGCGAGCTGGAGCGAACGCAGTCCATCGCGCAACGGACCCGCGTGCTGCGAGCCGATCTCCGGGGCCGCTGCGGTCACCAGGCCGGCCAGGGCGGTGATCAGTTTGCGGGCCTCRTCCAGGTCCTTGAGTTCCTGGGCATTTTCCTCGGCTGCGAGGCCGAGTTTTACCGCGGCGGCGCTCATCAGGTGGACGGCGGCGGTGGTGATGACCTCGATCGCGGGGACTTCCGAGATGTCGCGGATCTGCGCCGAGACGTCGGCCGGGGCGGCTGCGGGCTCGAAGACGTGGGAATTACGCTCTGATGTGCTCATGCTGGTAAGCTTGTCACAGACCGACTAAATGTCGCTATTTTGCAGTTTGAATCCAAGTCAGTTGGAATCCACGTTTTTTTGGGASACCCGGCGACGCACATGTGCGTTGAGCGGGCATCTTTCTGTAGAGTTGACTTTAGTTTGCAAGCGGAGATCTCTCCCACCCGCGTCAGCCGCGAAACTTCCTTCGGGAAGCCCCTCCCTTCGGGAGTCAAGGTTGCCGGGTACTGGTCGGGCGCTACCTGGGACTCMGGTCCACAGGAAGTGCATGCCCCTCGCTGAGGTTGGCAGCTCCGATCTCGAGGCCTTCGATTGCTCCGGCAATTGGGGGCCTTCTCTTTTTGCCGGTGGAGTACCCCTCACGAACACAGGAGCTTTAACATTAGCGAGCCAAGAATCAATGAGCGTATCCGCGTCCCCGAGGTGCGGCTGGTCGGCCCTGCAGGCGAACAAGTAGGAATTGTCCGTATTGAGGATGCCCTGCGTTTGGCTGCCGAGTCCGATCTTGATCTCGTTGAAGTTGCRCCGCAGGCGAAGCCTCCGGTGTGCAAGCTGATGGACTTCGGCAAGTACAAGTACGAAGCCGCTGTCAARGCACGCGAGGCCCGGAAGAACCAGACCAACACGGTCCTGAAGGAAATCCGCTTCCGCCTGAAGATTGACACCCACGACTACGAGACGAAGCGCGGCCACGCGCTCCGCTTCCTCGGCGCCGGTGACAAGGTCAAGGCCATGATCCAGTTCCGCGGCCGTGAGCAGCAGCGTCCCGAGATGGGCATCCGMCTGCTCCAGCGCTTCGCCGACGACGTCGCCGAAGTTGGTGTGGTGGAGTCCAGCCCGCGGATCGATGGCCGCAACATGGTCATGGTGGTTGGCCCGCTGAAGAACAARGCCGAGGCCAAGGCGGAGGCCCGCCGCGCAACGCAGCGCGCAGAAGCCAAGGCGGAGAACGAGGCCAAGGCTTCGGGCCGCGTCGACGTCTCCGGTGGCAATGCCCCGCTGACCCAGTCGCTGTCCGACCTCCTGCCGGAAGGCTTCGTCGTTTCGGCGGAGGCTCCCGAAACGGAAGCCCCCGCAGCCGAAGAAGCCCAGGCCGAAGAGGCCAAGGCCGAAGAGACCAAGGTCGAAGAGGCCAAGGCTGAAGAGGCCAAGGTCGAAGAGACCAAGGTTGAAGAGATGGCAGCTCCGCAGGCCCCGGTCGAGGAGACCAAAGCCGAGGAGGCTCCCGTCCAGGAAGCACCGAAGGAAGCTGCTCCMAAGGCGGCCGAGAAGCCGGCGGCAGCTAAGGCTCCTGCGGCTCCRAAGGCGGCCGAGAAGCCGGCAGCAGCCAAGGCTCCTGCGGCTCCCAAGGCCGCTCCGGCCCCGGCGGCAGCAGCCAAGGCTCCCGAGGAAAAGGCAGCCGCTCCGGCGGCTCCGGCAGCGGCACCGAAGCCGGTTGCTGCTCCGAAGCCGGTGCCGAGGCCTTCAGCGCCGAAGCCCGCCGCACGGCCGGCCGCCCCCCGGGCTGCCGCCAAGCCTGGCAGCAAGAAGACCAACTAGTTCACGGCTGCCGGACAGCAATGTCCGGCAGCAAGCAACCAGCACGCCGCCTGCAGGGGCGGCTGCACGAAAGAGCTGCAGACTTTTCTGCGGATACGTAAGGAGATCGGTTCCCATGCCGAAGATGAAGACCCACAGTGGTGCTAAGAAGCGCTTCAAGCTGACCGGCAGCGGCAAGCTGCGCCGCCAGCAGGCCAACCGCCGCCACTACCTCGAGCACAAGTCCTCGCGGCTGACCCGTCGCCTCGCCGGCGACAAGATCGTCTTCAAGGGCGACGCCAAGGTCATCCGGAAGATGCTCGGCATCTAAGTTCCAAGTTCTCTGACTGTTCGCCACCTGGCAGCAGTCAACTACCAAAAAGGCTTCTCAGGCCAGCCGGACCGTTCCGGCAGTAGACGCTTGGGATCAGAATTTTCTAAGGAGTACGCACGTGGCACGTGTGAAGAGGGCGGTTAACGCCCACAAGAAGCGCCGGGTTATCCTCGAACGCGCAAAGGGCTACCGCGGACAGCGTTCACGCCTGTACCGCAAGGCAAAAGAGCAGCTGCTGCACTCGTTTGTGTACAGCTACGGCGACCGCAAGAAGAAGAAGGGCGACTTCCGCCGTCTTTGGATCCAGCGCATCAACGCTGCATCGCGCGCCAACGGCCTGACCTACAACCGACTGATCCAGGGCCTGAAGGCCGCTGAGGTTGAGGTTGACCGCCGCATGCTGGCCGAGCTKGCCGTYTCCGACGCCAACGCCTTCGCCGCGCTGGTCAAGGTCGCCAAGGACTCGCTSCCCGCCGACACSTCCGCTCCGGCCGTCCAGGCCGAGGCCGCGGCTCCCAAGGCTGCCAAGAAGGCTCCCGCAAAGAAGCCTGCTGCCAAGAAGGCTGACGCCGAGGCCGCAAAGTAGTTCCTGCCGTAGTCGAAAGACTGCTTCGTTCCAGAACCGGCTGCGAAAGCAACTAAGGTTCTTATATGAACGAAACCGGGCGCCCGCAAGATARTGCACTTTCCAATCCTCGAGCTGATCGGGTGAGGAAGGTGGCACAACTTGCCGGGCGCCCGGCGCGTTTAAAGCGCAGCGAGTTCCTGGCGGAGGGGCCGCAGGCCGTGCGCGAGGCCTTGGCGCTGCACCAGAAAAGGATTGCCGCGGGCCAGCCCGGCGTCGTCTATGAGGTCTACGCGAGCGAGGCCTGCCTGGACCGGCACCCGGACCTGGAGGCACTCGCCGAGGGCACCACGGCGTACCTCGCCACCGACGAAGTGCTGGCCGCSATGGCAGACACGGTCACCCCGCAGGGCATCCTCGCGGTCTGCGGTTTCCTTGACGTGAGCCTTGAACAGGTCCTCGACGCCGGCCCGCAGCTGATTGCGGTGCTGTGCCAGGTCCGGGACCCGGGCAACGCCGGCACCGTGCTCCGGGCGGCCGACGCGGCCGGCGCGGACGCCGTCATCCTGACCGCATCCAGC
This sequence comes from Arthrobacter sp. 05T47, assembly GCF_056395825.1. Taxonomy (NCBI): domain Bacteria; kingdom Bacillati; phylum Actinomycetota; class Actinomycetes; order Micrococcales; family Micrococcaceae; genus Arthrobacter; species Arthrobacter sp. 05T47. The sequence continues at coordinate 42,579 of NZ_JBFTKG010000035.1, read as the reverse complement.
GTTGACATCTACAACCCCAAGGCCGTGCGCGCGACGGCGGGATCCCTCTTCCACCTGCCGATCGTCCTCGGCGCAGACGTGGAGGAGGTGGCGGCCCGCTGCAAGGAGCGGGGGATTGGCGTGCTCGCCGCCGACGGATACGGCCAGCTGAACCTGGACCGACTCCAGGACGAAAACGCGGCCCGACGCCAGGGATCTTCGGACGCCGAATCGGTCTAYGCGCTCGAAAAGCCCACCGCCTGGCTSTTCGGCAACGAGGCCCAGGGCCTGTCCGAGGACGAGGTCGCGCTGGCAGACCACCGGGTGGCCGTTCCGGTCTATGGGGAAGCGGAAAGCCTGAATCTMGGCACCGCAGCCACCGTCTGCCTCTACGCCAGCGCCCGCTCCCAGCAGGCGACGTAAGGAACTTTGCMAAGGGCCTGTTGCAGGGACTTGCTAACGCGTTCCTGCCGAATCGCCTGACGGAAAAGCACGTCAAACAAACGGCGGGACCCACCGAATGGTGGGTCCCGCCGTCGTACTGTTACTTGGCGCTGCATCCGCTGYGTGCGGTCGGCGCACTGGGAAATTATGTGGTCTTGTTGCGTCCGGTGATGGCGCCGTAGATGCCCGCAACGGCGAGGCCGCCGACAATGGCCAGGAGCCAGGAACCGAGATTCCAGAATTCCATCTTGCCGCCGCCGAACAGAAGGTCGCCGATCCAGCCGCCGACAATTGCTCCGACGACGCCGAGCACGAGGCTGGTAACCCAACCGCCGCCGACCCTGCCGGGCATAACTGCCTTGACGATTGCACCTACTATGAGTCCGAGAATGATCCAGCCAAGAAAGCCCATGTCTCCTCCTACATAATTGTCGGCATCCAAATTGTGAATCCCGAACATGGCTTCAAGCTAACATAGGCCGGATTACTTGTCAGCAGGGGAATGCCCAATCGTTACGTGGCCGCACTGGCCCTTTTCGCGGTTCGGCGGCGACCCGGAAACGGGTACGGTATTCCTTGTGGGCGCTGGGTTCTTCCGGTGTCCGTGTCCACCCCGGAAGAACCCCATAAGGAGAAGTTCACGTGGCTGCAAATGGCGGTACCAAGGCGATTCTCGCGGCCCTGGCCGCAAACCTGACCATCGCCGTTTTGAAGTTCGTCGCCTACTTCCTGACGCTGTCCTCGTCCATGCTGGCGGAGGCGATCCACTCGCTCGCGGACTCCGGCAACCAGCTGCTGCTCCTGGTGGGCGGAAAGCGGGCGCAGMGGCAGGCCAGCCCCGAACACCCCTTCGGTTACGGCCGCGAGCGATACATCTATGCCTTCATTGTCTCGATTGTSCTGTTCAGCGTCGGCGGCCTGTTCGCGCTGTACGAGGCCTGGGGGAAAATCCAGCACCCGCACGCCATCGAGGGGGACTTCTGGTGGGTTCCSCTCGCSGTCCTGATCGGCGCGATCATTGCCGAGTCGTTCTCGTTCCGTACRGCGATCATCGAATCCAACCCCCTCAGGGGAAAGCAGAGCTGGGTWAAGTTCATCCGCAATGCCAAGCAACCGGAGCTCCCGGTGATCCTGCTCGAGGATTTCGGCGCCCTCGTGGGCCTGGTGTTCGCGCTGTTCGGCGTGGGCCTGACCCTCCTSACCGGGAACGGCATCTGGGACGCCCTGGGCACYGCGATGATCGGCCTGCTGCTCGTCGCGATCGCTGTGGTGCTGGCCATGGAAACCAAGTCCCTGCTGCTGGGCGAGTCGGCCACSCGCGATGACGTGGCCAAGATCCGCACCGCGATCGAAGCCGGCGGCACCAGCATCATTCATCTCAAGACCATGCACCTTGGCCCCGAGGAGCTGCTGGTSGCSGCCAAGATCAGCATCGCCCGCACGGAYTCGGGCCAGGACATTGCCAAGGCGATCGACGACGCCGAGGTCCGGATCCGCGCGGCGGTCCCGATCGCCCGGGTCATCTACCTGGAACCGGACGTGCAGCGCGTCAGCGCCCCCTGACAGCCCGGAAAAGACCAGCGAAACGGCGGCCCCGTCCAGTTCAACTGGACGGGGCCGCCGKTCTYTTGATCACTGCGTTTGAATGGCGAACGGCGGCTAGGACGCCAGCGGCCGCCTGCGTTCCACGGCGCCGCTGATGGCCGCGACYCCGAGCCCCAGGACGGCAAGGACTGCGCCCACAAGTGCCGGYGCGATGTAACCCCAGCCCCAGGCGATCACCAGACCGCCCAGGAAGGCGCCCAGGGCGTTKGCGACGTTGAGCGCCGCATGGTTGAGCGAGGACGCCAGSGACGGCGCGTCAGGGGAAGCATCCAGGAGCCTGGTCTGCAGGGCCGGAACCAGCATGGACCCGGCCGCGCCAACCACGAACACCATGACCAGCGCGGACCAAGCCCAATGCACCGCAACGGCATAGACCACGAGCGCCACCGCCGTGGCGGGCAGCACCCAGTAGATGGTGCCCATGACAGACCTRTCGGCGATCCTGCCGCCAACGATGTTGCCCACCACCATGCCCACTCCGTACAGTGCCACGACCAGCGGCAGCCACAGCGCGGGCAGCCCGGCCACGGAGGTCATGGTGTGCGCRATGTACGTGTACGTCGCAAAGAAACCGCCRAAGCCGACAATGCCGACCAGGATGGCGAGCCAGACCTGRAGCCGTTTGAGCGCGCCCAGCTCACGGCGGAAGCTGGCATCCGCGTGCGGCTTCTGGAACGGCACGAACTTCCACAGCATGGCGAGCGTGATGAKGCCGATCAGGCCGACCAGCAGGAACAGGAGCCGCCAGCCATAGCTCTGGCCCAGCCAGGTGGCGAAGGGGACGCCGATGACGTTGGATACCGTCAGCCCGGCCATGACCATCGAAATGGCCCASCCGCGCTTGGTCGGCGCCACGAGGGAAGCAGCGATCACGGCMGCGACCCCGAAGAAAGCGCCGTGGGGCAGGCCCGCGGCGAACCGGGACACCAGCATGGAGCCGTAGTCCGGGGCGAGGAAAGAACTGAGGTTGGCGATGCTGAAGAAGAGCATGAGCCCCAGCGCCAGGTACTTCCGGGGGAGCTTGGCCCCGACGGCGGCCAGCACCGGCGCGCCGACCACGACACCGAGGGCATAGGCCGAAATGAGGTGGCCGGCCTCCGGRGTGCTGATGTTCAGGCCCTGCTCGACCTCCTTGAGCAGGCCCATCATKGTGAATTCGGTRGTGCCGATGCCAAAGCCGCCCATCGCCAGGGCAATGATGGCCAGGGCAAGGTGACGGGTGCCGGACTTGGACGATACCGGGGCRTGTGTGGTGGTTGTCATTCGTCTTTTCGGGGAGATTTTCCGGGAAAGTCCGGAGGAGTCGGCCAGATAAATATGCTTTAAAGAACATGGAGGGGGCGCCGGATATTCCGCAGCTGGTCCGGCCGGCCCCTCCACTATTGTCCCCTACCCGGCCGSCACGGGTTTCCGCCTCCCGGTCCTGCCCCGCCGTGACGCCCGGCGCTGCAGCCGGGAACCGCAGCCGGGAGCCCCGGCCGAGCGGTCACCATAGACTTGGTGGCGTGACTGGACTCATTGACGTCGTTGGCGGCGCAGTAGTGGACTCCCTGGCCGAACCGGGAAAGCTCCTTGTGGCCCGGCGTACGGCGCCCCCGCAGTTTGCCGGCATGTGGGAGTTCCCGGGCGGCAAGGTGGAGCCAGGCGAAGCAGCCGAAGACGCCTTGCACCGCGAGCTCCGGGAGGAACTGGGCGTGCGGGTGCGGCTCGGGWCCGARCTGCCCGCGGAGRCCGCCGCCGGCTGGCCGCTYAACGAGAAAGCGGYCATGCGGGTCTGGTTCGCCGAGCTCGCCGACGGAGAGCCCCGCCCGCTGGAGGACCACGACSAACTGCGCTGGCTGGACCTCCGCAACCCGGCCGAGGTYCTGGACCTGCCATGGATCCCSGCGGATCTTCCGATCGTCGAAGCCCTGYTGGCYGCCGTCCGCGCCACCGGGSCCCGCGGAGTGGGAGCCGCRCCCGGCCGCTGACTCCGACGCTCCGACGGGCTTCCGGGGCCCGCCTCTCGCCAAACCGTCGGGGGTATGCCTACTCTGAACGCAACCGAGAGGAGTGGCCCGTGCAGGTCGGTGTCGGACGAGAGCAGCGAACCGGRGAGCGCCGCGTTGCGGCCACCCCGGAGACGGTCCAGCAGCTGACGGCCCTCGGGCTCCATGTCCTGCTGGARAGCGGYGCMGGAACCGAGGCRGGGTTCGCGGACGCAGCCTTCAAAGAGGCCGGMGCGACGGTGATCTCCGAGCTCCCGTACGAGGCCCTGGACGTCCTGCTGCATGTCCGCCCGCTAACGGTCGAGACWGYGGCCCGRCTCCGGCCCGGCACGGTCACCATCGGYCTGGGATCGCCGGCAKCGGAGCTGCCCGCCGTCMGGGSGCTGGCAGCGGCCGGGATCACCTCGTTCGCCCTGGAAYTGCTCCCGCGGATCTCCCGGGCACAATCCATGGACGCGCTCAGCTCKCAGTCCCTGGTCACCGGCTACCGYGCCGTGCTGGAAGCCGCCGTRCGGTATCCGCGMTTCTTCCCGCTKTACATGACAGCAGCCGGAACCATCCCGCCGGCGCGGGTGCTGGTCCTCGGGGCCGGCGTCGCCGGACTGCAGGCGATCGGCACGGCGAAGCGGCTCGGCGCCCGCGTGTCGGCCAACGATATCCGGGCCGCCTCCGCCGACGAGGTCGCCTCGATGGGTGGCACCTTCATCAACCTGGACGTTGATACGGCGGCAGAAGGCACCGGCGGCTACGCCCGTGAGCTCGGCGAGGACMGGGCGCAACGCCAGCGGAGCCTGCTSGCCCCGCACGTCGCYGCAGCGGACATCCTGATCACRACGGCGGCCATACCTGGCCGGCCCGCTCCCTTGCTGGTGACCACCGCYATGGTGGCCGGCATGAGGGCCGGTTCCGTCGTCGTCGACCTCGCCGCGGAGTCCGGCGGCAACGTCGAAGGCGTGATCGCMGGCCAGGACATCCAGGTGCCGGTCGACGGCGGATCGGTCACGCTCGTGGGCCTGCAGGACGCGGCGTCAGCCATGCCGTCGGATGCGTCCCGGCTCTACGCCCGGAACGTCAGCAACTTCCTCGCCCTYATGACCGACTGCGGCTCGGTGGCCCCGGACTTYGAGGACSACGTGGTCGCCGGGACCTGCCTGACSCACGGCGGCGYCGTGCGGCATGCCGCCACCGCGGCAGCATTGGAAGCAGCACTGGAAACGGAGGCATGATGGGCCCGGTCGCGTTGCTGACAGTRGTGGTGCTCGCCGTGTTCGTCGGCTTCGAAGTGGTCTCCAAGGTCACCAGCAAGCTGCACACACCGCTAATGTCCGGCGCCAACGCGATCCACGGCATCATCCTGGTGGGCGCCATCATCGTGGCCGGACARGCCAGCGACCCGTGGGTGCTCGGCATTGCCCTGCTGGCGGTGGTTCTGGCAACGGTCAACCTGGTGGGCGGCTTCGTGGTCACAGACCGGATGCTGGAGATGTTCAGCGCCCACAARCGGTCAGGCACCCCGGCGCGCACCGTCCCMRCCAAGGCCGGCGGCGCCGCAGCAGGCGGGCATACCAGYRACGGGCATACCAGCGACGCGAACCCCGGCARCGGACCCACCAGCGACGGGCATATCAGCAACGCGAACTCCGGCGGCGCCGCGGGGGAGGTCCGATGAGCCTCCTGACCGCCGARTGGACCGCCCTGCTCTACCTTGCGGCMGCCGTCTGCTTCATCCTGGCGCTCAAGGGCCTCAGCWCGCCGCGGACCGCCCGCCGCGGCAACCTCATCGGTGCCGCCGGGGCGCTCCTGGCCGTGGTCACCGTGTTCCTCTCGGCGCGGCTGGACAACATTCCGCCCATCCTTGGCGCCATCGCCGTCGGCTCCGCCGTTGCCGTCCCGGTGGCGCGGCGGGTGCAGATGACCCAGATGCCCCARYTGGTGGCGCTCTTCAACGGTGTCGGAGGCGGGGCCGCCGCGTTGGTCGCCGTCCTGGAACTTGGCCACAACGAGGACCCCTGGGTCCGCCTGGCCGTGGTCTTCACCATGCTGGTGGGCGCGGTGTCCTTCGCCGGCTCGGCGGTGACTGTGGGCAAGCTGCAGGAACTCATCAGCACCCGCCCGCTGATGTTTCCCGGCATGCCCTGGGTCATGGGGGCCGTCCTGCTGGGAGCGGTCGTCTCGGGCGGGCTGGTGGTCCTGACGGGGTCGCTCGGCTGGTCTCTCGCGCTGCTGGGCCTGGGGCTGGCGGCCGGGCTGCTCCTGGTGTTGCCCGTCGGCGGGGCAGACGTGCCGATCGTGATCTCCCTGCTGAACGCCTTCACGGGCCTGGCGGTGGCAGCGTCCGGCGTGGTCCTGGGGAATGTCCTGCTGCTCGTCGCGGGAACGCTTGTTGGCGCCAGCGGCACCATCCTGACCAAGGTCATGGCCTCGGCCATGGGCCGCGGAGTCGCCGGCATCCTGTTCGGGGCGTTCAAGGGCGGCTCGACGGCGGGTTCCACCGCRTTGAGTGACCGGCCGGTGCGTTCCTCGTCACCGGAGGACGTGGCCGTCCAGCTCGGCTATGCCCAGCGCGTGGTGATTGTTCCCGGCTACGGACTGGCCGTGGCGCAGGGCCAGCACACCGTGGCGGAACTCGCCGAGGCCCTGTCCGCCCGCGGCGTGGAGGTGGTCTTTGCCATCCACCCCGTGGCGGGACGCATGCCGGGCCACATGAACGTGCTGCTGGCCGAGGCCAACGTGCCCTAYGAGTCGCTGCGGGAGCTGGCGGAAGTCAACCCGGAGTTCGCGACCACGGACATTGCGCTGGTGGTCGGCGCCAATGACGTGGTCAACCCGGCGGCCAAGTCCTCTCCCGGTTCGCCGATCTACGGGATGCCCATCCTGGAGGTGGTCCAGGCCCAGCAGGTCGTGTTCCTGAAGCGTTCCATGCGCCCGGGATTCGCCGGGATCGAGAACGAGCTCCTCCACGATCCCAAGACCACCCTSCTGTTCGGGGATGCCAAGGATTCGCTGGCGAAGGTGCTCGGCGCGGTCAAGGCGCTGTAGGGCAAGCACCTGCCGGGACGCGGCTCGCTGGTCGCGTTCCTCGGGAACAGCTCGCTGGCACCACCGCCATCAAAACAGTGTCGGCTGGGCGGCATTTGAGTGGGCGGCATTTGCGTGGCCGGCGTTTGCGTGGCCGGTGTTTGCGTGCCCGGCGGTGTCCGGGATGCTTCCGGCCGGGTACTGGGCTTCCTCCTGCCGGGCATCGTCATGGTCGCTGCCGGCGTCAAGATCCCTGTGGCTGAATCCCTGCGAGCCCGAAAAGCCGTGCAGGTCCTTGAAGTAGCGGATGCGGCCGGCCAGCCAGGCCCGGTATTCCTTCGACGCATAGGAACCGCTGCCGTAGAGGCGCCGGTACTTGCCGGCCAATTGCGGATGTTCGCGGGCGATCCATTGCATGAACCATTCACGGGTACCCGGCTTCAGGTACAGTGCACCGGCCGTGACCCCMGTGGCCCCKGCTGCTGCCAGGGCGCCGAAGAGGGAGTCGAGGGCGTCGTCGCCGTCGGAGAGCCACGGCAGGATKGGCATGGCCATGACGCCGCAGGGCAGGCCGGCCTCCCGCARCCGGGAGACGAGCTTCAGCCGKGCCCGTGGCCCCGGCGTGCCCGGCTCCACGGCTTCKGARAGCTGCTCGTTGGTCATCGCCAGGGAGATGCCAACGCCGACCGGCACCTGGGCCGCGGCATGCTTCAGRAGCGGGATGTCCCGGGCCAGGAGCGTGCCCTTGGTCAGGATGGACAGGGGAGTRCCGGAATCGGCGAGGGCGCCGATGATGCCGGGCATGAGCTGATACCGGCCCTCGGCCCGCTGGTACGGGTCGGTGTTGGTGCCCAGGGCCACGTGYTCGTGCCGCCAGGTGKGTTTGGCCAGTTCCCGGCGCAGGACCTCGGCGGCGTTGATCTTGACCACCACCTGGCTGTCAAAGTCCAGRCCGGCATCGAAGTCCAGATAGGTGTGGCTCTTGCGGGCAAAGCAGTAGACGCAGGCGTGGCTGCASCCCCGGTAGGGRTTGAYGGTCCAGTCGAASGGCATMCGYGAACCGGCGACCACCTTGTTGAGCACCGATTTGGCRGTGACCTCATGGAARGTGATCCCGGCRAACTCSGGGGTGGAKACGGACCGSACSAGTCCGGCCAGGGGCAGCAGGGCGGCAGTGCCCGGCGAAGCGGCTGGGGYMCCCGGGGATGCGTCGCGTTCRAGTGCYTGTGCGTCCCATCTCATGCCTATATTCGAATGTATGTTCGAATAAAAGTCAAGGGTKSCGCGGGTCWCCGGGGGATCGGCCGCGAAKTGTGSGGCAAATAGTTCGGGGCARCTGGGCCGGCCGCAGCGTTGGCCGCGTTGCTAGGCTGGGGCGATGATTCTCCTCACCGGGTTCGAGCCGTTCGGCGGCGAARCGGCCAATCCGTCGTGGGCCGCGGCCAGTTCGGCGGCACGGCAGCTCCAGRCCGAAGGGCTCGACGTCCGGGCGGTGGAACTGCCCTGCGTCTTCGGCGCCTCGGCCAAGGCGCTGGAGGAGGCCATGGAACGCTTCCGCCCGGAGCTTGTRCTGTGCGCCGGCCAGGCAGGCGGGAGGTCGCGCATCTCGCTGGAACGGGTGGCCATCAACTGCGACGACGCCCGCATCCCGGACAACGCCGGCAACCAGCCCGTGGACGAACCCGTGGTCCAGGACGGGCCGGCCGCCTATTTCACKTCRCTGCCCATCAAGGCGGCGCTCGCGGCGTTGACGGCAGAGCAGATCCCGGCGGAAGTATCCCAGAGCGCGGGAACGTATGTGTGCAACCACGTCTTCTACGCGCTCATGCACGCCCTGCGGCTYCTTCCGGGCACCAGGGGAGGCTTTGTCCACATCCCCTACGCCGACACCCAGGTTCCGGCCGGGAGCAGCACCCCGTCGCTGCCGGCGCAACAGATGGCGGCGGCGCTCGCCGTCGTCGTCCGCACCACGCTYGGGACGACGGCGGACCTCCGGCTCKCTGCGGGCGCAACGCACTAGCGGGCAGACCACMWGGCRGGCCGGYGGCCGCTCCCGCRRCCCAAAGGGCAGCGGGGCCGAGTGTGGGCRGTCAGTCGAGCAGTTCCCAGACGACACCCACCGTGGCGGYGACGCTCGACTCGCCGGCCTCGACGGCGAKCGAATCCGTGGCCACCGCCCGCTGCATCTTCGCGACRGGGATCGGCGCCTGGAAGCCGGTGTGCTGGGTGAGGGAWAGGACCTTGCCCAGTCCGGTCCCGGAGAGGGCGGCGTAGTGCTCGGCCGTGGTGCGGGCATCCTGCCAGGCGGCCTCGCGTGCCCGSGCCTCGACGGCGGCGGAATCCGTGAAGCCGAGGCTCAGCCCGTTGAGCCGGACGGCGTCGCCGCCGGCAGCAACGGCCGCGGCAAGGATCTGTGAGGACTCGGACARTCCGCGGATCCGGACGGTGAGCGTGCTGGAGGCCAGGTAGCCGGTGACGGTCTGSCCGYGGCCGTCCTGCCAGTTCACYTCGGCCCGCACGTTSAGCCCCGAGGTGGACATGTCGGCGCTGTCCACGCCGTGTTGCCGGAGCTCCGCCGTGATGGCGGCCGACCGTGTTCCSGCATCGCCGTAGGCCTCTGCCACGGTATCGCGGCGGCATTCGACCCCGATCGACAAGGTCAGGAGGTCCGGCACCGCCTCGGCGCTGCCGGTTCCRGTGACCGAGATGCTTCTGCGGTGCTCTGCCATGTCAGGCCTCATATCGTTCGGGGGCGGKTGCGCCCGTTCTCTGGTGGGTCCRMTGATGGGTCCCCGACCTGCCGGGCAGSGGGTAGCCGCCSGCTTCCAGTCCGGCGTGGCGCTCGAAGACGTTGGCGCTGCCCGGGTTGCCCGTGCGCACCAGCGACCAGCCCGYGGCGATGAAGTACAGCGGAAGGAAGGGCAGCCCGAGGCACCAGGCGTACTGGGTGCTGTGGCGCTCCTCGTGTCCCAGGAGCGCTGGATTGGCGACGGCGGATTCGGGGCCGGCRCGGAAGACGATGACGTTGCCCACCGTGAACGCCGCGGCAAACGGCAGCCGCCAGCGGTAGCGGCTCGCGATCAGCAGTCCGCGCGGMCCGGACCTGATGGATGTCCGGGCGCAGGCTGCCAGCAGCAGGCCCAGGAGCGTGGACCCGTTCAGCATGTTGGCGACCTGCCGAAGCCGCTGTCCGGACGTCATGAGGCCATGGTAKCCGGGGGTGTGCCAAGCGGTCAGGGGGCTGCCGGAGGGAAGCTTCACGAACGCCTGGCCGTTGCCGTGCGGCTGACGGCGGTCTACTAGACTGGAGTGGGCGCCTGCCGGAGCGATTTCGGCCGGCCCCAATGCAGTGACCTGTGTTTGATGCAGTGACCTGTGAGAATGAACTGTGACCATAAGCCTTGCCGGCTACCCGCGCCCGCGCCCTGTGCCCGTGCCGTGGGCAGTTGGCATGATCCGACTCGTAGCTAAGAACAGTAGATGACTGAAACTTTGCCGGGCGCCGCCGTCCCGAATCCTCTGGAYGAAGCCGCCATYACCGCYGCCGTAGACCARGCCGTCGCCGCCATCGCCGCCGCSKCGACSCTCGAYGAACTCAAGGCCGTGCGSCTSGCSCACACSGGSGAAAARTCCGCGYTGAGCCTSGCCAACCGYGARATCGGYGCRCTKCCCAAGGACCAGAAGGCCGCCGCCGGCAARCTCATGGGCGCYTCCCGCGGACGCGTCAACAAGGCGCTCGCAGATCGGACTACCGAGCTCGAAGCGGAGAACGACGCGCGGATCCTGGTCGAAGAGACCGTTGACGTCACGGCGGCGCCGCGCCGCCGTCGTGCCGGTGCGCGCCACCCGCTGTCCACGCTGCAGGACCGCGTGGCGGACATCTTCGTCGGCATGGGGTGGGAAATCGCCGAAGGGCCCGAGGTCGAGTCCGAATGGTTCAACTTCGATGCCCTGAACTTCAAGCCGGACCACCCTGCCCGCGACATGCAGGACACGTTCTTCGTCGAGCCGCCMGAGGCCCACCTGCTCATGCGCACGCACACCTCACCGGTSCAGGTCCGCTCCATGCTGGAACGCGAACTGCCCATCTACGTGCTGTGCCCSGGCAAGGTYTTCCGCACCGACGAGCTCGACGCGACGCACACSCCGGTGTTCCACCAGTTCGAGGGCCTGGCCATCGACAAGAAGCTCAGCATGGCGGACCTCCGCGGCACCCTGGAGCACTTCGCGCGGCAGATGTTCGGCGCYGAAGCCCAGATCCGGCTGCGCCCGAACTATTTCCCGTTCACCGAGCCGTCCGCCGAGCTGGACATCTGGCACCCGGGCGCCAAGGGCGGCCCCAGCTGGATCGAGTGGGGCGGCTGCGGCATGGTCAACCCCAACGTCCTGCGCGCCGCCGGCATCGACCCGGACGTTTATTCAGGTTTTGCCTTCGGCATGGGCATYGAACGCACCCTCATGTTCCGCAACGAGGTCGGCGACATGCGCGACATGATTGAAGGCGACGTACGTTTCAGCGAGCACTTCGGGATGGAGATCTAACAGTGCGTATCCCACTTTCCTGGCTGCGTGAATTCGCGCAGGTACCGGCCGGAGCATCGGCCGAAGACGTCATGGCCGAGCTCGTCAAGGTCGGCTTTGAAGAAGAAGCAGTCCACCGCCCCACGGACACCCTCCGGGGGCCGATCGTGGTGGGCCAGGTCCTCAGCATCGTCAAGGAGCCCCAGACCAACGGCAAGACCATCAACTGGTGCCAGGTCCGGGTTGTCCCCGAGGGCCAGCCGCAGMCCCTCACKGGCGACGGCATCGACCCCTCCGGCGTGCAGGGCATCATCTGCGGCGCCCACAACTTCGTCGAGGGCGACAAGGTGGTGGTGACCCTTCCGGGCGCGGTGCTGCCGGGCGACTTCCACATTTCCGCGCGGAAGACCTACGGCCACCTGTCCGCCGGCATGATCGCCTCGGTACGCGAACTGGGCATCGGCGAGGACCACGACGGCATCCTGGTGCTGTCCCGGATCGGGCTGGATCCGGAAATCGGCACCGACGCCATGGAGCTGCTGGGSCTCTACGACCAGGCGGCCGAGATCAATGTGACGCCGGACCGCGGRTACGCCTTCTCCATCCGCGGCGTGGCCCGTGAATACGCGCACGCCACCGGCACCGTGTTCACCGACCCGGCGTCCAAGGTCCAGGCCCCGGCGGCGCTGTCCGGCGGCTACGGCGTCAAGCTCAACGACGACGCCCCCATCTACGGCAAGCCCGGCTGCGACCGTTTTGTGGCCCGCACCGTTCGCGGCGTGGACGCCACCCGGCCGACCCCGCCCTGGATGACCTCCCGACTCCGGCTCGCCGGCATCCGTTCCATCTCCCTGCCGGTGGACATCTCCAACTACGTCATGTTGGAGCTTGGGCAGCCGAACCACTGCTACGACCTGGACAGGCTGGCCGGCGACATTGTGGTCCGGCGCGCCACGGCMGGSGAGAAGATCACCACCCTCGATGACAAGGAGCGCACGCTCGACGCCGAGGATCTGCTGATCACGGACGCATCCGGGCCCATCGGGATCGCCGGCGTCATGGGCGGTGCCCACACCGAAGTGTCGGACTCCACCACGAACGTCCTGGTCGAGGCCGCCCACTTCGACGARGTCTCGATCGCACGCTCGCGCCGCCGCCACAAGCTGCCCTCCGAGGCGTCCAAGCGCTTCGAACGCGGMGTGGACTGGCAGGTAGCCGAYGTTGCCGCCCAGCGTGTGGTKGATTTGCTGGTCGAGTTCGCCGGAGGCACCGCGGATGAGGCSGGGACCGACGTCGGGACCGCRCCTGACGCCGTCACGATCGAGCTGCCGGCGGGCTACGCCGCAGCACGGATCGGGATCGACTTCACCGAGGAACACATCGTGACCTCGCTGGAAGACCTCGGCGCCGTCGTCGAGGACAACGGCAACGGCCACACCGTGACCGCGCCGAGCTGGCGCAGCGACCTCGAAACCAAGGAYGACCTCACCGAGGAAATCGCGCGCCTGGTCGGCTACGACCAGATCCCGGCGACCCTTCCCGTGGCTCCGCCGGGCCGTGGCCTGACCCGCGTCCAGCAGCAGCGCCGCCGCCTGATCCAGGCCCTCGCCGACGCCGGACTCACCGAGGTATTGAGCTACCCGTTCGTTTCCAAGGCCGCCAATGACACCTTTGGCGTCCCGGCCGAGGGCGCGGAGCGCAAGGCCCTGAAGCTGGCCAACCCGATCAGCGAGGAACACGGTTTCCTGCGGACCTCGGTCCTGCCGGGCCTGATCGAGGTGGCCAAGCGCAATCACTCCCGCGGCTTCCGCGACCTCGCCCTCTTCGAGGCCGGGCTCGTGTTCCTGCCCGGCGAGCAGCTTGGCACCGCCTCGATCCCGCCGCTCGGCGTGAAGCCYGGCGACGAGGTCCTSGATGGCCTGTACGACGGCGTCCCGGACCAGCCGCTGCACCTCGCCGCCGTCTTTACGGGGCAYGACTCTCCGGCYGCCCCGGSCCACAMCCCGCGGGCCTGGGACTGGGCGGACGCGGTGGACATTGCCCGGATCGTCGGTGACGTGCTGGGCGTCGACCTCCAGGTCACCCAGGGCCGGCACCAGGCCTTCCACCCGGGCCGGGCCGCGCAGATTGCGCTRCGCACCGGCGACGTGGTGGGCTACGCCGGCGAGCTGCACCCGAAACTGCTGGCGGCCCACGACATGCCGGCCCGCTCCGTGGCKCTGGAACTGAACGCSGACGCCCTCTTCGAGGCMGCCGCCGACGTGATCGTGGCCCGGCACATCTCGACGTACCCGSTGGCCACCCAGGACGTGGCCCTCGTGGTGCCGCAGGAGGTTCCGGCGGAAGAAGTGCTCACGGCGCTGCGTGAAGGTGCCGGCGAACTGCTCGAAGACGTGGCACTGTTCGACGTCTACGCGGGCAAGGGCATCGAGGAAGGCAAGAAGTCGCTGGCGTTCAGCCTGCGGTTCCGCGCCGACGACCGCACCCTGACGGCGGACGAGGCRTCCACGGCCCGCGAATCCGCGGTCGCGGTGGCGCACGACCGCTTCGGAGCGGTGCAGCGCTGAGAACMGCGCGAATGACGGCGCTGACGAGCTGAAAGGGGCGGGTCATGGCATCACACCTGGTTGTGCGTGCCTGCCCGCCCTTTCGCRTYCCCGGACTCCCCGGCGACCCGGGAGCCGTGGACGTCACCAGCCTGACCAGGCCCGCGGCGGCCGCGTCGGAGCTGGAACGCGACGCTCGGTCCCTTCTGGACGGCGCCGAGCTCGACCGGGCGCGGGCCATGTCCGCACGGACCCGGGAAGACTTCCTGGCCGGGCGGCTCGCCCAGCGGCGGTTCGCCGCCGAGCTGCTGGGCGTGCCGGCGTCGGACCTCACTGCCTGGTACAGCTGCCCGCGGTGCGGCACCGGCGAGCAGATCTCCCACGGCCGGCCGGGCTACCTGCGCCGGGGCCACGCCGCGCCGCTGCTGCTGAGCCTGTCCCGCGCATCGGGCTGGACGCTGCTGGCGGGCGTCGTGGATCCGGAGCGGGGCCAGCGCCTGGGCATCGACGCCGAAGATCCGGCCCGGGCGGACTTCGACGGGTTCGACGACGTGGTGCTGACCGGGGCGGAACAACGGCACCTCGCCGGGCTGCACGGCACCTCGCTGCTGCGGGGCCGCGCCAGGCTGTGGGCCCGCAAGGAGGCGTGGCTCAAAATGCTGGGCACGGGGCTGCAGACGGCACCGGACACCCTCGATGTCTTGGGCCCACGCGTGGACGGCCATGCCGGGCTGCGGGACCTCCCGCAGGCAGAGTCTGGCCTGCCCGGGGAGCTCGTGGCCGCCGTCGCCGTCGTGGTCCTTCCGTAGCGGAAGGTTCCGGACTCGGCCCAGGCCCGCCGGATCCGGCTTTCCGGCCAGGGTTTTTCGGCCAGGGTTTTTCTGTTTAGGGGCCCTGCGGCAATTGCGTGGCCGTCAGAGCGTCGGCGGGGCCGCGTGCGGGAGCGGCGGGAGGGCGTCCTCGAACAGCCAGGGGTGCAGCAGGGCCTCGGCGTCGAGCCCCGTCGTGTGGCCGGCGGCGACGMTGAAGTCTGCCGTGGTCACGGTGCCGTGGCGGAACCGGTCCGTCCAGTCGTGCAGCAGGGCGAAGAAGGCGAGGTCACCGCAGCGCACCCGCAGGGCGTGCAGGGCCAGGGCTCCGCGCTTGTAGACCCGGTCGTCAAACATCAGCTCCGGCCCGGGGTCACCCACCATCAGGTCCTGCGGGGAAGCGGCCAGTTTGCGCCACGCAGCCCGGGCCCGGCCCGCCACCGACATGATGCCGGCCTCTTCGGACCAGAGCCATTCCGCGTAGCAGGCGAATCCCTCATGCAGCCAGATGTTCTTCCACGTCGCGGTCGTGAGCGAGTTCCCGAACCACTGGTGGGCGAGTTCGTGGGCGATCATCCTCTGCGACTCCCAGTCCTGCCGCAAATGATTCGGGCCCAGGATGGACAGCGTCTGCGCCTCCAGTGGAATCTCCAGCACGTCCCCGGTCACCACCACGGTGTACTCCGGAAACGGGTAGGGCCCAAAACAGTTGGTGAAGGTCCGCATCATGTCGGGTTGGCGGGCCAGGGCGGCCCGGGCGCCCGCCGCCAGCGACGCCGGAACGGCCACGTACTGCGGCACGTGCCCGGAGGGCCGCTCGGCATTGAGCGTCAGGACCTCGTAGCGTCCGATCTGGACCGTGGCGAGGTAGGTGGCCATGGGTTCGGCCTGCTCGTACACCCAGGTCTCGCGGCTGGCCCTGCTGGTGCGCGAGAGGAGCACCCCGTTGCACACCGCACGGTAGTTCGCGTCGGTGGTCACCGTGATCCGGTAGCTCGCCTTGTCCCGCGGATGGTCGTTGCACGGAAACCAGGAGGCGGCGCCGTTGGGCTGGCCGGCGACCAGCACGCCATCGGAGAGCTCTTCCCAGCCGACCTCGCCCCACAGGCCGCGGCGCGGCGCAGGGTAGCCCTCGTAGCGGATGTCCAGGGTGAAGGCCTCATTGGCGAGCAGCGGAACGTCGGGGTAGACGAGGAGCTGCTCGGCCCGCTGGGTGAACCTTCGCACCCGGCGGCCGTCGAGCTGGATCTTGGTGGCCCGCAGCCCGGCCAGGTCCAGGACGATCGCCGACGTCGGGAGCTGGGTGACGGCGTGCAGGAGGGCGTGCCCGCTAAGACGGTTGCTGCTGACCCGGTAGTCCAGGTCCAGTTCGTACCGGGTGACACGGTAGGCGTTGGTCCCGTGGCCGGGCATGTAGGGGTCCGGGGCGCCCGCCGCCGGACTGATGGCCTGGCTGATTTCCCTGCTGATTTCCCGGCTGATCTCCCCGCCGGCTGCGGCGCTGCTGCTTGCTGCACTGGTGCTCAATGGACGGACCTTCGGGTTGTGGTGCTGGTGGACGTTCGCGGGCCGGGCCTACTGGGGACCGGCGGGCGGTTCCGGCCCGTCCCACGGGCTGACCGGGTTGCCCATCCAGTAGGTGCCGGCGGGGACGGTCTCGCCCCGCATGACGAGGGACGCCGGCCCCACGGTGCCGCCGTTGCCGATCCTGGCCTGCGGCAGGATRACCCCGTGCGGCCCCATGGTGGCTCCGTCATCGAGCGTAACAGTGTCGATGCTCATGACCCGGTCATGGAACAGATGGGTCTGGACGACACACCCGCGGTTGACGGTCGAGTTCCGGCCGAGCGTGACCAGATCCGCCTCGGGCAGCCAGTAGCTTTCGCACCAGGTTCCCCTGCCGATCTTCGCCCCCAGTGCCCGCAGCCACCAGACCAGCGCCGGTGTCCCCGTGGCGGCACGCGCGAACCACGGGGCGCTGACCATCTCAATGAAGGTGTCCACTACCTCGTTGCGCCAAATGAAGGAGCTCCACAGCGGATGCTCGCCGCTGCGGATCCGGCCCACCAGCAGCCATTTGGCCACAACCGCGCTGCCTGCCGCAGTGGCGCCTGCGATGAGGACCACCACGCCGCCCAGGACGGCGGCGACGCCGTAGTTGAACGTGGCCGCCATGGCGTCGAACGCGAGCATCACGCCGACGGCGATCGCGACCGTCAGCATGACAGGGACGAACCGGCACAGCTCCCACAGGGTCCGCGCGACCTTCAGCCTCCGGGGCGGCTGGTACGTCCGCGTGTCGTCGGAGGCGATGGCGGTGCGCCGCAGCCGGACGGGCGGGCTGCCGAGCCATGATGTCCCGGATTTGGCCTTGGCCGGCGTGGCCGAGAGGACCGCGACGAGGGAGTTCTTGGGCACGTTGCGGCCGGCCGCCGTCATGCCGGAGTTGCCCAGGAAGGACCGCTTTCCGATCTTGGCCGGCGCAATGTGCATCCAGCCGCCATCGAGTTCGTAGGAGGCCACCATGGTGTCATCGGCCAGGAAGGCGCCCTCGCCCACGGTGGTCATACTCGGGATCAGCAGCACTGTCGAGGCTTCCACGTTGCGGCCCACCTTGGCGCCGAGAAGCCGCAGCCAGACCGGGGTAAAGAGGCTCGCGTAGATGGGGAACAGCAGATCCCGGGCGAGGTCCAGCACTCGCTCGGTCGCCCACACCTGCCAGCCAATCCGGCTCCGGACCCGGTAGTAGCCCTCGGCGAGTCCGACGCTCAGCAGCCTCGTGGTGGCCAGGATCAGCAGCAGGTTGGTCGCGAACCAGGCCAGCGCGGCCAGGGGGATGGAGAGCGCAATGCCGGGCAGTGCCGCGGACAGCGAGGAGCTGCCCCGGATGAACCCAAAGACCACGAAGGCCGCGGCGGCGGCGGAGATATAGGGGATGAGCGCCAGCCCGGCGGATGCCGCGGCGAAGCCGGCGAACCACAGCCGGCCGATCAGCCGGTGTTCGGGCGGGGAGTCGGGCCACGAGTGCTTGGCCTTGCCGCGCCGCTCGGCCGGTGAGCCTGCCACCAGCTGGCCTGCCTTGACCTTGCCGATCACCGCGGAGCCCGGTTCCACCTGCGCTCCGGCGCCCACAGTGGCTCCGGGCATGAGAGTGCTGCGGGCCCCGACACTGGCGCCTGGGCCAATCCGGATGGCGCCGATGTGGACACGGTCGCCGTCGATCCACCAGCCGGACAGATCGACCTCAGGCTCGATATTGGACCCGGTCCCAAGGGACAGCAGCCCGGTGACCGGCGGCAGCGAATGCAGTTGGACGTTCTCGCCGATCTTCGCGCCGAGCGCCTTCGCGTAGTACGGCACCCAGGGCGCGCTGGCCAGGCTGATGGCGCCGGCGAGATCCTGGATCTGTTCGGCGAGCCAAAGCCGGAGGTGCACACGCCCGGACCGGGGATACGTCCCGGGCACCACGTTGCGCAGCAGCAGGCGGGCCGCGGCGATGGAGATCAGCATCCGCCCCGCCGGGCTGACGAAGACCAGCCACGACGCACCGACCCACCACCAGGAGAGGGTCGGCGCGGCGCTGAAACCGGCGAAGGCGGCCAGGAGATTGTTGGCGGCCATCAAGTAGGTCAGCCAGCGCATGCCGACGAGGACTTGCAGGGGAATGCCCAGGAGGGTCTGGAAGGCCTGGGACTTCCTCGACGTGGGCGTGACGGAACGCTCCTGGGCGGCGACTGCCCCGCCCTCCGGGAGCGACTGGCGGGCCTCGTCCACCAAGGCGCCCACCCGGGGTGTCGCGTAGATATCGGCCACCGTGATGGTCGGATAGCGCACGCGCAGGGCGGACACGAGCTGCGCGGCGGCCAGTGAGCCGCCGCCGTAGGCGAAGAAATCGGCGTCCAGGCTCGTCACTAGGCTTCCCAGCACGGCACTCCATTGCTCCACGATCCACTGCGCGTCATCGGGCAGGTTCAGGGGCGCACCCTCGGCCTCGGCGGCTCCGGTCCCGCTGAGCGGCCAGGGCAGGGCATGGCGGTCCACTTTGCCGCTGGTCTTGGTGGGCAGGGAGTCGACGAGCGTCAAGAGTGGGATGAGCGGCGCCGGCAGGCTCTCGCCGAGCAGTTCGCGCGCCGCCGCGAGGTCGATGTCCACGCCGGACACGGCGGCAAGGTAGCCGACCAGGATCTGGTTGCCGGCCGCGGTGGTCTGGACCGCGGCGGCGGCGCCGGCGACATCCGGCAGCGACTGCAGTGCGGCGTCGATCTCTCCGAGCTCGATCCGGCGGCCGCCGAGCTTGACTTGTTCATCGGCGCGGCCCTGGAAGATCAGGCCCTCCGCCTCGAATTTGACGAGGTCGCCGGAACGGTAGGCGCGCGGCCAGCCCAGGGACGGCATGGGGGCGTACTTTTCCGCGTCCTTGGCCGGGTCGAGGTACCGGGCCAGCCCGACGCCGCCGATGATCAGTTCGCCCACGGACCCTTCGGCGACGGGCAGCGATTCGGAGTCGACGACGGCGAGGTCCCAGCCGTCAAGCGGCAGGCCGATCCGGACGGGGCCGGCCCCGCCCAGCCGCGCCGCGCACGCGACCACGGTGGCCTCAGTGGGCCCGTAGGTGTTCCACACTTCCCGTCCCTCGACGGCGAGCCGCTCGGCAAGGTCCGGCGGGCACGCCTCTCCGCCGAAGATGAGCAGCCGGACGCTTTCCAGCGACTCCACCGGCCAGAGCGCGGCGAGCGTGGGGACTGTCGAGACCACCGTGATGCCGTGGCTGATCAGCCACGGGCCCAGGTCCATCCCGGTCCGGACCAGCGCCCGGGGTGCCGGAACCAGGCAGGCGCCGTGACGCCACGCGAGCCACATCTCCTCGCAGGAGGCATCGAATGCCACGGAAAGGCCGGCCAGCACCCGGTCCTGCGGGCCCACCGGATCATCCTTCAGGAAGATGCGGGCCTCGGCGTCCACGAACGCGGCGGCCGAGCGGTGCTGGACCGCAACACCCTTGGGTGTGCCGGTGGAGCCCGAAGTGAAGATGACCCAGGCGTCGTCGTCGGGCCCTGGCGGCCTCGCGTCGGGGAACGGCCGGGGGTGGTTGCTGTCCGTGACGATCTTGCCGCCGGCGCGAAGGATGGCGGCCACCCGGGCCTCGCCGAAGACCAGTTTGGCCCGCTCATCCGGATCGTCGGCGTCCACCGGGACGTAGGCCGCACCGACCAGCAGCACCGCCAGGATCGAGACGTACAGCTCGTTGGTGCCGGAGGGGATCCGCACGCCGACCTTGTCGCCGGCACCCAGCCCGGCCAGGTGCAGCTTCCTGGCGGTTGCCCGGACTTCGTCCATGAGCTGGGCGTAACTGAGCGAGCGGTGACCGTCGTCCAGCGCGGAAGCATCCGGGAAACGGGCGGCGGTATCGCGCAGGATATCTATGAGCGTCCGCTCCGGCGGGGCGGCGAGTGCGCCCGGCAGCTGGGGCTCGCAAACGGTGTCACGGGGCGCGGGAAGACTCTGCACCGTGCCGGCGTCGGGGGCTTCACTCGGGGTCAGTCGTTGCTCGGTCACTGGCGCATTATCCCTGCATGAGATGAACGGATGGTGTTGCCGCGCGGCCTAAGTGACCGTGCGGCCTTTTAGGGGACCAGGATGACTTTCCCGGTGGTGCGGCGTTGTTCGAGGTCTTCGTGGGCGCGGGCTGCCTCGGCGAGCGGGTAGCGGGCGCCGATCCTGACCTTGAGGCTGCCATTGGCGGCCGCGGCGAAGACTTCGTCGGAGCGCCAGCGGCGTTCCCGGGCGTCGCGAAGATAGTGGGCCATGGTGGGCCGGGTGAGGTACAGCGAACCGCCGGCGTTGAGCCGCTGCGGGTCGAACGGCGGGACCGGGCCGGACGCTGCGCCGAAGAGCACCAGCGTGCCCCGGATGCGCAGCGATTCCAGGGAAGCGTCGAACGTGTCTTTTCCGACGCCGTCGTACACAACGTCCGCGCCAATACCGCTGGTCAGGTCCCGGACCCGCTCCGCGAAGCCGTCGTAGCGCAGCACGTGGTCGGCTCCGGCTTCGCGGGCCAGCTTCTCTTTCTCGTCCGTGGAAACGGTGGTGATGACGTGGGCGCCCTTGGCCTTGAGCAGCTGGATCGTGAGGAGCCCGACACCGCCGGCGCCGGCATGGAGCAAGACCGTGTGGCCGGACTCGACCTTGAAGGTGGAGTTGATCAGGTAGTGGGCCGTCACGCCCTGCAGCGGCAGGGCCGCGGCGGTGAAATCATCCAGGCCATCCGGAACCGGCAGGGCTTTGTCCTCATCGATGAGGGCGTAGCCGGCGTAGCAGTTGATGCCCTCGGCCGTGGCCACCCTGTCGCCGGGAGCGAACCCGGTGACGGCGTCCCCGACTTCCTCCACGGTGCCCGAGGCCTCGGACCCGGGCGTGAAGGGATAGCTGACCGTGTAGACGCCGCCGCGCTTGTAGGTGTCGATGAAGTTCACGCCCGCCGCGGCGACCTTGACCAGCAACTGGCCGGGCCCGGGAACGGGGCGGGCTGTTTCGTCGAGCTCCAGGACCCCGGGCCCCCCGGCCTGGCGGGCGACGATTGCGTGCATCATATGGCTCCTTTTCCGGGAGGGAATCTCTGTCCCGGTCCTTGGGTCCATCCTAGGGACACCGGCGGTAACCATGAAGGGGCCGTTCGTAACCAGCCGTCACGTGATGCTGTTCGTGACGCCGCCTGGGCGTGCCGGGTCCGGCAAGGACGGCGGGGTGATGCGTCCGTTAGTAGCGGCGCGTGACCGTCGCCATCGGGCACTCGAAGTGACGGCCCGCGGCGAGTCCGACGTCGTTGAGGTAGCGGACAATGATCGCGTACGACTGCAGCAGCGTGGTTTCCGTGTAGGGAACCTGGTGTTTGGCGCAGTACTCGCGGACGATCTTGGCGGCCTTGTCCAGCTGCGGCCGTGCCATGTCGGGGAAGAGGTGGTGCTCGGCCTGCCGGTTGAGGCCGCCGAGGAGGATGTCCATGAAACGGCCGCCGGAGATGTTCCGGGAGGTCAGGACCTGGCGGCTGAAGAAGTCCACACGGCTGTCCGCGGGGAGGACCGGCATGCCCTTGTGGTTCGGTGCGAAGGACGCGCCCATGTAGAAGCCGAAGACGGCCAGCTGGACGCCGATGAAGGCGAACGCCATGCCCAGGGGCAGGAAGGTGAAGGCGAGGACCGGCAACAGGCTGAGCCGGACCGCGAGGATCGGGATTTCAACCCAGCGGTGCGTGACCTTGGCCCGGCGGAAGATGAATTTCACCGAATCGATCTGCAGGCCCAGGCCCACCAGGAACAGCAGCGGGAAGAAGAACCAGCCCTGTTTGCGGGTCAGGAACGCGAAGCGCCCCTGCCGGTCGGCCACGGCTTCAGCGTGGAAGGCGATGGGGCCGGGCGCGATGTCCGGGTCCTTGGAAATAACGTTCGGGTGGTTGTGGTGCGCGCCGTGCTTCTGCTCCCACCAGGAGTAGCTGATACCGGCCACGGAGGTGGCGAGAAGCCGTGCGGCCCAGTCGTTGGCGCGGCGGGAGGCGAAGATCTGGCGGTGCCCGGCCTCGTGGGCCAGGAAACTCAGCTGCGTGCACAGGATGCCCAGCGCGGCGGCGATGAGGAGCTGGAACCAGCTGTCACCGATCAGCGCGAAGCCGAACCAGGTGGCGGCCATCAGCAGCACGAGGCTGGCGAAAAGGGTGATGTAGAAACCGACGCGCCGTTCGAGGAGACCGGCCGCCTTGACGCTTTTCAGGAGTTCCGAATAGCTCAGGACCACGGCGTTGGGTTGCCGGACGCGCGATTGCGGACGCGCCGGCGTTTGGGTGGGAAGTGTGGAAGTGGCGGTCATGGAGCGCTGGCCTCGTCACGGTTACGGGCAACGCTGCAGCTGACATTCGCAGCTGCACGGTCTGGATCACCCTTTACCAAGCATACGCCCCCGGGTTTCTGCGGGCCGCCGATCCGGCGGCGAATCCTCTGCCGGCGGAACCCGCCGGGGCGGGCTCAATTAGGCACAGACACTCAATTGGACACAGACCTATCGATGCATAAATATCGGCATCTATGCATACTCTTGCTGTATAGTCGTGTTTATGACTATTTCTGTTGCCGTTTCCGGGGCGAGCGGTTATGCCGGCGGCGAGGTCCTGAGGCTCCTTGCCGGTCATCCCGACGTCACCATCGGCGCCATCACGGCCCACAGCAACGCCGGTTCCAGACTAGGGGAATTGCAGCCGCATCTCCATGGCCTGGCGGACCGGATCCTCGAGGACACCACGGTGGATAACCTGGCCGGCCACGACGTCGTGTTCCTGGCGCTCCCGCACGGGGCGTCCGCGGAGATCGCGGCGCAGCTGCCGGCCGGGACCCTGGTGATCGACGCCGGCGCGGACCATCGGCTCGAGGACCCGGAAGCCTGGGAGAAGTTCTACGGTTCCGCGCACGCCGGAACCTGGCCCTACGGCCTGCCGGAACTGCCCGGCCAGCGCGACGCCCTCCGCGGCGCCACCCGGATCGCCGTCCCCGGCTGCTACCCGACGTCGGCCCTCCTGGCCCTCACGCCCGGCTTCAGCAACCACTTGCTGGAGGGCGAGGACGTCGTGATCGTCTCCGCGTCCGGCACCTCGGGCGCCGGCAAGGCCGCCAAGGTCAACCTGATCGGCGCGGAGGTCATGGGCTCCATGAGCCCCTACGGCGTGGGCGGGGGACACCGGCACACCCCGGAGATCGAACAAGGACTCTCCAAGGCGCTGGGGTCACCGGTCACGGTCTCCTTCACGCCCACCCTGGCGCCCATGAGCCGCGGCATCCTGACGACGGCGACAGCCAGGATTCGGCAGCAGCCAGGACGCAGCGTCACTGCCGAGGAGCTCCGCCGCGCCTGGGCCGAGGCCTACGACGACGAGCCCTTCGTACACCTGCTCCCCGAGGGCCAGTGGCCCTCCACCAAGTCGGTCCAGGGATCGAACCACACGGTTATGCAGCTCGCCTTCGATGAGCACACCGGCCGCGTGATCGTCTGCTGCGCCATCGACAACCTCACCAAGGGGACCGCCGGCGGCGCCGTGCAGTCCATGAACATTGCCCTCGGCCTGGCGGAATCCGCCGGCCTCAACCTCCAGGGAGTCGCACCGTGAGCATCACCGCACCGCAGGGATTCCGCGCCGCCGGCGTGACGGCCGGCCTCAAGGCCTCCGGCAAGCCGGACGTGGCCCTCGTGGTCAACGACGGCCCGTCCAAGGCCGCGGCGGCGGTCTTCACGTCCAACCGCGTCGCCGCGGCCCCCGTGCACTGGTCCCGAGAGGTCCTCAGGGACGGCCGGGTGGACGCTGTGATCCTCAACTCCGGCGGCGCCAACGCCTGCACCGGACCCCAGGGCTTCCAGAACACGCACACCACGGCCGAGAAGACCGCCGAGGCCCTCGGCGTCTCCGCCACCGACGTCGTGGTCTGCTCCACCGGCCTGATCGGCGAGCAGCTGCCCATGGACAAGATCCTGGCCGGCATCGGTTCCGCCACCGCGGACCTGGCAGCCGACGGCGGGTCCGCGGCAGCCACCGCGATCATGACCACGGACTCGGTGTCCAAGCAGGCCGTCTTCACCGGCACGGACTCCAACGGCACGCAGTTCACCATCGGCGGCATGGCCAAGGGCGCCGGCATGCTGGCCCCGGGCCTGGCCACCATGCTGGTGGTCCTCACCACGGACGCCGACGTCCGGCCGGACACGCTCGACGCCGAACTCCGCATCGCCACCCGCGTCACCTTCGACCGGGCGGACTCCGACGGCTGCATGTCCACCAACGACACCGTCGTGCTGCTGGCCTCCGGGGCCTCCGGCGCCGCGCCGTCCGCCGCCGACTTCGGTGCCGGCCTGACCCAGGTCTGCGCCGAGCTGGCCCGCAAGCTGATCGGCGACGCCGAGGGCGCCAGCCACGACATCGCGATCCGGACGTTCAACGCCGCGAGCGAGCGGGACGCCGAAATCGTCAGCCGCGCCGTCGCCCGCTCCAACCTGTTCAAGACCGCGATCTTCGGCAAGGACCCCAACTGGGGCCGYGTGCTSTCCGCCGTCGGCACCACCGACGCSGCSTTCGAYCCGGACCAGCTGAACGTGTCCATGAACGGCGTGCAGATCTGCCGCAACGGCAGCATCGGCGATGACCGGAACCTCGTGGACCTCGAACCGCGCGAGGTCCTCGTCGAAATCGACCTGCAGGCCGGGGGGGCCGAGGCCACCATCCTCACCAACGACCTCACCCACGACTACGTCCACGAAAACAGCGCCTACTCCAGCTAACCCCCCGGGGAAGGAACAGTACGGACGAACAGGTAAGGACGAACCCCATGAACACCCAGACCCGCGAGACCACCTCGCAGTCCGACGCCCGGGACAAGGCCGCCACGCTGATCGAGGCACTGCCCTGGATCCAGCGCTTTGCCGGCAGCACCATGGTGATCAAGTACGGCGGCAACGCGATGGTCAACGACGAGCTCCGCCGCGCCTTCGCCGAGGACGTCGTGTTCCTGCACCATGTCGGGATCCACCCCGTGGTGGTGCACGGCGGCGGCCCTCAGATCAACTCCATGCTCGGCCGGCTCGGGATCGAATCCGAGTTCAAGGGCGGGCTGCGCGTCACCACGCCCGAGGCCATGGACGTGGTCCGGATGGTCCTCACCGGCCAGGTGGGGCGCGAACTCGTCGGCCTGATCAACTCCCACGGCCCCTACGCCGTCGGCATGTCCGGTGAGGACGGCGGACTGCTCCGCGCCGTCCGCACCGGCACCGTGGTGGACGGCGAAGAGGTGGACCTGGGCCTGGTCGGTGAAGTGGTGGGCGTCAACCCGGAAGGCATCGTGGACATCCTCGCGGCCGGCCGGATCCCGGTGGTCTCCACCGTTGCCCCGGAGATCGCCGCCGACGGATCCACCACCGGGCAGGTACTCAATGTCAACGCGGACACGGCCGCGGCGGCGGTCGCGTCGGCCCTGGGCGCCTCCAAGCTGGTCATCCTGACCGACGTCGAAGGCCTCTACGCCAACTGGCCGGACAGGTCATCGCTGATCTCGTCGCTGACGGCCTCGGAGCTGCGTGAGATGCTGCCGCGCCTTGAGTCCGGCATGATCCCGAAGATGGCTGCCTGCCTGAAMGCGATTGACGACGGCGTCGAGCGCGCCCACATCGTGGACGGCCGCCTGCCGCACTCGATGCTCCTGGAAACCTTCACGACCGCCGGCATCGGCACCCAGGTGGTCCCGGACGAGGAAAGCAAATGAACCAGATCGAAACAGCACCTTCCACGGACCTTGAGCACTCCCCGGTAGGGGAACTGGTTCACTCGCGCGCCACCGGCGCACAGTGGCTCTCCCGCTACTCATCCTCCCTGCTCGGCGTCTTCGGCACCCCGCAGCGGGTTTTGGTCCGCGGCGCCGGCTGCCTCGTGTGGGACGCCGACGGCAAGGAGTACCTGGACCTGCTCGGCGGGATCGCGGTGAACGCCCTCGGCCACGCCCACCCGTTCGTCACCTCGGTGATCTCCAGCCAGCTGGCCACCCTGGGCCACGTCTCCAACTTCTTCACGAGCCCCACCCAGATCGCCCTCGCCGAGAAGCTGCTGGAACTGTCCAAGGCGCCGGCCGGCTCCAAAGTGTTCTTCGCCAACTCCGGCACCGAGGCCGTCGAGGCCGCGTTCAAGCTGGCCCGCCGGAACACAGGTGCCGCGGATGCGGAGGACACAGGGAAGCCGCGCACCAAGATCATCGCGCTCGAGGGCGCCTTCCACGGGCGCACCATGGGCGCCCTCGCGCTCACCGCGAAGGAAGCCTACCGGGCCCCGTTCGCGCCGCTGCCCGGCGGCGTCGTGCATGTTCCCTTCGGTGACATCGAGGCCCTCCGCGCCGCCGTGGACGACACCACCGCCGCCGTCTTCCTCGAACCCATCCAAGGCGAGGCCGGCGTCCGGCCGCTGCCCGCAGGCTACTTGCAGGCCGCCCGCGAGGCCACCACGGAGGCCGGCGCCCTGCTGATCCTCGACGAGGTCCAGACCGGCATCGGCCGCACCGGCAAGTGGCTGGCCAGCGAGGACGCCGGGATCGTGCCCGACGCCGTGACCCTCGCCAAAGGCCTGGGCGGCGGCTTCCCGGTGGGAGCCCTCGTGACGTTCGGCCCGGAAACGTCCGCGCTCCTGACCGCAGGCCAGCACGGCACCACCTTCGGCGGCAACCCCGTGGCCACCGCGGCCGCCCTCGCCACCCTGCACGTCCTCGAAAACCAGGACGTCCTGGCACACGTCCGGAGCGTGGGGGAGCACCTGCGCGCCGGCCTCGCCGGGATCGACGGTGTGACCGAGGTCCGCGGCGAAGGACTGCTGATCGGTTTCGACCTCGACGCCGACGTCGCCCCCGCCGTCGTCACCGCCGGCCTCGACGCCGGGTTCATCGTCAACAGCCCCGGCCCGCGCACCATCCGGCTCGCGCCCCCGCTGATCCTGACCACCGAGCAGGCCGACCGCTTCCTCGCCGCCCTGCCGGCCCTCCTCCAGACCGCAAAGGACGCCCAGTGACCGCCGCCGTGACCGCACCTGAAACTTCGACAAGACCCGTCCGCCACTTCCTCAAGGACACCGACCTCAGCCCGGCCGAGCAGGCCGAGGTGCTCGAGCTCGCCGTCCGGATGAAGGCCGCGCCCTACAGCGTGCAGCCCTTCGCCGCGGAAGGCAACGGCCGACAGACCGTGGCCGTCATCTTCGACAAGACCTCCACCAGGACCCGCGTCTCCTTCGCCACGGGCATCGCGGACATGGGCGGCAACGCGCTCATCATCAACCCCGGCGAGGCACAGATCGGGCACAAGGAATCGGTCGAGGACACCGCCAAGGTGCTCGAACGCATGGTCTCCACCATCGTGTGGCGCACCGGCGCGCACGCCGGGCTCGTCGCCATGGCCGCGAACTCGCGCGTCCCGGTCATCAACGCCCTGTGCGACGACTACCACCCGTGCCAGCTGCTCGCCGATCTCCTGACCGTCAAGGAACACAAGGGAGGCCTCAAGGGCCTGACCATGGCGTACCTGGGCGACTCCGCCAACAACATGGCCAACTCCTACCTGCTGGCCGGCGTCACGGCAGGCATGAACGTCCGCATCGCCGGACCCGAAGGCTACCTGCCGTCCGCGGAGATCGTTGCCGCCGCCGAGGACCGCGCCGCGGAAACCGGGGGATCGGTGCTCGTCACGGTCGACGCCGCCGAGGCCCTCCTGGGCGCCGACGTCGTCGCCACTGACACCTGGGTGTCCATGGGCCAGGAGGCGGAGAAGGAAGCGCGGATGAAGCTGTTCGGCGCGTATTCCGTGGATGCCGCGGCGATGGAACTCGCGGCGCCGGACGCCGTCGTGCTCCACTGCCTGCCGGCCTACCGGGGCTACGAGATCGCCGCGGACGTCATTGACGGCCCGCAGTCCATCGTCTGGGACGAGGCCGAAAACCGGCTCCACGCCCAGAAAGCGCTCATGGCCTGGCTCATGCACCGCTCCGGCCTGGCTGTTGTTGACGGGCTCGCGCCGGTCAATGGGCTCGCGCCGGTCGACGTGCCCGCACCGGTGGACGGCTTGGCCTGATGTCCGTCCAGCCCGCCTCGCCGGGGGCCAGCCCGGCCACCAAAACAGCCCGGCAGGCGCGGATCACGGCGATCCTGACCGGCGAATCGGTCCGTTCCCAGGCCGAGCTCGCGGCGCTGCTCGCGGACGACGGCGTCCAGGTCACCCAGGCCACGCTCTCGCGCGACCTGGTGGAACTCGGCGCCGTCCGGGTCCGCGGCAAGGACGGCGTGCTGGTCTACGCCGTTCCGGGGGAGGGCGGCGAACGGGCGGCCAAAAGCGGCGTGACACAGGAAATCCTCGACGCCCGGCTGACCCGGTTGTGCGGGGAACTGCTTGTCACCGCCGAGGCCTCCGCCAACCTCGTGGTGCTGCGGACCCCGCCGGGCGCCGCGAACTTCCTGGCCCTCGCCATCGACCACTCCGTGATGCCCTCGATCCTGGGCACCATCGCGGGGGACGACACCGTCCTGCTCGTCACCCGGGACCCCCTGGGCGGCGCGGACATCGCCGCACGCTTCCTGCAGTTCGCCGAGGAAGCCGGCCAATAAGCCACACCATGGGCCGTTCACAGGACCGGGCACACCCGGCTTGTGACAGGCTTGCAACAGACACCAATAAACTAAACAACTAAGGAGCATTTCCGTGACTGAGCGTATTGTTCTGGCCTACTCCGGTGGCCTGGATACTTCCGTAGCCATCGGCTGGATCGGTGAAGCCACCGGCGCCGAGGTCATCGCCGTGGCGGTCGACGTCGGACAGGGCGGCGAATCGCTGGAGACCATCCGCCAGCGCGCGCTGGGCTGCGGCGCCGTCGAAGCCTACGTGGCCGACGCGTCCGACGAGTTCGCCAACGAGTACTGCGTGCCCACGCTGAAGGCTAACGCCCTCTACCAGGGCCACTACCCGCTGGTCTCGGCCATCTCCCGCCCGGTGATCGTCAAGCACCTGGTCAAGGCAGCCCGCGAGTTCGGCGCCACCACCGTCGCCCACGGCTGCACCGGCAAGGGCAACGACCAGGTCCGCTTCGAAGTCGGCATCCAGACCCTCGGCCCGGACCTGAAGTGCATCGCACCGGTCCGCGACCTTGCCCTGACCCGCGACAAGGCCATCGCCTTCGCCGAGGAAAAGGGTCTGCCGATCGAGACCACCAAGAAGAACCCGTACTCGATCGACCAGAACGTCTGGGGCCGCGCCGTCGAAACCGGCTACCTCGAGGACATCTGGAACGCCCCCACCAAGGACATCTACGACTACACCGCCACCCCGGAATTCCCGCCGGCACCGGATGAGGTCACCATCTCCTTCGAGGCCGGCGTGCCGGTCGCGATCGACGGCGTCAAGGTCACCCCGCTGCAGGCCATCAAGGAACTCAACCGCCGCGCCGGCGCCCAGGGCGTCGGCCGCATCGACGTCGTCGAGGACCGCCTCGTAGGCATCAAGTCCCGCGAAATCTACGAAGCCCCCGGCGCCATGGCGCTCATCACGGCCCACAAGCACCTCGAGGACATCACCATCGAGCGCGAGCAGGCCCGCTTCAAAGCGACCGTCGGCCAGCGCTGGGCCGAGCTGGTCTACGACGGCCAGTGGTTCTCCCCGCTCAAGCGCTCCCTCGACGCCTTCATTGAGGACACCCAGCGCTACGTCACCGGCGACATCCGCATGGTGCTGCACGGCGGCCAGGCGATCGTCAACGGACGCCGCTCCGAAACCTCGCTGTACGACTTCGACCTCGCCACGTACGACACGGGCGACACCTTCGACCAGTCCATGGCGCGCGGCTTCATCGAGCTGTGGGGCATGTCCGCCAAGGTTGCCTCCGGCCGCGACATCCGCGTCGCAGGAAAGTAGCCCCCGTGGCTGAGCAGAGGTCCGCCACCAATGAAGGCGCGCTGTGGGGTGGCCGGTTCGCCGGCGGCCCCGCGGACGCCCTCGCGGCGCTGAGCAAGTCCACGCACTTTGATTGGCGGCTGGCCCGCTATGACATCGCCGGGTCCAAGGCGCACGCCCGCGTGCTGCACAAGGCCGGGCTGCTGGATGACGCCGAACTCGAGGGCATGCTGGACGCCCTGAGCCGGCTGGATCAGGACGTCGCCTCCGGCGCCTACCTGCCGGCGGAGTCGGATGAGGATGTGCACGGTTCCCTGGAGCGCGGCCTGATCGAGCGCGCCGGCACCCAGCTGGGCGGTAAGCTCCGCGCCGGCCGTTCCCGCAACGACCAGGTGGCCACGCTGGGCCGGATGTTCCTGCGTGACCACGCMCGGATCATCGCCCGCGGYGTGSTCGCCACGATCGACGCGCTGGTGGASCAGGCCAAGGCCCACCMGGGCGTGGCCATGCCGGGCCGCACGCACCTCCAGCACGCCCAGCCGGTCCTGCTCAGCCACCACCTGCTGGCCCACGCCTGGGCCCTGCTGCGCGACGTGCAGCGGCTTCAGGACTGGGACAAGCGCGCCGGCGTTTCGCCCTACGGCTCGGGTGCCCTGGCGGGTTCCTCGCTGGGCCTGGACCCGGAGGCCGTCGCGGCGGACCTGGGCTTCTTCTCGGCGACGCACAACTCGATCGACGGCACCGCCTCCCGCGACGTCTTCGCCGAGTTCGCCTGGATCACGGCCATGATCGGCGTGGACCTGTCCCGGGTCTCGGAGGAAGTGATCCTGTGGGCCACGAAGGAATTCTCCTTCGTCACCCTGCACGATTCCTACTCCACCGGCTCATCGATCATGCCGCAGAAGAAGAACCCGGACGTGGCCGAGCTCGCGCGTGGCAAGGCCGGCCGGCTGATCGGCAACTTGACCGGGCTTCTGGCCACCCTGAAGGGCCTGCCGCTCGCGTACAACCGCGACCTGCAGGAGGACAAGGAACCGGTCTTCGACGCCGCCGACACCCTGGAGGTCCTGCTCCCGGCAGTCTCCGGCATGATCGCGACGCTGACGTTCAACACCGAACGGATGGAATCCCTGGCACCCCAGGGCTTCGCGCTGGCCACGGACATCGCCGAATGGCTGGTCCGGCAAGGCGTTCCCTTCCGCGAGGCGCACGAGCTCTCCGGTGCCGCGGTGAAGCAGGCCGAAAGCCGCGGCGTCGAGCTCTGGGACCTCACAGACCAGGAATACGCGGCCATCTCCGGGCACCTGACGCCGGAGGTCCGCACGGTCCTGTCCACCGAGGGGTCGCTCAACAGCCGGAACTCCCAGGGCGGTACCGCGCCGGCCGCCGTCGAACGCCAGCTGCTGGCCCTCGAGGGCGAACTCGCCGGCGTGCGGGAGTACGCGGGCTAGTTCGCACCGAGGCGCCTACACCCCACGCGAGTTGGCATTTCGCGGCAATGTTGTCTAATGACACTGCCGTGAAATGCCAACTCGCGGCGTTTAAGGTGGGTGCATGAGCGAATCTTTCCGGAAAATGCTGCGGGCCCTGCCAGATTTCCCGGAGGTGCTCCCGGACTTCGATCCGGCGGGCGCGCCCGCGGACCCTGCCGAGCTGTTCCGGCTGTGGCTCGGCGAAGCCCTGGCTGCCGGGGTGCCGCAGCCGAACGCGTGCAGCCTGGCCACGGCGGATGGGCAGGGCCGGCCGTCGTCGCGGATGCTGATCCTCAAGGACATCGACGCCGACGGCTGGCACTTCGCCACCTCCCGGGAATCCCGCAAGGGCAAGGAACTCGCGGCCAACCCACACGCGGCCCTGAACTTCTTCTGGCAGCAGCAGGGCCGCCAAGTGCGGGTGGCCGGGGACGTCGTGGAGCTCTCCGCCGAGGCCTCGGCCGCGGACTGGCAGGCACGGCCCGGCGCGGACGGCAGCGACAATGAAAACACAGACTGGCAGCTCTACGCCCTCCGCCCCCGGGAGATCGAATTCTGGCAGGCACGGCACGACCGCAGGCACATCCGGCACCGCTACGCGCCCGCTGACCACGTTCCGTTCAGTTAGTCCGGGTTAATTGGGTGGCTCCGTTAGGATGGGCGGCATGACCTCCATCACACCAGAGAACCTTCGGGCAGAACTGCACCGCGCCGCCGACGTCGTGGCCGGAATCACCGCGAAACTGACCGAACAGGACATCAAGGCGCCGTCCGAACTGCCCGGCTGGAGCCGCGGGCACGTGCTGGCCCACATCTGCGGAATCGCCAACGCAATGGCCCGCCAGCTCGAATACGCGGCCCGCGGTGAAGCCGTGGAACTCTACGACGGCGGCTTCGAGGGGCGGAACCGCGCCATCGACATGGCGGCCGGCCACAGCCTCGCCGAGCACCGCGCCGACCTCGACTCCGCGCTGGGCAGGGCCCTGGGCGCCTTCGACGCCCTCGACGCGGCCGGCTGGCGCGAGTCCATCACCTACCGCGGGGGAGTCGTGTTCGACGGCGGCTTGGCCCTCTGGCGCGAACTCGTCATCCACGCGGCGGATCTCGGCACCGGCCACGGCCCGGAAACCTGGAGCCGGCCGTTCTGCGGGCACCTCTTCGAGTTCCTCTCCGCCCGGGTGCCCGAGGGGCAGCGCTTTGTCCTGCAGCCGCTCGGCCTGCCGGCGGTGGCCATTGGCAGCGGTGGACATTCGACGGTGATCAACGGAATGCTGACGGATATTGCCGCGTGGCTCGCCGGCCGCACGCCTACCCTTGGCAGCCTGCGCGCCACCGCCGCGGCCGACGGCGTCGACCTTCCGGAGCTGCTGCCCTGGCCATCCGGCGTGCCCATCAACAACTGAGGATCCCAGCCGTGGCGGACTGCCAGGCCAAACCGCGCAGGTCTTATCCTTCGTCCTATGGCCGTGCCGTGGCGAGGGCGAGTTCGCGTTCCCGGTCCAGCAGGCTGCCCTTGACGGCGAGTCCCCAGCGGAAGCCGCCCAGGSTSCCRTCGGTGCGGACCACACGGTGGCAAGGAACGAAYAAGGCCGCCGCGTTGAAGGCGCAGGCACTGGCTGCCGCGCGGACGGCCTTGGGGTTGCCGGACAATTCCGCGTACTCCGAGTAGGTCACGGGGTGCCCCGGAGCGACCGTCCGCAGCACGTCCCAGGCGTGGCTGCGGAAGGGTCCGGACTTCTGCAGCACCGGCACGGCCATGGCGGGCTCCGGATTCCCTGCGTAGAACGACTCGACGGCCTCGGAGATGGCGCCCATCCCGGTGACGGTCTCGAATTCGCCGGGCAGCAGGTCGGCGTGGATCTGCCCGGTCAGTTCGCCGGGGATGGCGGTCCAGCCCGATGACAGGACGACGCCGTCACGGGCAATGATGGTGAATGGGCCGTCCGGGGTGGACATGGTCAACAGCTGGGCTTTCATGGTTTCGCTTTCTTCGGAGTCTGCGCGGAAGTTTGTGTCGGTGTCTGCGGTGTCTGCGGTGTCTGCTGTGTCGCCGATGTTGGTGCTTGTTGTGTCGCCCGTGGCGGCTTGCGTGCCGCGGCCTGGGCGGCCGCTGCCGCGCGCCACAGGTGCATGGTGGCGTAGGAGCGCCACGGGCTGACCTCGCGGAAATCAGGGCTCAGCGCGGCGCCGGGGGCCGGGGCGAGGGACCGGATGCCGTTCCGGACGGCCGCGTCGTTGGCAAGGAACACATCCGGTGCTCCGATGACGCGCATCGCGACGTATCCGACGGTCCACGGCCCGACGCCGGAAAGCGGCAGGAGCTTGGCCTCGAGCCCGTGCACATCATCGCCGTAGCCGAAATCAAGGTCCCCGGAGGCCATGGCTGCCGCCGCGCCGCGAACGGAGTCGATCCGCCGCTGCGGGCCGCGGAGCAGTTCGAAGCCGGACTCGGCAATCTGGGCGGCCGTCGGGAACAGCCGGTGCAGGCCGTCGGCGGGCACCAGGCTCTCGCTCCCGGCCGCCGAAAGCTGGACCAGGGCGGTCCGCGCAGCAGCCACCGTGATCTGCTGGCCGATCATGGCCCGGATCAGCAGTTCCTGCGGATCAACGGCGCCGGGCATCCGCATCCCCGGCGTGACCGCCACCGTGGCGGCTAGGCGGGGATCGGCGGCGAGGGCGGCATCTATGGCGACGGGATCGGCGTCGAGGTCCAGCAGGCGGCGGACCCTGCTCAACAGGGCGGCAAGGTCCCGGAGGTCGACGGCGCCGATGGTCAGCACGAGCGGGCGCCCGGGAGCGCCGGCGTCGTAATCCACCCGGAAACGGGCATCGCCGTGGGTCAGCCGCAGGGTCCGGGCGTAGGAGTGGGAGGTGCCTTCCTCGATCCCGGGGATAGCGCGGACGGCGAGGAAGTCGAAGACACCGGGATCGAACGGTTCCCGGTACGGAAGATTGAGCGTGAGCGCCGTGGTGGCTGCGGGGGCGCGGTGGTGCCGGGCCGTGGCCCGCAGCGCAGAGGGCGTCATGGCGAAGACCTCGCCGATGGTCTCGTTGAACTGGCGCACGCTGCTGAATCCCGCGGCGAAGGCGATGTCCGAGACTTTCATGGCGGTGGAGACCAGCAGGGTGCGGGCGGTCTGGGCCCGGCTTGCCCGCGCCAGGGACAGGGGTCCGGCGCCGAGTTCGTGGCTGAGGATCCGGTTGAGCTGGCGCGAGGAATAGCCGAGCCGGGCCGCCAGCCCTTCGACGCCGTCGCGGTTGATCACGCCATCATTGATGAGCCGCATGGCGCGCCCGGCGATATCCGAGCGCACGTTCCAGGCCGGGGTGCCGGGCACAGCCTCCGGCAGGCAACGCTTACACGCCCGGTAGCCGGCCTCGTGCGCGGCGGCTGACGTCTCATAGAACGTGACGTTGTCCGCTTTGGGTGTCCGGGCAGGACACGAGGGCCGGCAGTAGATCCCGGTGGTCCGGACGGCTGTGTAGAACTGCCCGTCGAATCGGGTGTCCCGGGCGTCGATTGCCCGGTAGCGTTGCCAAAAGTCCATGACCCCATCCTGCCAGCTTCCCGGATCGCCTGCTAGCGGAATTCGGACACGGCCGTGGGGGCTTGCGGCGGCATTTGTTAAAGTCTGAACATGACAGAGCCCGGCACGCGGCCCGGCACAGAGCCCGGCACGCACGCTTCGCTCCGGGCGATGCTCTCGGCCGACGCCCGGCACGTTGCGCCGCTCCTGCTCGGCGCCATATTGACGCACGACGGGCGGGAAGGCTCCGTCTCTGTGCGGATCACCGAGGTGGAGGCGTACCTGGGACCGCATGATTCGCGCCACCCTGATCCCGGGTCCCACACCTTCCGCGGCCAGACGGCCCGCAACGCGCCGATGTTTGGCCCGGCGGGCCACCTCTACGTGTATTTCACCTACGGGATGCACCATTGCGCCAATATCGTCTGCGGGCCTGAAGGGGTGGCGTCGGCGCTGCTGCTGCGGGCCGGCGAAGTGGTTGCGGGACATGAACTGGCCAGGGCCAGGCGTCCGACGTCGAAATCGGACAACGACCTCGCCAGCGGGCCCGCCCGGCTAGCCACAGCGCTGGGCGTCACGACGGCGGACAGCGGGCGGGATGCCCTGGCGCCGCCGTTCAGGCTGGAACCGCCCGTGAATCGGCCGGACGGGGTCGCCGGCATCAGCTCCGGCCCCCGGGTTGGCGTCTCCGGCGCCGGCGGCAGCCATGACTACCCCTGGCGGTTCTGGCTCACCGGCGACCCCACCGTCTCCCGC
This sequence comes from Arthrobacter sp. 05T47, assembly GCF_056395825.1. Lineage (NCBI taxonomy): Bacteria > Bacillati > Actinomycetota > Actinomycetes > Micrococcales > Micrococcaceae > Arthrobacter > Arthrobacter sp. 05T47. The sequence continues at coordinate 6,479 of NZ_JBFTKG010000035.1, read as the reverse complement.
TACAAGCCGGCAAAGCCGGCAAGAACAGTAAAGGCCCCAAACGCCCGGGGCGGGTAGCCGGGCACGTACCTTGATGCGCAGCGTCGGCGCTCAGGGAGGATGGAGCACTATGGGCGAGGGCAAACGCGGAAAACCGGGCAGCGAGCTGGAACGGCTCCAGATCTTCGCGCAGCTGGCCACCGAGTACTTCGGCATGGTTGAGCTGTTCACACCCGATCTGGCGCCGGCCGCGGCCGACTCGGCCGAGGCAGAGCGCCGACACTGGCTTGAGCTCTTCCGTGCAGCCTTGCTGCGAAAGTTCGTCGTCCCGGATGAGCACGTCTCGCTCAAGCTCGTGGTGCGGGCCCTGCGCATGTGCAACTACTCTGCGGACTCCCGCATTACCGAGGGGACGGCAGAAGCAGGCAGGTTGTTCACGAACGAGATGATCCGGGACCGCGAGGCACGGATGGCCGAAATCGCCGCGAACGACCACGACTTGTTCGAGGACGTCCTCTATGGCCGGCTCCTCCATGGCGACGCCGACAGGTTTCGCCGGTCCGGGTGGGCCGAAGACTACGCCCGGCTGAGCAGCGTGGCAGCCGGGCGGTTCGACGCCGAGCGGGCCCTGCGAATAGCGCTGGACGTCGTCGCCTACGGGCTTGCGAATGACCTCCTGCGCCCGCCCGAACCGGACGAACCCGTGCCGCCAGCCGCCGGAACGTAGGAATTCCTAGGACGCGGCGAGGCTGCTGAGCCCGTAGTCGGCGCCGACGGCGAACGGGGAGAGACGCCGCCGAAGGTCCTCGCGCACTTGGGGCCACTCCTGGGCGAGGATCGAGTACACAGCGGTATCTGCCCTGCCCCCGCCGGGTGCCGCGCGGTGGCCGCGGAGGATCCCCTCAAAATGGGCGCCGAGCCGTTCGATCGCCGTCGCGCTCCGGGTGTTGCGGGCGTCGCAGCGGAACGCCACCCGGTGGACTGCCAGTACTTCATAGGCGTAGGCAAGGAGCATGTGCTTGCTCGCCGGGTTGACGTGGCTGCCCCAGAACTGCCTTCCATAGAAGGTTCCGCCGATTTCCAGGCGCTGCTGGGCCGGCACGTAGTCGCGGAGGGACGTGGTGCCCAGCAGGGCGCCGGTGCGCCCGTCCGTCACGGCAAACGGAATCGTGGCGGGATCCTCCAGCCGTGACTCGAAGAGGCCAGCCAGTTCGCCGGTCGTCCCCGGCATCGGGGCCGCCATGCCTGCCCACATGCCGGAATCCACGAAATCAAAGAGGCCTGCCGCGTGGTGCGGGGCCAACGGAACCAGGCGGACCCCATGGCCGGAAAGGACGATGTCGTGTCGCATTGGAGCATTCAATCACCGGCCGGGTGGACGGGACCGTCGAATCAGGCGCCGCCGAAATGAACATTGGGTGGCCGCGAGGTTGCCCGCGGAGGAGGGCCGCCGGGCTGGTTTGCTACCAGCCAGTAAGGTAGATGGGTGAATCAAAGCCAGCTGAACCAGACCAAGACAGCACTGCCCGTGGATGAGCTGATCGAGAGCCTGTGCGCCACCATCCCGGACTATCCCAAACCCGGAATCAGCTTCAAGGACCTCACCCCGGTGTTCGCCGACGGCAACGCCTTCGGAGCCGTCGTCGATGCCCTGGTGGGCCCTTTCCAGGGCCAGTTCGACGCCGTCGCCGGAGTGGAAGCCCGCGGCTTCCTGCTCGCGGCGGCCGCAGCTTACGCCACCGGGACCGGAGTCATCACCGTCCGCAAGGCCGGCAAGCTGCCGCGCGAAGTGTTCTCCGAGGACTACGCCCTGGAGTACGGCACCGCCACCCTCGAGCTGCACACCACGGATCTGGCGCCGGGGAGCCGGGTGCTGATCCTCGACGACGTGCTCGCCACCGGCGGTACGCTCGGCGCCGCGGCGCGGCTGTTCGAGCGGTGCGGGATCCACGTGGCCGGCGTCGGCGTGGTCATGGAACTCGACGAACTGGCCGGGCGCTCGGCCCTGACCGGCCACAACGTCCGCTCCCTGCTGAGGATCTAACGGGCGCGCGGTGGCTGGACCATCCGTGGCGTATCGGTAGAATTCCCTGACGAAGACTGCCTCGGCACTGTTCGGGGACATACAACCGCTATGTCCGTCGAAATGGCTGTAGAATGGTGGGTCCGTCTTTTTCGATAGGGGAACGTTCGATGCACGACGCTGATTTGGCCCATGAACGCGACTATGTGGCCGGACTTTACGCCCGGCTCGATGAGTTGCGGGCAGAGAAGCGCACCCAGCTGGCCCAGGTGCGCCGTGCCGGTGCCGTGGGCACCATGCAGAACGTTTCCGAACGCGATGCCTTCGCGGCCCTCTACGAGGACCGCCTAGCCCAGCTGGATGCCGTCGACGACCGGCTGGTATTCGGCCGCCTGGACCTGGATTCCGGCGAGGCCCAGTACATCGGCCGCATCGGCCTGACCACCGAGGACCTGCAACGGCTCATGGTGGACTGGCGGGCGCCCGAGGCCGGCCACTTCTATCAGGCCACGGCGTTCGACCGCCAAGGCGTTCGCCGTCGCCGTCACCTGATCCTGCAGGGCCGCGAGGTCAAGGCGATCGAGGATGACGTCCTCGACGCCGACATGCTCGCCGACAACGATTCGCTCCAGGGCGAAGGCGCCCTGCTGGCTGCCCTGAACTCCAAGCGGACCGGCCGGATGTCAGACATCGTCGGCACCATCCAGTCCGAGCAGGACCGGATCATCCGTTCCTCCATCTCCGGTGCCCTCGTGGTCCAGGGCGGTCCCGGCACCGGCAAGACCGCCGTCGCGCTGCACCGCGCCGCGTACCTGCTCTACACCCACCGGGACAGACTCAAGAGCGCCGGCGTCCTGCTGGTGGGACCGACGTCGTCCTTCATGAAGTACATCGAGCGCGTGCTGCCCTCGCTCGGCGAGACCGGCGTCGTCATGGCGAGCCTGGGCCGGCTCATGCCGGGCATCACCGCCGTCGCCGAGCAGGACTCCGCCGTGGCGGCCATCAAGGGCCGGCTGGACATGGCCGAGGTGGTCGCCAACGCCGTGGCCAACCGGCAGCGCATTCCGGCCGGAAACAGAATCCTCGAGGTCGATGGCCGCAAGCTGGTCCTCACCCCGCGGCAGGTCCGACGCGCCAAGGAACGGGCGCGCGCCACGGGTAAACCGCACAACGAGGCCCGCGTCTCCTTCGTCAAGATCCTGCTCCGCGAGCTGACCGAGCAGATGACGGAGCTGGTGGAGGCCGGCAACATCGGCAACAACGCCGACCGCTCCTACCTGGCCGAGGACGTCCGCTCCGCSCGSGATGTCCGGRTSGCSCTGAACCTGTGCTGGATGCCGATGACCCCGGAGAAGCTCGTGGGGGAGCTGCTGAGCAAGCCGGCCATCCTCGAGGCATGCACCCCGAACCTCAGCCCGGAGGAGCGGGCGTTGCTGCTCCGCCCCGCGGATTCGCCGTGGACCGAGTCCGACGTTCCGCTGCTCGACGAGGCCGCCGAATTGCTCGGCGAGCTCGATGCCGCCGCCGGACGCGGACTGGCGCAGCAGGAACAGGACCGTGCCCGCGACCTCGCCAACGCCAAGCAGACCCTGGTCAACATGGAAACCGCCGGAGTGGACGTCCTCGTCACGGCCGAAGACCTTGTGGACCAGAACCAGGAGCGCGAGACGCGGCTGACCGCTGCAGAGCGTGCCACCACGGACCGCAGCTGGGCCTTCGGGCACATCGTCGTGGACGAGGCCCAGGAGTTGTCGCCCATGCAGTGGCGGCTCCTGGTCCGGCGCTGCCCGCTGAAGTCGTTCACGATCGTGGGCGACATCGCCCAGACCAGTTCCGTCGCCGGCGCCAACTCCTGGCACAGCGCACTGGGCCCTATGTTTGGCGACCGCTGGCAGCTCGAGGAACTGACCGTCAACTACCGCACCCCGTCCCAGATCGCCGAGGCCGCGGCCCGCATGGCTACCGCGGCCGGCCTGGTGGTTTCCGCGCCCAAGGCCGTCAGGGAAGGACACTGGTCCCCGGTCATCGACCGTGTCGGCGCCGGCCAGATCGTCAAGAAGCTCGTTGAGGTGCTCCCGGAGGAACTGGCCGCTATCGAGGGCGGCCTGCTGGCCGTCATCGCCGACGGCGAGCTCCTCCCCGAAGCCAGCGCGGCACTGCGGGCCGTGTACGGCCACCGTGTCGGGACCGGAGCGGGAAGTTACGCGCAGGACATCGTGGTGATCAGTCCCCGCGAGGCCAAGGGACTGGAGTTCGACGGCGTCGTGGTCCTGGAACCGACGGACATGCTCAACCACGAGCACGGCCGGGTGGGGGACCTGTACGTGGCCATGACCCGGCCCACGCAGCGCCTGAGGCTCATCGCCGCCTCCGGCGTCCCGGCCGGCATCGAGGAGTAGCGCGGTCCGGCTTGCCCGTCCCGGGCCGGGAGTCACCTGCGATGCCGGTCCGTCGATCCTGCTAACTTAGATTCCGTGTCCCAGCTAAATATTCTCGATGCCCAGCAGAACGACCCCAGCTTTGCCAATATCTGGCAGGAGTTGAAATGGCGCGGCCTTGTCCACGTCTCCACGGATGAGGCAGAGCTCGAAAAGCTCCTCGCCGGCGATCCCGTGACGTATTACTGCGGCTTCGACCCGACCGCGCCGAGCCTGCACCTGGGTAACCTTGTCCAGCTGTTGGTCATGCGCCGGCTCCAGCTGGCCGGCCACAAGCCCCTCGGGCTGGTGGGCGGGTCCACAGGCCTTATCGGTGATCCGCGTCCGACGGCGGAACGCACCCTGAACACCAAGGACACCGTGTCCGAATGGGTGGGCTACCTGCAGGCCCAGGTCCGGCGCTTCCTCAGCTTCGAGGGCGACAACGCCGCCCGGATGGTCAACAACCTGGATTGGACGGCGCCCCTGAGCGCCATCGACTTCCTCCGCGAGATCGGCAAGCACTACCGCGTCGGCACCATGCTCCGCAAGGACGCCGTGGCATCCCGCCTCGGTTCCGAGGAAGGCATCAGCTACACGGAGTTCAGCTACCAGATCCTGCAGGGCATGGACTACCTGCAGCTGTTCCGCGACCACGGTTGCATGCTGCAGACCGGCGGCTCGGATCAGTGGGGCAACCTCACCAGCGGTACCGAGCTGATCCGCAAGGTCGAGGGCAAGCACGTCCACGCCCTGGGAACGCCGCTCATCACCAACTCTGACGGCACCAAGTTCGGCAAGAGTGAGGGCAATGCCATCTGGCTGGATCCGGCCATGTGCAGCCCGTACGCCTTCTACCAGTTCTGGCTCAATACGGCGGACGCGGATGTAGCGGACCGCCTCAAGGTGTTCACCTTCCTGAGCCGCGCCGAGATCGAGGCGCTGGAGCTCGCGGTCGCCGAGCGGCCGTTCGCCCGCGAAGGCCAGCGGAAACTGGCCTATGAGGTAACCTCGCTCGTCCACGGTGTGGACGCCACGGAAAAGGTCATCGCAGCCTCGGCCGCAGTGTTCGGCAACGGCGATCTCTCCGCACTGGACGAGGCGACGTTGAAAGCGGCAACTTCCGAGTTGCCCTCCGCCACGGTCGACGCCGGCGCCCTGGGCATCATCGAGCTGCTGGTCGCTTCCGGTCTTTCGGAGAGCAAATCCGCCGCACGCCGCACAGTGGGGGAGGGCGGGGCCTACGTCAACAATGCGAAGGTGTCCGATCCCGACGCCGTTATTGCCGCCAGCGAGTTGCTCCACGGGCGTTACCTGCTCCTGCGGCGGGGCAAGAAGAACCTGGCCACGGTGGAAGTCGCCGCGTCCTGATCAACGTTCATTACGCAGCCTGCACGCTCCTCCCCGGCCGATTTGCACGGCCGAGGGGGAGCGTGTATTGTTTTCTGAGTCGCCGCCGTTGAGTGGTGACAAACCCCCACAAATGAGAAGCAATTCTCCATGCGCTAGGCGCACATAATGGAAATTGCTTCAATTCTGCTGGGCGGATTCGCTCCACAAAGTGAAATTCCGATGAAAATCGCGAGTTTGCAAAGTGGAAATGAATGAAATAAGCTATAAACATCGCAGCGAAGAAAAACGAAATAAGAATTCATGAAAATGAATTGTTTCGGTAAATATTCGAATGTGTCTGTTGTTTGAGAACTCAATAGTGTGCCAAGTTTGTTGATACCAATTTATTGTAATGGATTGGTTGAATTGACTGGATCATGCCACCCCGTGGTGTGGTCTGGTTTTTACAGCTGGTTTCAAATTTTGTGCAGCGTGTTTCTTCCGTTTTCCCGGGGGTGCGTGCTGTGTCTGTTTTACTTCAACGGAGAGTTTGATCCTGGCTCAGGATGAACGCTGGCGGCGTGCTTAACACATGCAAGTCGAACGATGATCCGGTGCTTGCRCCGGGGATTAGTGGCGAACGGGTGAGTAACACGTGAGTAACCTGCCCTTAACTCTGGGATAAGCCTGGGAAACTGGGTCTAATACCGGATATGACTCCTCATCGC
>NZ_JBFTKG010000034.1:0-48138 GCF_056395825.1 Arthrobacter sp. 05T47 | reverse complement strand
CGCAGCTGCTGGCGGCGCACCCAGTGCCGGACTCCAGGGGTTTCCGGTGCTGCCTGCTCGGCCTGCCCCAGGGAAAGCACGACGGCGGTCAGGGCCGCCAGCTCTTCCGGCGTCGGATGGCCCTTGGCGACGGAGAACAGGACTGCGGGTGCGGTCTCCGGCGTGGTGGCCGCTTCGAGGGACGCGGCCTGAGCCTGCGAGGGCTGGGAGCCGGTGGGGACCTGCGAAGGTTGGGCGTCGGTGGGGATCACAGCGGGATGTTCCCGTGCTTCTTGGCGGGCAGCGCGGCGCGCTTGTCGCGGAGCGCGCGCAGGCCCTTGATGATCTGCACCCGGGTCTCGGACGGTGCCACCACGGCGTCCACGTAGCCCAGCTGGGCGGCCTGGTAGGGGTTGAGCAGCTCTTCCTCGTACTGGCGGATCACTTCGGCGCGCTTGGCCTCGACGTCGCCGCCGTCCTCGGCCACYGCGGCGAGTTCGCGGCGGTACAGGATGTTCACGGCTCCCTGRGCGCCCATGACRCCGATCTGGGCGGTGGGCCAGGCGAGGTTSAGGTCCGCGCCGAGCTTCTTGGAGCCCATCACGATGTAGGCCCCGCCGTAGGCCTTGCGGGTGATCACGGTCAGCTTGGGCACGGTGGCCTCGGCGTAGGCGTAGAGCAGCTTCGCGCCGCGGCGGATGATGCCCTGGAACTCCTGGTCCTTGCCRGGGAGGAAGCCGGGCACGTCCACGAGGGTGATGATCGGGATGTTGAAGGCGTCGCAGTGCCGGACAAAGCGGGCGGCCTTCTCCGACGCGGCGATGTCCAGGGTGCCGGCGAACTGCATGGGCTGGTTGGCCACGATGCCCACTGTATGGCCCTCCACCCGGCCGTARCCSATGATCACGTTCGGGGCGTAGAGGGACTGCATCTCCAGGAAGTGCGCGTCGTCGACAATCTGCTCGATGACCTTGCGCATGTCGTARGGCTGATTGGCCGAGTCCGGGATCAGYGTGTCGAGSGTGAGGTCGTCGTCGTCGATCTCCAGCTCCTGCTGGTGCTCGAGCACCGGCGCCTCGGCRAGGTTGTTGGAGGGCAGGAAGTCSAGCAGTTCGCGGACGAACTCGACAGCGTCGGCCTCGTCGGAGGCCAGGTACGTCGAGGTGCCGGTGTTGGCGTTGTGCTGGCGGGCGCCGCCGAGGGTTTCCATGTCCACGTCTTCGCCGGTGACRGTCTTGATGACATCCGGGCCGGTGATGAACATGTGGGAGGTCTTGTCCACCATGACCACGTAGTCGGTCAGGGCRGGGGAGTAGGCCGCGCCGCCGGCGGAGGGGCCCATGATGAGGGAGATCTGCGGGACGACGCCGGACGCGTGGACGTTGTTGCGGAAGATGTCCGCGAACATGGCCAGCGAGGCAACGCCTTCCTGGATGCGGGCGCCGCCGCCGTCGAGGATGCCCACCACGGGGCAGCCGTTGCGCAGCGCGAACTCCTGGACCTTGACGATCTTCTCGCCGTTGACCTGGCTCARCGAGCCGCCGTAGACAGAGAAATCCTGGCTGTAGACGGCGACGGGGCGGCCGTCCACCGTGCCGTAGCCGGACACCAGCCCGTCGCCGAGCGGCTTCTTCTTCTCCATGCCGAAGGCGGTGGAGCGGTGCACGGCCAGCGCATCGAATTCGACGAAGGAATCGGCGTCCAGCAACAGGTCGATGCGCTCGCGGGCGGTGTTCTTGCCGCGCGCGTGCTGCTTCTCGATCGCTTCCGGGCCGGAAGGCTGCTCGGCACGGGCCTGGCGGTCGCGGAAATCTGCAATCTTTCCCGCAGTCGTGGTCAGATCGTGGCTCATCAAGTGTCTCCGGCTCTGTCGCTAGCTTATTCGGTGCCCGTCYTGCGGGGTCCTTTGGTTGGAATCCACAAAAGCAGGGCTCTGCTGGCAAGTCTAGTGACGGTATTGGCGGGTGCCGCTGTAGGGAACCTACAATTTTCCCGCGATGAAGCTCCCGCACCGCTTTGTTACCCGCCAGTAACATACGTCCGCTAGAGTGTGCTCATGACTTCAAGCAATGATGCTTCGGGCGCCGCCCCGCAATCCCAGCAGCCGGTGCCGTACCAGGCCGCCGGTTCCCTCCAGGGCCGCACTSTCCTCATCTCCGGGGGAAGCCGCGGCATCGGCCTCGCCATCGCGCTCCGCGCAGCCCGGGACGGCGCCAACATCGTCCTCATGGCCAAGACCGGCCAGCCCCACGCCCGGCTCGAAGGCACCGTGTACACCGCCGCCGAACAGATCGRGGCCGCCGGCGGCCAGGCGTTGCCGCTGGTTGGCGACGTCCGGAACGACGCCGACGTCGCCGGCGCAGTCGGCGCCGCCGTGGACCGCTTTGGCGGGATCGACGTCGTSATCAACAATGCGTCGGCGATCGACCTCTCCAGCACCGATGACGTGGACATGAARCGCTACGACCTCATGCAGGACATCAACGTCCGCGGCACCTTCCTGCTCTCGAAGATGGCACTGCCTGCGCTGCGGGCATCCGGGGCCGGCCACATCCTGACGCTCTCCCCGCCCCTGAACCTGGACCCCAAGTGGGCCGGGATGCACCTGGCCTACACCATGGCCAAATACGGCATGAGCCTGACCACGCTGGGGCTGGCCGAGGAACTCAAGGCCGACGGCGTCAGCGTGAACTCGCTCTGGCCCTGCACYTTGATCGACACYGCGGCGATCCGCAAYATGCCCGGCGGCGAGAAGATCGTCCAGGGTGCCCGCAGCCCCGAGATCATGGCCGACGCCGCCCACGCCGTGCTGACCGGTGCCAACGCGGTCCCGGCCGGCGGCAGCCGGAGCGGCAACTTCTATACCGATGAACWGGTCCTCGCCGGGGCCGGGGTGACGGACTTCAGCCCGTACAGCCTCGGTGCGCCGGAGGGCCAGCTGGTCCCGGACATCTTCCTCTGAACATGCTGAGTGTTTTCGGCGGCGTGCCCGGCGGAATTTCCCCATGTTTGAGGACCGGACGCCGAAAAATCCCGGCATGTCCGGCCGACACGCCGGGCATGGCAGCCAAACGTGGGGAGTTTCCGCGGAGTCATTGACCCGGCAGGTGCGCGAGCCGGGCCGGGCTTTCCTCGGTAGGATTCAAACATGGAAGCCGTGCAGGAAACCCCGGACCGTCCGCCCCTGGACCTCAGCGCCCTTAGCGATGAGGCGTTCCTGTCAGCCAACGGAATTCCGCACCTGACGGTGGTGGAATCCACCGGTTCCACGAATGCMGATCTCCTGCGCGGCGTGACCGAGGACCCGGGTGCGTGGCCGGACCTGTCGGTGCTGACCGCKGAATACCAGASCGCCGCGCGCGGCCGGCTCGACCGCCGGTGGGAAGCCCCGGCCCGCAGTTCCGTCTCCGTCTCGCTCGTGCTCCGCCCGGTCAACGCTGCCGGCCGACCGCTGCCGACCCACAGCTACTCCTGGCTCTCCCTCCTGGCCGCCCTCGCCCTGCGTGAGGCGCTCGCGGAGACGGCGGGGCTTCCGGCGGAACTCAAATGGCCCAACGATGTCCTGGTGCGGGGCCGGAAAATCGCCGGCATCCTGGCCCAGCTCGGCCCGCTCGGCGGCGCCGGCACGCCTCCGGTCATCCTGGGCACCGGCCTGAACGTCACGCTCACCGAACCCGAACTGCCGGTGCCCACCGCCACGTCCGTGCTGCTGGAGAACCCGGACACCGTGGACCGGACGGAACTSCTGAAGAGCTACCTGTCCCGCTTCGCCGCCCTCTACCGGAGTTTCTGCAACGCCGACGGCGACCCCGCCGCCGGCATGGCCGGCGGCCCCTCGCTGCACAAGCGGCTGGAACACTTGCTGACRACCCTCGGCAAGCAGGTCCGGGCCCAGCTCCCCGGCGACCACGAGATCATTGGCCACGCCACGCGCCTGGACGAATATGGTTCGCTCCTGGTGACTGATGCGGCGGGCCACGAACACGTSGTGACCGCAGGCGACGTCGTGCACCTCAGGCCGTGGAACCCGGCCGGGRCCGGCSGGCAGGGCGAAGGCCGCASYGGGGCAGAAAGCGGCTATGCGTAAAGTGCTYGTGCCGGGAGAGCAAGTRATTGTTGTGACCCGGCCCCAGCCCAGGATGCTCATTGTCCCGGCGCTGTTTTTTGTYGTTGTTCCGGCGCTGGCCGCGTAYGCCTGTGCCTGGGTGGTCAAGGGCGGCCCYGCGAGGCTGGTGCCCTTCATCCCCAAGGATTGGACGCCGTGGCTGGTRGCTATTTGCCTKGGCCTGGCGGCGTGGGTGCTGCTGGGCTATTGCCTCCCGCGGGTCGTTGCCTGGCACGCCACGCGCTACATCCTGACCAGCCAGCGATTAGTTACCCGCTACGGCATGTTACGGCGGCGCGATGAACAGGTTCCCCTCGCGAGCGTCCGCAATGTGGCCATTGAGCAATCGTTGTTGCAGCGCCTATTGCGCTCCGGGAATATATCCTTGGAGACCGGGTACCCCGATGGAATGGTSGTTCCGGATGTCCCGGAGGCCGCGACATTCCGAAATTTCATGCTCGASGCCATCRGCGASCTCCCCAAAGGCGGGATGTCCGGGGCCGATGGCATGAACTACAACCCGGACGAAGCCCCACCGTGGGAGACGAAAGAAGGTGGAAGAGATGAACGCTGAGAACGTCCACCAGGACATCGACCTCGCCGCCCCGGATTTACCCCGGGAGCCCGAGCACGCTGCCGACCCGGCTGCGGCCGACAGCGACGCCGCGACCACCTTCGACACTGGGACTTCCTTCGATAGTGGCACTTCCTTCGACGCYGAKGCCGGAGAGCCCATCGAACCCGCCCAACACRATCCTGCYCCTGCCGGACACGAACCGGCCGACGGCGGRCMCGACGTCGCCGCTGAGGACTTCGAACCTGGGCCCGACCCCGAACCTGTAGCCCCGCCCACCGGAACCATGTCCGCCGACCGGCTCGCCGCCAAGGCCCTGGAAGCCCGGCTGCTGGGCGGCGAACGCAAGCTCCGGCGCCGGGAAGTCGCCGCCGGTGCCGGCCTGTCCCTGCTTTCGGCCCGGAAACTTTGGCGCGCCCTGGGCTTTCCCAACCTCGGGGATGAGGATGTCGCTTTCACCGAGCGCGACCAGTCCGCCCTGTCCACCATCGTGGACCTGGTGCGTGACGGCAAGCTCACCGAGGAAGCCGCMATCTCGATCACCCGGGCCATCGGCCAGATGACCGACCGGATGGTCGTGTGGCAGATCGAGGCCCTGGTGGAGGACATGGTCCAGGAGCAGGGCGTGCCGGACGCCGTCGCGCGGAAGCGGCTCGTCAGCGAACTGCCCAACCTGATCGACGCCCTCGAGGAAATGCTCGTCTATTCCTGGCGCCGGCAGCTCAACGCCGGTGTGCAGCGCCTCGCCGTCCGGGCCGAGGCCGGGCTGCAGTCCAGCGAAGAGGGCCGCGAAGGCGACGAGGACGATTCCCCGCTGCCGCTGGCCCGGGCGGTCGGCTTCGCCGACCTCGTGTCCTACACCAGCCTGTCKCGCCGGATGAACGAGAAAACCCTCGCCCAGCTGGTGCAGCGCTTCGAAAACAARTGCGCCGAAATCATCTCTGTCGGCGGCGGCCGGCTGGTCAAGACCGTCGGCGACGAAGTCCTCTACATCGCCGAAACCCCCGCGGCCGGCGCCGAGATCTCCCTGGCCCTCTCCCGCGCCTTCACCGAGGACGAGATCCTGCCGCAGGCCCGCGTGGCCATGGTCTGGGGCCGCATCCTCTCCCGCCTGGGCGACATCTACGGACCCACMGTCAACCTCGCCGCACGCCTGACCGCCCTCGCGGACCCCGGCACCGTGCTGGTGGATTCGATGACAGCGGCCGCGCTGGAACAGGACGAACGCTTYATCCTGGTGCCCCGCACRGCCGAGGACGTCCGCGGGTTCGGCGAAATCCACCCGGTGCTGCTGCAGCCCGGCGAGGGCCGGGGCCTCATCCTGGACTGAGCCGGATCAGCCGGCTGCAGCGCGTGGCGGGCTTCTCAGTTGTACGGCCATATGCAATAGTCGGACCGGCAGTTGCGCTCGGCCCGGGTTTGTGACCGCCGTCGACCCACGCGCACACTTTCTTGAGGACCACGATGAACCCAACGCCAGACTCCACCTTCCCGCCGTCGGACGGGCGGGGACCGCGCCTGCGCTGCGGGTACGGCACCGACCGGGGGCTGCGCCGCGAGATGAACGAGGACTCCTTCATCGCCACCGATCCCGTCTTYGCRGTGGCGGACGGCATGGGCGGCCATGAGGCCGGCGAAGTCGCRAGCGGCATTTGCGTKCGCACCYTGGCGGAGYTGCCCCAGGTGAAGWCRGGGGTCCGGAACGCAACGGCCGCCATCCTCCAGGAGTACGTGCTCATGGCCGACGCCGGCATCCGTCACGCTACCGGGTCCCGCGCCGGAACCACCCTGACCGGCGTCGTGGTAGTCGAACAGCCGGACGGTCCRCACTGGCTCGTGCTTAACATCGGCGATTCACGCACCTACCGGTACAGCCACGGCAGGCTCACGCAGGTCAGTGTTGACCATTCCGAGGTGCAGGAACTTTTCGACGCCGGGCAGATCACCGARGCSGAGGCCGCCGTCTATCCGCGCAGGCACGTKGTGACACGCGCCCTGGGAACCGGCGACGACTCCGAAGCCGACTACTGGCTGCTTCCCCTTGAAGAAGGCGACAGGATGCTGGTCTGCTCCGATGGCCTCAACGGAGAGCTGAGCGATGAGCAGATTGGCGGCATCYTGAAGTCTGAGGCGGACCCCCAGGCGGCCGTCGACGAACTGATCCAGGCGGCGTTGCGCAGCGGCGGACGGGACAACATCACAGCGATCGTGGTTGACGCTACGTTTGCAGCCGGAGATGCGCAGTCCTGACAGGACGGGCACTGGACCGGACAAGTGCCGTGATCTAGGGCAGGATAGGTCTGTGAGCACAGGGAACACCGCAGCAGAAGAYACACAAACGCCCTCCGGGGACGTCCGCGAGGAGTACGAGGACCTCGTCGAACAGGTCCGCAAACACCGCTTTGCGTACTACCARGARGATGCGCCGATCATCTCCGACGCCGAGTTCGACGAGCTCTACCGGCGGCTGGAAACCCTCGAGGCCCTGCACCCGGAAYTGGTKGCCAACGATTCGCCCACSCAGGAAGTCGGCGGCGAGGTCTCGGCCGCSTTYACSGCCGTCCAGCACCTGCAGCGGATGTACAGCCTGGAGGATGTSTTCTCGCTCGARGAGCTKGAGGCYTGGATGGTGAAGGCCGAGGCAGGCRTTGCCAARATCGGCAACGGCGGCAATGGCAGCCCAAGGGCGTCGTGGCTCACCGAACTGAAGATCGACGGCCTGGCCGTCAACCTGCTCTACCGCGACGGCGCGCTGGTCCGGGCCGCCACCCGCGGSGACGGCACCACCGGCGAGGACATCACCCACAACGTCCTGACCATCAAGGAAATCCCGCAGCAGCTCAGCGGCACCGGCTTCCCGGYCGAGATGGAAGTCCGCGGCGAAGTCTTYATCCCGTCCCAGGCCTTCGCGGAATTCAAYGAAGCCCTGATCGCGGCCGGCAAGGCGCCGCTGGCCAACCCGCGCAATGCCGCCGCAGGATCACTGCGGCAGAAGGACCCCGCGGAAACCGCCAAGCGGCCGCTGCGGATGTACGTCCACGGCATCGGCGCCCGCGAGGGACTCGAAACCGCCAGCCAGTCCGAGACCTACCGCAAGCTCGCCGAGTGGGGACTGCCCACCAGCCCGTACTTCGAGGTCCTGCCCGGGCTGGCGGACGTGCTGGCCTTCATCAAACGTTACGGGGACAAGCGGCACAGCCTCACCCACGAGATCGACGGCATCGTGATCAAGGTGGACCACTTCGCCACACAGCGGGCCCTGGGCTACACCACCCGGGTGCCCCGCTGGGCCGTGGCCTACAAGTACCCGCCGGAAGAGGTCCACACCAAGCTGCTGGACATYGCCGTCAACGTCGGCCGCACCGGCCGGGTCACSCCGTACGGTGTGATGGAACCGGTCAAGGTCGCCGGCTCCACCGTGGAAATGGCCACCCTGCACAACCAGGAAGTGGTCATTGCCAAAGGCGTGAAGATCGGMGACATCGTGGTGCTGCGCAAAGCCGGCGACGTCATTCCGGAAATYGTCGGCCCGGTCCTGGCGCTCCGGGACGCCCAGGACCCGCCCGTGCGCGACTTCATCATGCCCACCGAGTGCCCCTCCTGCGGCACACCSCTGGCGCCCGGGAAGGAAGGGGACGTGGACATCCGCTGCCCCAACTCCCGGTCCTGCCCGGCGCAGCTGCGCGAACGCGTCTTCCACCTCGCCGGCCGCGGCGCCTTCGACATCGAGGCCCTCGGCTGGGAAGCCGCCATCGCCCTGACCCAGCCSGCCGARCCCTCGGACCCGCCGCTGACCACGGAGGCGACACTGTTCGACCTCACCCCGGAGCAGCTGGCCGACGTCCGCGTCCGCCGCGAGAAGCGCTCCAAGGGCGTGGCCACCGGCGAAGTGGAGCTGGTGCCCTACTTCTTCACCAAGGCCACCACCAAGACCCCGTCCAAGCCCACCGCCACCACGGACAAGCTCTTCCGCGAACTGGAGAAAGCCAAGGCCCAGCCGCTGTGGCGGATCCTGGTGGCCTTGTCCATCCGGCATGTCGGCCCGCGGGCCTCCCGCGCGCTCGCCACCGCGTTCGGCAGCATGGACGCCATCCGGAGKGCCTCCGAAGAGGAGCTCGCCCACGTSGACGGCGTCGGCCCRGTCATCGCCCARGCGCTGACGGAATGGTTCGCCGAGGACTGGCACCGCGAGATCGTGGACCGCTGGGCGGCCGCCGGCGTCCGGATGGCGGATGAACGMGACGAATCCACGCCACGGACCCTGGAAGGGCTGACCATCGTGGTGACCGGAAGCCTCGAGGGCTTCAGCCGCGACGAGGCCAAGGAAGCCATCCTGATCCGCGGCGGCAAGGCGGCCGGTTCGGTCTCGAAGAACACCAGCTACGTGGTGGCGGGCGAGAACGCCGGCACCAAACTGGACAARGCCGARCAGCTCGGCGTCCCCGTCCTGGATGAGGACGGTTTCCGGGCGCTGCTGGCGGACGGKCCGGCCGGCGCGGACAGCGCCGCGGATGCCGGYGCGGACAGTKTGSCTGACGTGGACGACGACGGCSGCGGGTCCCTCGGCGTCGAAGCTGCGGCAGCGGCCGAATGAGCTCACATCCCGCTGGCACCTCCGCTGCGGACCCCGGCACCGCGGAGTTGCTGGAGCTGGCCAAGGCGGCYGCGGCAGCSGGGGCCGCGGTCCTGGCCACCCGGGAGACCGCCGCCCTGGACGTCAGCAACAAGGGTGACTCCGGTGACTGGGTGACGGCTTTCGACCTTGCCGCCGAGGCCGCCGTCCGCGAGGTCATCACCGCAGCCCGGCCGCGGGACATCATCACGGGGGAGGAGGGCGGCACCGTCCTGCCTGCCGAGCCCAGCGGATATCGCTGGTCCATCGACCCGCTCGACGGCACCACCAATTTCATCCGCAACATCGTTTACTACGCCACCTCCGTGGCGGTGGCGGACGCCGACGGCGTCTGGCTGGCCGGTGTCGTCAGCGCACCGGCGCTGGGACGCACCTACTACGCGTCCCGCGGCGAGGGGGCCTGGCTCCAGGAGCAGGGCCGGCTGACCGCCCTGTTGGGCCCGGTCCCCGGCCGGACCGGCCAGATCCTGGCCACGGGCTTCAGCTACGACGCCGACGTGCGGGCGGAACAGGCCACCGCCCTGGGCAGCCTGATGGACGGCTTCGCCGACATGCGCCGGCTCGGGTCGGCGGCGCTGGACCTGTGCCTCGTCGCGGACGGCACCCACGACGCCTATGGCGAGCGCGGGCTCAACGAACACGAYTTCGCCGCCGGGGCCCTGGTCGCCGAGGARGCAGGCTGCTGGGTSCGGCGGCCCCGGCTCACCAGCCCCCTGGCCGGCGGACCGTCCGACGACGAGCGCCTGGCCGCCTGGACGTGCGCCGGCTCGCTGGAACTCTCCGGCAAGTTCCCGCTCTAAGCGGCGCAGTGCCCGAGGGCGGTGCCTGAGCGAGGTAGTCCCTGAGCGCTGTAGTGATAGTTCAGTCACGGAAACGGCGGTTCCGGGGGTGACCGGCGCCGGACGCCCGTACCATTGACAGGTGCCTTCGCAGATCCTCATTCGCCCCGCCGTTCCGGCCGACTTCGACGCCATWGCGCGCATCACCCGGGACGCCTACCTGGCGGCGGGCTACTTCGAGAGCGCGGACCACCCGTACATGCGCCAGATCCAGAACGTCGGGCAGCGCGCMGCTGACGCGACGGTGTGGGTCGCGGAGCGCGACGGCCGGATCCTCGGCTCGGTCACGCTGGCGGTCGCGGGCGAGCCGTACGCGGACATTGCCCTCAGCGACGAACTGGAGTTCCGCATGCTCGTGGTGGACCCGGCGGTCCAGCGCAGYGGCGCCGGCAAGACCATGGTCGAGGCCATCATCGAGCAYGCCAGGTCGCTGCCGGGCATCGGCGCCGTGGCCCTCACMACGGGCCAGAGCTGGGAAAGCGCCCACGGCCTCTACCGGAAAACCGGCTTCCKCCGGGCACCGGACCGCGACTGGCTGGTCCCCGGCACAGACATCAAACTGCTCGTCTACCGCCAGGAGCTSTARGCCCCGGCAGCGGCGCCCATCTGCCAGCCTGCCCGCCCCGCCGCCCCGCCCCGTGCCGCCGCACCGCACGACACAAAGCCGCCGGGTTTGGCGGCCCGAGTGCCTTGCGACCTACAGTTGTGCCGATCCCTGCGGCAACTGCGAAAGGCACACCATGCGCAAAACCTTCGGCACCGGCTCCACCTGGGAACAGACACTCGGCTATTCCCGGGCTGTCCAGGTGGACAACACCCTSTACATTTCCGCGACGGCCGCCAGCGGCGACGACGGAATTGTCGGCGACGACTTCTACACCCAAACCAGCTACATCCTGCARAAGCTCGGCGCMGTCCTGGCCGASGCCGGCTTCGGCTTCGAAGACGTSGTKCAGTCCAAGCTGTACCTGACGGACATCAGCAAGTGGGAAGAGGCCGGCCGCGCCCACGGTGAGGTTTTCGGGGACATCCGCCCGACYCTCTCCCTGGTTCACGTGCTGCCGTTCCTGGACCCCAAGATGCTCGTCGAGATCGAACTCGTSGCCCAGAAGAGCGCCAGCTAGAAACCGGTTGCTTGTGCCGGGCGCCGGCGCCGGACTCTGGTGGAACCTCSGGACTTGGAGTAAGACTGGCCCATGAAGAGGGCGCAGGGAAGAGGTCCGGCCGGGGTCCCGATCATTGGCCAGTTCCGCTCGTATGACCGCACGTGGCTGCGCGGCGACCTGATCGCCGGAGTCACGGTGGCGGCCCTGATCGTTCCGAAGAACCTGGGRTAYGCCGGAATCGCCGGCGTACCGCTGCAGAACGGCCTGTATGCCGCGGCCGCCGGCGCCATCGTRTATGCGATCTTCGGCACGTGCCGGCAGATCTCCATGGGGCCGAGCTCCGGCCTGGCGGCGGTGGCCGCGAGTGCCGTGCTCGCGGCWGGCATCACCARCGAGCAGGATGTTGCCTCGTTCGTTGCGGGAATCACCCTTGCCTCCGGGATCCTGTTCCTGCTTCTGGCCGTCCTGAAGATGGGSTGGATTGCGCAGTTCCTCTCCAGGGCCGTGGTCACCGGGTTCCTCTTCGGCGCGGCGATCGACGTCGTGATCGGTGAGCTTCCCAAGCTCACCGGGACCGAGGTCACCGGCTCGAACCCGATCCAGGAACTSTGGTCATGGCTGGGGACCCTGGGCGAGGCCCAGCAAACCACAGTGGTGGTTGGCGTGATCGCGCTGGTAGTSGTCTTCGGACTGAAGGCGATCGCGCCCAAGGTCCCCGGCGCCCTGGTCCTGGTGGTGGGYGGGCTGCTGGCCGCGGCACTGTTCGATCTCGGGGCCAAGGGCGTGGCCCTCGTAGGCGACGTCCCCAGCGGGCTGCCCTCGCTGCAGGTCCCGAACGGCCAGCTGATGTGGGACCACGTGGGAACAGTGGCTGTCGCGGCGGTGGCGCTGGTCCTGATCGGCTTCTCCCAGACCGCCGGGGATGCCCGGGCGTTCGCCGCCAAACACCGCTACCAGATCGACATCAACCAGGAATCCATTGCCCAGTCGCTGGCCAACATCACCGCGGGACTCTTCAAAGGGATGCCCGTCTCCACCAGCCTGTCCGCGAGCTCGCTGAATGACCACTCCGGRGCGAAGACCGGGCTTGCCTCCCTCACCTCGGGGGTCACCGTGCTGCTCACGCTGCTCTTCCTGGCGCCSCTGTTCTCGATCCTGCCCAAACCGGTACTSGCGGCGCTGATCATCGAGGCCGTGGTCATGGGCATGATGAACCTGCCGGAAATGCGCCGGCTTGCCCGGGTGCAGAAGTTCGACTTCTGGATTGCGGTCGCGGCGATCATCGGCACCCTCATCTTCGGCGTGCTCGCCGGCGTCGTCATCGGGATCGGACTYTCGCTCATCTGGCTCGTCCGGGTGGCCACCCAYCCCGAGATGCCCTCCCTCGGCCGCGAGCCYGGCACCCAGGTCTTCCGCGAAGCCGCTGATCAYCCCGGCGACGAGACCGTTCCCGGCATAGCCGTCATCCGGTTCGACGGCGGCCTGTTCTTYGCCACCGCCGACGCCCTGGAGGACCGCYTGCGCGAGGTCATCCAGTCCACGCCCGGACTCACSGGGATTGTGCTCGACTGYGGCGGAATCAACTTCGTCGACTCCCARGGGGCAGCGAAGATGGCGGACATCGTGAACCTGGCCCGGGAGTCGGACGTCAACCTGCGCCTGACCCGGCTGAAGCCGKCCGTCCGGGCGGTGCTGGARCGCGACGGCGTGATMGWGCGCCTCGGSGYGGAGATGATCCACGGCAACATCTTCAGGGCCGTCCAGGCMGAGCAGGCGGACGCGCAGAAGGAACCTGACGCCAGYTAGTTGCTGGTGCTGTGCGGGCTAGTGGCCGGTTGCGGCGGGGATCCCGTAGCGGTGCTCGGGCCGGCCCGTGGTGCCGTACCGCARCTGGATGTCGACGGCGCCGTCGTCCGCCAGCGCGGACAGATACCGTTGGGCGGTGGCCCGGGACACRCCGACCCGGGCGGCGACGTCGGCGGCGGAATACTGCTCRCCGGGAACCAGGGACTCGAGCACCGCKGCCTCGGTGGCCGAACGGGGCCGSGCCGAGGCGACCACATCGCCCGGGATCAGGGCGCGCTTGGCCCGTTCCACCGTCTCCTGGCTGACGGAGCCCGGCTGGCCCAGGATCCGCCGGTAGCGGGCGTAGGAGCGSAGCTGCTGCGAGAGGGATTCGGACGTGAAGGGCTTGAGCAGGTAGCCYAGTGCCCCGCGGCGGAATGCGAGCCGCAGCGAGGCCGTGTCCGAGGCCGCGCTGAGGATCACGGTGTCCACGTCCAGTTGGTGCAGCAGGTCCAGGCCCGAAGCGTCCGGGAGGTAGACGTCCAGCAGCACCAGGTCCGGGCGCAGGCTGTGAATGGCCTGCAGGGCCTGSGAGGCCGAKCCGGCCGGCGGCAGCGCCAGGAAGCCGGCCACCGAATCCACRTAGGCGGCGTGCAGYTTGGCGACGTGGAAGTCATCGTCGACAATGAGCACCCTGAAATCCTCAGACATCGTTGTCCTCTCCGTTTGGCTGWATGGCTCCCGGCAGTGTCGTTCCGGGCAGTGTGGTTCCCGGCAGTGTGGTTCCCGGCAGTGTGGTTCCCGGSAGCGTGGCGACGAACACGGCGCCCGGGCCGCCGGGGGAGCCSGGRTCCAGGATCCGCACGTCCCCGCCGCGGCGGCGTGCGAGCTGCCGGGACAACGCCAGCCCCAGGCCYTGCCCGGCCCCGGCCCGCGCCGGGTGTTCCGAGGTCGTGAAGCCCTCCGAGAAGACCGCATCTGCCCCCTCCGCCCCGTCACCAGTGATTGCCGAGCCCAGGCCGTCGCCGGAATCCGCGACGACGATGTGCAGGGTGCCGGGGCCGCCSYCGKTTCCCGGTTCGTCGAGCACTTCGACTTCCACCCAGCGTTCGGCCGCCGAGCCGGCGACGGCSGCGTTCACSGCGTTGTCGATCAGGTTCCCCAGGACGGTGGTGACRTCCTGGGGYTCGGTGACGTGGCCGCGGACCACGGATTCGGGGCCGAGGCGCAGGCTCACGCCGCGCTCGTCCGCCTCGACGCCCTTGGCGCCAAGGAAGGCCTGCAGATAGGGGTCCTGGAGCAGCTCGGCCTGGTCCACCGGGAACGCCAGCGGCCCGGTGCCSGCCAGTTTGGCRAGGTAGTCCTGGGCCTGCTGRGGCTGGCCGATGCTCATRAAGCCGGCAATCGTGTGCAGCTGRTTGGCGAACTCGTGGCGCTGCGCCCGCAGGGCARCGGACATGGTGCCGACGGCGTCGAGCTGGCGGGTCAGCTGCTGCAGCTCGGTCCGGTCCCGCAGCATCACCACCCAGCCCAGGTCCTCGCGGCCATGCAGGGCTTTGCGGGCGCTCGCCACCAGGACCCGGCCGCCGGCGACGAGYTCCACGGCGTCGCCCTCGGCCGCRTCGGCCCGGGTCAGGGCCTTGAGCTGCGCCGGGACCGGAGCCGCGGCCCAGGCGGTGCCCGCGAGGTCRGGAACGCCGAGCAGCCGCTGGGCGGCGGCGTTGAAGACACTGACCCGGCCGTCGGCCGCGACGCCGATCACGCCGTCGTCGACCCCTTGCAACACGGCCACCTGGTCGTGGACGAGCGTGCTGATCTCCTCGGGCTCCAGCCCGAGGGTGAGCCGCTGGAGCCGCCGCCGCAACAGGAAGGAGGCCAGCACGCCGGCCAGGAGCGCCCCGGCGGCGGTGACGGCGATGGGGAGGATGTCCCGGGCCAGGCTCTGGCTGATCGTTTCGGTGGAGTAGCCCACGCTCACCTCGCCCACCACCGCCGTGGAGTCCGGGGCGAACACCGGGACCTTGGCCCCGGCGGACGGACCCAGCGTGCCCGTGTTGCGCGTGGTGACCCCCTTGCCGGCGAGGGCCTCGGAGGGGTCGGTGCTGACCTTTTCGCCCAGCCGTTCCGCGTCCGGGTGCGCCAGCCGGATGCCGGTCTCGTCCGTGATGACCACGAACAGGGCCCCGGTGCGGGTGCGGGCGCCCTCGGCGGCAGCCATCAACGGGCCGGCCAGCAGCTCTGCCGCCGGGGGAGCGGCGGGCAGGGCGCTGATGGACTGGACGTCTGCCCGWACCGAGGGGTCCGAGGCCACCGTCCGGGCCAGGGTCAGCGCCTGGTTCTCCGCTTCGCGGCCCAGCCGGTCGTAGGTCAGCCAGGCGTGGACGGCGCTGCTCAGCAGGACCACGAGCGCCACGACGCCGAGCTGCAGCAGCAGCGTCTGAGTGGAAAAGCGCAGGGYCGGCAGAGGTGTGCGGCGCTTCATCGGGCTCCTGCCTGGTGGTCGATAGGGACGTGAGCAAAATGCGCAAAATGCGTCCAATAAGCAGTATGCCAATCAATTGAGCCAAAGGCCCAGCCGTGACGGGCGCCACTCTAACGTCTGTAGTGCGCATCACACCGGAGTGGTGTCATTCAAAGAAGAAGGAGCCGGCCGTGCTGGTATTACTAGGATTCGCCATGATCGCGGTATTCATGGTGCTGATCATGAMGAAGAAGTTGACGCCCGTATTGGCGCTCATCATCGTCCCCACAATCTTCGGGCTTTTCGCCGGCGCGGGCCTCGGCATCGGACCCATGGTCATGGATTCCATGAAGTCCATGACCTCCACGGCAGCGCTGCTGATGTTCGCGATCATCTACTTCGGCCTGATGATCGACGTCGGACTCTTTGACCCCCTGGTCCGGTTCATCCTGCGCAAGCTCGGCAACGACCCCGCCAAGGTGGTCCTCGGCACGGCCATCCTCGCCGCAGCAGTGTCCCTCGACGGCGACGGCTCCACTACCTTCATCCTCACCACCGCGGCGATGCTGCCGGTCTACCTKCGGCTCAAGATGAGCCCCGTGGTCCTGACCTGYGTKGCCGGCCTGGCCAACGGCACCATGAACATCCTGCCGTGGGGCGGTCCCACCGCCCGCGCCGCCACCGCRCTGAAGCTCGATGTCAACGATGTCTTCGTTCCCATGATCCCGTCCCTGATCGCCGGCCTTGTTGTGGTGCTGGTCTTCTCCTGGCTGCTCGGCCTGCAGGAGCGCAACCGGCTCCGCGCCGTTGCGCCGGAAATCTGGGGCGTGCCGGACTCGGCTGAAGGGTTCGACGGCGGCACCGGCGGCCGCTCGACCGGCGSTTCCGGAACCGGCCGCGGCCGCAAGGGCTCCGGCCCCGCAGGAAACTCGCCGGCSGGGCTCTCCCCGGAGGGATCCTCCGTTGCAGTCCTGGAACGCACCGACGTCCTCGTTGACGACCGCGACTCCGCCWTGGCCGACACCGCCCTGGACCCCAACCGCAAGACCCTSCGYCCCAAGCTGTTCTGGTTCAACCTCGGCCTGACGGTCGCGGTCATGGTGACGCTGGTYGCCAACATCATTCCGCTGCCGTTCGTCTTCATGGTCGGCGCCGCCATCGCCCTGCTGGTCAACTTCCCCAACGTCAAGGACCAGGGCGCCCAGCTGATCGCCCACGCACCCTCGATTGTCGCCGTCGTCAGCATGGTCATGGCCGCCGCGGTCCTCACCGGCGTYCTCAACGGCACGGGCATGGTCAAGGCAATGTCGGAATGGCTGGTCCAGATCATCCCGTCCGACATGGGCCCGCTGATGGCCGTCATCACCGGCGTCCTGAGCATCCCGATGACGTTCTTCATGAGCAACGACGCCTTCTACTTCGGCGTCCTGCCGGTYCTGAGCGAGACGGCGGCCCACTACGGCGTCAGCGCCGCCGACATGGCCCGGGCCTCCATCACCGGCCAGCCCTTCCACCTGCAGAGCCCCCTGGTCCCGGCCATCCTGCTCCTGGTCTCCCTGGCCAAGGTGGACCTGGGCGACCACCACAAGAAGGTCCTCTGGCGCACGGCCGTCATCTCCCTGGTCATGCTGGGAGTAGGAGTCCTCACCGGAGCCATCGGCATCGGCTAAGCCCCCCACGAGATGACAGTTCGCGGCAGTGTTTGCACAAAACATTGCCGCGAACTGTCATCTCGGCGTCCGACGGTAACCGCAGTTCAATCCACGTAGACTGGGACGGAAAATAATCCGAACTTGCAGGGGAGATCCATGGCTGCGATCAACCGCGACGACGTCGCGCATCTCGCGCAACTCGCGCACATCGAGATGAGTGCCGAAGAGCTCGACAGGATGGCCGGCGAACTCGCCGTCATCGTCGAATCAGTGAAGTCCGTCAGTGAAGCTGCCGGTGACGACGTCCCGGCCACGTCKCACCCGATTCCGCTGACCAAYGTGTTCCGCGAGGACGTCGTGGGCCACACATTTACGGCCGAGCAATCCCTCTCCGGTGCCCCCGACGCGTACGAAGGCCGTTTCAAGGTCCCGGCAATCCTGGATGAGGACTAAGACCATGACTGAGAACAACGAACTGATCCGCCTCTCCGCCGCCGCGCTCGCCGAGAAGCTGGCCGCCCGCGAGATCACCGCCGTCGAGGTCACCCAGGCGTACCTGGACCGCATCGCCGCCGTCGACGGCAAGGTCCACGCCTTCCTGCACGTCAACACGGAGGAGGCGCTCGCCGTCGCCGCCGAAGTGGACGCGATCCGCGCCGCGGGCGGYGCCGCCGCCGACGAGCTCCACGTCCTCGCGGGCGTGCCGATCGCCGTCAAGGACCTCATTGTCACCATCGGCCAGCCCACCACGGCCGGCTCGAAGATCCTCGAAGGCTGGAACAGCCCCTACGACGCCACYGTSGTCGAGCGCCTGCGCGCCGCSAAGATGCCGATCCTGGGCAAGACCAACCTGGACGAGTTCGCGATGGGCTCCTCCACCGAGCACTCCGCCTWYGGCCCCACCCACAACCCGTGGGACCTGGAGCGCATCCCCGGCGGTTCCGGCGGYGGCTCCGCTGCCGCCGTCGCGGCCTTCGAAGCCCCGCTGGCCCTGGGCACGGACACGGGCGGCTCCATCCGCCAGCCCGGCGCCGTCACCGGCACGGTCGGCGTCAAGCCCACCTACGGCGGGGTCTCCCGCTACGGCGCGATCGCCATGGCCTCCTCRCTGGACCAGATCGGCCCGGTCTCCCGCACCGTGCTGGACTCGGCCCTGCTGCACCAGGTGATCGGCGGGCACGATCCGCGCGACTCCACCTCGCTCCCGGACCCGCTGGAGGACCTCGTCGCCGCGGCCCGGACCGGCAAYGTCGAGGGCATGAAGATCGGCATCATCAARGAGCTCCACGGCGAGGGCTACCAGGCCGGCGTCGAGAACCGCTTCAACGAATCCCTCGAGCTGCTCAAGGGCGCGGGCGCCGAGATCGTCGAGGTCTCCTGCSCCAACTTCAAGTACGCCCTGGGCGCCTACTACCTGATCATGCCCTCGGAGGCCTCCTCCAACCTGGCCAAGTTCGACGGCGTCCGGTACGGCCTGCGGGTCCTGCCCGAAGAGGGRCCGCTGACGATCGAACGYGTCATGGGYGCCACCCGTGCCGCCGGCTTCGGTGATGAGGTCAAGCGCCGCATCATCCTGGGCACGTACGCCCTGAGCGCCGGCTACTACGACGCCTACTACGGCTCGGCCCAGAAGGTGCGCACCCTGATCCAACGCGACTTCGAGGCCGCGTTCGCCCAGGCCGACGTGCTGATCTCCCCGACGGCCCCCACCACGGCCTTCAAGCTCGGCGAGAAGCTCAACGACCCGCTGGCGATGTATCTCAACGACGTCGCCACCATCCCCGCCAACATGGCAGGCGTGCCSGGRCTCTCGCTGCCCGGCGGCCTGGCCGATGAGGACGGACTGCCGGTCGGCATCCARCTGCTGGCCCCGGCCCGCCAGGACGCCCGGCTGTACCGCGTCGGCGCGGTCCTGGAATCGCTGCTCGAGGCGCAGTGGGGCGGCCCGCTGCTGGACAAGGCACCATCACTGACAGCAACTTCCCTTAATGATGCCGTCGCGAGCCACGGAGGTTCACACTAATGACTGACGCAACCCTCAGCTTCGAAGAGGCGATGGAGAAGTACGATCCCGTCCTGGGTTTCGAGGTTCACGTGGAGCTCAACACCAAGACCAAGATGTTCTCCTCCGCGCCGAACGTCTTCGGCGACGAGCCGAACACCAACGTCAACGAGGTGGACCTCGGCATGCCCGGCGTTCTCCCTGTGGTGAACAAGACCGCGATCGAGTCCTCGATCAAGATCGGCCTGGCGCTGAACTGCAAGATCGCCGAGAAGTGCCGCTTCGCCCGGAAGAACTACTTCTACCCGGACACCCCGAAGAACTTCCAGACCTCCCAGTACGACGAGCCCATCGCGTACGACGGGTACCTTGACGTCGAGCTCTCCGACGGCACCGTGTTCCGCGTCGAGATCGAACGCGCGCACATGGAGGAGGACGCCGGCAAGCTGACCCACATGGGCGGCGCCACCGGCCGCATCCAGGGTGCGGACTACTCCCTGGTGGACTACAACCGCTCCGGCGTGCCGCTGGTCGAGATCGTCACCAAGCCGATCGAGGGCGCCGGCAGCCGTTCCCCCGAGCTGGCCAAGGCCTACGTCGCCGCCGTGCGCGAGATCGTGAAGAACCTCGGCGTCTCGGACGCGAAGATGGAACGCGGCAACGTCCGCTGCGACGCCAACGTCTCGCTGCGCCCGCACGGCCGCGAACGCTTCGGCATCCGCTCGGAGACCAAGAACGTCAACTCGCTGCGCGCCGTCGAACACGCCGTCCGCTACGAGATCCAGCGGCACGCCGCCGTCCTGGACTCCGGCGAGCCGGTCACCCAGGAAACCCGGCACTGGCACGAGGACACGCGGACCACGACGTCGGGCCGGGCCAAGTCCGACGCCGACGACTACCGCTACTTCCCGGAACCGGACCTGGTCCCGATCACCGCTTCCCGCGAATGGGTCGAGGAACTCCGCGCCACGCTGCCCGAGCCGCCGGCCGCCCGCCGCAAGCGCCTGCAGGCCGACTGGGGCTACTCCGACCTGGAATTCCGCGACGTCGTCAACGCCGGCGTCATGGACGAGATCGAGGAAACCATCGCCGCCGGCGCCACCGCCACCGTGGCCCGCAAATGGTGGATGGGCGAGATCGTCGGACGCGCCAAGAACGCCGACGTCGACCCCGGCCAGCTCGGCGTCGCACCGGCCACGATCGTGGAACTGAACAAGATGGTCGAAGAGGGCAAGATCAACAACAAGATGGCCTCCGAGGTCCTGGACGGCGTGCTCGCCGGCGAGGGCACCCCGGCGGAAATCGTCGAGCAGCGCGGCCTCGCCGTGGTCTCCGACGACGGCCCCCTCCTGGAAGCCATCGACGCGGCCCTCGCCGCGCAGCCCGACGTCGCGGACAAGATCCGCGGCGGCAAGCTCCAGGCGATCGGCGCGATCGTCGGCGGCGTCATGAAGGCCACCCGCGGGCAGGCCGACGCCGGCCGCGTCCGTGAACTGATCCTGCAGCGCCTCGGCGTCGAAGGCTAGGTCCTAGCCACCCACTAAATCGGTCATGATGGTCTGAAGCGCTTCGCAGACCATCATGACCGATGTGCGTTTAAGGTTCTCGGGCCTGGCCAGGAGGTCAATCCGGCGCCGGGTGCTGATGCCCTCCAGCGGCCGCAGCACGATGTCCGGATTCAGCACGGGCCGCGCGGTGTGCCGCGGCAGCAGGCCGATCACGCCGCCGGCCGCCACGAGCGCCGCCACGGTCGAATAGTCGTTGATCCGGTGCACAATGTTCAGCTCGCGGCTGGAAACGGCCGCGACGGCGGAGAGCACGTCCGCGGGGGAGTAGCCTGCCCGGCTGGTCACCCACGGTTCGCCCACGACGTCGTCGGCCGTCACTGCACGCTGACCGGCCAGCCGGTGCCCGGCGGGCAGGGCCACATCCAGGGGCTCGTGCGCCAGCGGGATCACCGCGACGCGTTCCTCGGGCCAGCGCGGGCTGTGGTCCATCCGGTGCGCCAGCACCAGGTCATAGCGTGCCGTCAGGGCCGGGAAATCCTGCTGGGCCACGTCCTCGTCCGAGAGCAGGATCCGCGGCTGGCCGGGGCCGTCCAGGAACCGCGCCAGCGGCGCGAAGAGCGCCTGCCCGGCGCTGTGGAAGCCGCTGAGCGTCACCGGAGCGACCGGAGAGCCGTGGTACGCGCCGATCGCCATCTTCGCATCCGCCATGGCGCTCACGACGGCGGCCCCGGCGTCCGCCAGGACCTGTCCCGCCTCCGTCAGCACCAGGTTCCGGCCCTCCTTGCGGGTCAGCGGCACCTCCACGGTCTTCTGCAGCGCGGCCAGTTGCTGGGACACGGCCGACGGGGTCACGAGGAGGGTTTCGGCGACGGCCTTGACGCTTCCCAGGGCTCCGAGTTCGCGCAGCATTTCCAGCTGGTGGATTTCCATGCCAGCCATTCTATGCAACAGCAATTGCTAATTCGTCGATTGAGAAAAATTCGGTTGTGCTAATGCTTTTGGATGGGTCTAATGGGGTGAGTTGTCCCACACGACCGCATCCTTTCCGGTGCGTTCCACACAGTTAGGCAGACCCATGAAGGCTCTCTACAAGGCCGGCGCCCACGCAGGCTTCGAACTCGTCGACCGTCCCGAGCCGGAGACCGGCCCCGGCGGCGTCAAGATCCGCGTCATGACCACCGGCATCTGCGGCACAGACCTGCACATCCAGGCCTGGGACGCCTGGGCGCAGGGCATCATCAACGCCCCCCTGATCGCCGGCCACGAGTTCTACGGCGAGGTCGTGGAAATCGGCGAGGACGTCCTGGACGTCAAGGTGGGCGACCGCGTCTCCGGCGAAGGCCACATCGTCTGCGGGATCTGCCGCAACTGCCGCGCCGGCCGCAGGCAGATGTGCATCAACACCGTCAGCGTCGGCGTCCAGCGCGACGGCGCCTTCGCCGAGTACGTTGTCATCCCCGAGACCAACGTCTGGGTCCACCAGGACCCGTCCGTCACCCCGGAACTGGGCGCCATCTTCGACCCGTTCGGCAACGCCGTCCACACCGCCCTGAGCTTCCCGCTGGTCGGCGAGGACGTCCTGATCACCGGCGCCGGCCCCATCGGCCTGATGGCGATCGCCGTCGCCCGCCACGCCGGCGC
Organism: Arthrobacter sp. 05T47; assembly: GCF_056395825.1. NCBI lineage: Bacteria > Bacillati > Actinomycetota > Actinomycetes > Micrococcales > Micrococcaceae > Arthrobacter > Arthrobacter sp. 05T47. The sequence goes on along the minus strand of NZ_JBFTKG010000034.1, from coordinate 25,853 downwards.
CCGCAAGATCGCCATCACCGATGTCTCCGCCCCCCGCCTCGAACTGGCCCGGCAGCTCGGCGTCGACCTCGCGATCGACGTCTCGAAGATGCGGGTCAAGGACGCCCAGCGTGAACTGGGCATGCGCGAAGGCTTCGACATCGGCATGGAAATGTCGGGACACCCCACCGCGCTGCCTGAGATGATCGACAACATGAACCACGGCGGCCGGATCGCGATGCTGGGACTGCCCAGCCAGTCCATCGACATCAACTGGGGCAAGGTGGTCACGCACATGCTGACCATGAAGGGCATCTACGGCCGCGAAATGTTCGAGACCTGGTACGCGATGAGCGCCATGCTCGCCTCCAACCCGGTCCTGCACGCGAACATCTCGGCCGTCGTCACAGACACACTGCCGGCCACCGACTGGGAAAAGGGCTTCGAAGTGGCCCGCGCCGGCGTCGGCGGCAAGGTGGTCCTCGACTGGACCGTCTTCTAGGCCAGCCCCTTTTCAGAACCCCTTCCCGACCCGCCCGCATTTTGCCCCCGCATCCAACCAGCTGAGGAGCCAACCCATGTATTCAGCCATCAAGGACCAGCTGCAGCACGAACTCGACGAGATCCGCAGCGCCGGCCTGTTCAAGACCGAGCGGCACATCGACTCGCCGCAGGCCAACCGCATCAAGGCCGGGCAGATCGGCGAGTCCGGCGCGGACGTGCTGAACTTCTGCGCCAACAACTACCTGGGCCTCGCGGACCACCCCGACATCATCGCCGCCGCGAAGACCGCAATGGACGAGCGCGGCTTCGGCATGGCCAGCGTCCGCTTCATCTGCGGCACCCAGGACCTGCATCTGGCACTCGAGCAGCGCGTCTCGAAGTTCCTCGGCACCGAGGACACCATTTTGTTCTCCAGCTGCTTCGACGCCAACGGAGGTGTCTTCGAGTCGCTTTTCGGCCCGGAAGACGCCGTCATCTCCGACGCCCTGAACCACGCCTCCATCATTGACGGGATCCGGCTCTGCAAGGCCCAGCGCTTCCGCTACGCCAACCAGGACATGGCAGACCTCGAGGCGAAGCTGATTGCGGCCAGCACCCAGGAGAACCCGGCCCGCCGCAAGATCATCGTCACGGACGGCGTCTTCTCGATGGACGGTTTCCTGGCCCCGCTCGAAGCAATCTGCGACCTCGCCGAGAAGTACGACGCCCTGGTCATGGTGGACGATTCCCACGCCGTGGGCTTCATGGGCGCCACCGGTGCCGGCACGCCGGAGCACGCCGGAGTCTCGGACCGCGTGGACATCTACACCGGCACCTTCGGCAAGGCCCTCGGCGGCGCCTCCGGCGGCTACGTCTCCGGCCGCAGCGAAGTCATCGCCATGCTTCGCCAGAAGGCCCGCCCCTACCTGTTCTCCAACTCGCTGGCCCCGGCGATCGTCGCGGCCACGCTCAAGGCCCTGGACCTCGTGGAGAACTCCGGCGAACTGCGCGGCAAACTCTTCGCCAACGCGGAGCTCTTCCGGAACCGCATGAGCGAGGAAGGCTTCGACCTGCTTCCCGGCGAGCACGCAATTGTCCCGGTCATGTTCGGCGACGCCGTCATGGCGGCCAAGGTGGCCGACGCCATGCTCCACCACGGCGTCTTCGTCACGGCATTCAGCTACCCGGTGGTCCCCAAGGGCGCAGCCCGGATCCGCGTCCAGCTTTCCGCCGCGCACAGCTCCGACGACGTCGAGGCCTGCGTCCAGGCGTTCGTGCGCAGCCGCGCGGCGGTGGCAGCAGCCTAGGCGGACCCCAGCGGCCGGACCCCAGCTCAGTCACAGGGGTCCGGCCCGGCCCGGCATTGCCCGTTCATCCCGGCTTCCTCCGCTGCTTGCCCGCGGGACATGCCCAGCCCCGGCGGCCAGGAGTGGACATAATGCCACTATGTCCACTGGCCGCGACCAACGGGGGGCATGTCCCGGGCCGGCAGGCGGCAGCGAGGGACATGTCCAGTCGTGCGCGCCAGGGGAGGGCATGTCCAATGGTGCGGGCGTTCGTGCGCGGCCGCGCGACGATCGCCGCAGACGGAGTGGCCTGATCCCAGCGGCCGGACCCAGTTACACGGGCCCGGCCTAACCTCTCGGGACTTCTCCAAGTGCGCGGCGGCCTTCCCTGCTCAGCCGTGACTATGGTCAGGGCGGGAGTAGCTGTAGGGTTTTCGGCACCCGCGAACTCCAATTGGGAACGCGGGCCGAGAATCGAAATTGGGGGAATGAAAGTTGCTGTTGCTGGCTGGTGCCGAGAGCGTGAATCCGATCGTCCCTTCTGCGTGGGAGGTCATGGTCATTGTTGCCGGCATGATCTGTGCCGCAACTTTCATTGGTGCGCTGATCAGCATCGCGCGGAGCACTAATCACACGCCGTCCGGCCGGGCGCTCTGGCTATTGATTGTGTTCGCGCTGCCAGTTTTCGGCCCAATGCTCTGGTTCCTCGTGGGACGAACGAATTCGCAGGCGGGACGGTCGGGATCCTCCTGAGCCTGCGGGTGGCGGGTGGCCTAAGGGAACGTCTTCTCCGGCAGCCTAACGCGGGCGCAGCAACTACTGTTTCACCATGATGTTTCAGACGGACAGACTCATTGCCCGCCAGTTTGAAAAGACAGATCTGGATGACTTCGCAGCACTTTGCGCGGACGTCGCGGTCATGCGATTTGTCGGCGATGGTTCAACGCTGGAGCGGGCTGAAGTCGCGCGCTGGATAGATGTCAGTCAGGAAAAATACGCGCAACGCGGATATGGCACGTCAGCCATTTTCGAACGATCCACGGGAGCCTTTGTCGGCTACTGCGGCGTGGTGAGGGCGCCGGATCGGGACTTCGATGAACTCACCTACGTCCTTCACCGGAAGTTCTGGGGTCAAGGCTACGCAACCGAAATCGGGCGGGAAATGCTCGCCCACGTCTTCAAAATCTCCCCGCTCCGGTCAATCTCCGCAACTATTGACCCAGGCAACGGGCCGTCCAAGAAGGTCGCGGCCAAACTCGGAATGGTGGAGATGCCATCTGCCGACAACACCGTGAGCCACTGGACTCTTCGGCGCCCTGGAACCTGACAACAGCGACGGTGGTGACGGCGGAACCTGCTGCATGCCTGATGGACCCGGGGGGCCCACCCACGCTCGTATCCGGCAAACAGCCGCCGCGGGAAATTTCTTTTCGAGATCAGGTCCACAAAAGGGCTCAATTTTCCCATGTGACTTGAAATTGCCCGGGATTTTTTCGGGGGTCACACCGGCCCCTGAGGCCGTACCAGACCGGGATCGGAGTCGGGCAAAAAGGACTCTGTTACGGGCACTCTTACGGCTCTGACCTCGTGTTTCTTCTCACGGCAGGCATCCTTGCGGGCCCGGCGGCGGCGTCAATAGCGTGGATCAGGACCCGCCCAACGAGCCAAGGACTGAAATGCCCGCACCCGCCGTCACGGATCCACGTCCAGCCGCTGCCACTGGCAGCCGGATTCCCCTCCGAACAGCCCTGACTTCCGGGCTCCGCTGGGATTTACCGGCGTCCCTTGTGGTGTTCCTCGTGGCGGTTCCGCTGTCACTGGGCATCGCAGCGGCGTCCGGCGCACCGGTCATGGCCGGGCTGATCGCGGCGGCCGTCGGCGGGATCGTTGCCGGCACCCTCGGCGGCTCGCCCCTGCAGGTCAGCGGCCCCGCCGCAGGCCTGACCGTCATCGTGGCGGGCCTGATCGACCAGTTCGGCTGGCCCGCCACCTGCGCCATCACGGCGGCTGCAGGCGTTCTGCAGGTGCTTCTCGGCTTCGCCAAGTTCGGCCGGGTTGCCCTGGCCATCGCCCCGGTGGCCGTGCACGCCATGCTGGCCGGAATCGGCATCATCATCGTGCTGCAGCAGACCCACGTGCTGCTCGGCGCCGAGGCCGGCGAATCAGCCTGGCAGAACGTCAAAGCCCTCCCGGCGAGCGTCGCCTCGCTGGACCCCCAGGCCGCGGTCCTGGGCGCCGCCGTGATCCTGCTGCTGCTGGGCTGGAAGTACATGCCGGCGTCCCTCCGGCGCGTCCCCGCGCCCCTGGTGGCGGTCGTCGCCGCCACGGCGCTGTCGCTGCCTTTGGCGTCCGACGTCGACCGCATCACTTTCGATGGGTCCTTGCTGGACGCGCTGTCCTTGCCTCAGCTGCCGGGCGGACACTGGAGCGCCGTCGTCGTCGGCGTCGTGACGATCGCCCTGGTGGCGAGCGTCGAATCGCTGCTCTCCGCGGTGGCCGTGGACAGGATGCACCACGGCGAACGCACAAATTTCAACCGTGAACTCGTCGGCCAGGGCGCGGCAAACGTCACGTCCGGCATGCTGGGCGGCCTGCCCGTCACCGGGGTTATCGTGCGCAGCGCCACCAACCTCGAAGCCGGGGCGCGGACCCGCAAGTCCGCCATCCTTCACGGTGTCTGGGTCCTGGTCTTCTCTCTTCTGCTGGCAACTGTCATCGAGCTGGTTCCGGTGGCTGTCCTGGCGGGCCTGCTGATCATCATCGGCGTGCGGCTGGTGAAGGTGGCCGACTTCACCACGGCCCGCGTCACCGGAGACATGGCCATCTACGCCGTCACGCTGCTGACCGTGGTGTTCGTGAACCTCCTGGCAGGCGTGGTCACCGGGCTCGCCCTGGCCATGGCGTCCGTCCTGTGGCGGGTTGTCCGCGCCGGGATCCACGCCGAACCGCTCGGCGCGCGGGACGAACAGCGCTGGAGGGTAGTCATCGACGGCTCCTGCAGCTTCCTGTCCCTGCCCCGCCTCAGCCACGTGCTCGCGTCCGTGCCGTCGGGATCGCACGTGACCGTCGAGCTGGAGGTGGACTTCCTCGACCACCCGGTCCATGACGCCCTGGACGCCTGGCGCCGGCGCCACGTCAGCAACGGCGGCACCGTGGAGATCGAGGAAAGCGGCACGGCCACCCTTCGCGAGGCCCAGGACCGCCCGCCGGCACGCGGCAGTTCACGCTCGGCCCTCCGCGGCGGATTCGCCCCCTGGCGCAGCTGGCAGCGGCACGGGCGGAGTGGCCATGCGGGCCAAGCGCCGGAGACGCCCGACGTGCCCGTCCCGCTGAGCCCTGTGCTGGCCGGAGTGGACAGCTACCACCGCCGGCACGCGCACCTGCTCCGGCCCCACGTGCAGGAACTCTCCGCCGGGCAGGACCCGGACACGCTGTTCCTTACCTGCGCCGACTCCCGGCTCGTGCCGAACCTGATCACCAGCAGCGGGCCCGGAGACCTCTTTACCGTCCGCAACGTGGGCAACGCCGTGGGTAACGCCGCCGGCAGTGCCCACCTCGATCCCTCAGTGGAGGCCGCCCTCGAATTCGCGCTCAAGGAGCTCTCCGTGCAGTCCGTGGTCATCTGCGGACACTCCGGTTGCGGGGCGATGGCCGCCCTGATGTCTGAAGCAGAGCACCCAACTGAGGCCGGGCACTCGCGTGAGGCTGCGGCTGGGGCCGGCCGCACCCCGGTCGACGTCTGGCTGGACCATGCCCGGCCGAGCATGGCCGCGTTCCGTGCGGGCCACCCGGTGCAGGCCGACGCGGCCAACGCCGGGTACGGGGAGGCGGACCAGCTGGCCATGGTCAACGTCGCCATCCAGTTGGAGCAGCTGGGGCGGCACCACAGCCTGCAGCAGGCCTTGCGGTCAGGCGAGCTGCACCTGACAGGCCTGTTCTATGACATCGCCACGGCACAGGTGCTGCAGGTGACCCCTGCCGGCATCAGCCACCTGGACCCGCTGCCGCGGACCCCTGACGGCGCGGGCCGCACCAGCGCCGGAACCGGCGTGGCCYGACGGGGAGCATCTGCCCTGACATGGGACCATCTGCAAGGATGGGACCATGTCAGCTCATTACGATGTCGTAATTGTCGGCGGCGGTATCGCCGGACTGTCCCTTGCCTCCGCCCTCGCAGGGGAATGCAGCGTGGCCCTGATCGAAGCCGAGCAGACCTTGGCCTACCACACCTCGGCCCGCTCGGCCCGGCAACTGATTCCCAGCTACGGCCCGCCCGTGGTCCAGGAACTCACCGTCCGGACGCTGGACCTCATCACCGCCCAGGACGCCGAACGCCCGGAACCGGTGCTCACGCCGCGCAGCTTCATGCTGATCGGGGACGACGCCACCGTCCAGGCGGAGGCCAGCGGCCACATGCGCCGGATCACCCATGCCGAGGCGCTGGAGCTGTGCCCGGCCCTCGTTCCGGAGTCGTTCAGCGCCGCGGGCCTGGACACTGGATCCTTCGCATGCAACGCCCCCGTGCTGCTCGAGGACCACCGGCGCCGTGCGGAGGCCGGCGGCGTGGACATCATCACCGGTGCCAGGGTCCATTCGGCCCAGCGCCTGGGCACCGGCTGGGAACTGGGCGCCGGGCAGGAAGGCTTCCAGTCCGCCGTCGTGGTCAATGCCGCCGGGGCCTGGGCGGATGAGCTTGCCGTCCTCAGCGGCGTCGAAAAAGTCCAGCTCCAGCCGTACCGGCGCACCGCGGCGATCGTCGACGTCGAGAATCCGCTCCCGGAAGCCGCCCCGTTCGTGGCCGCTGCCGACGACAGCTTCTACTTCCGGCCCGAACACGGCCAGATCCTGATCTCGCCCGCGGAGCACGTGCCCAGCGGCCCCGAGGATGCCCGGCCATACCCCGGCGACATCGAACGGCTCGTCGCCCGGCTCAACGCCATCACCACGCTCGGGATCAGGGGCGTCCGCCAGGCCTGGACGGGGCTGCGGACGGAGGCGGCCGACGGCGTCCCCGTGGTGGGGTTCGACGCCGAAGCCACCGGATTCTTTTGGCTCGCCGGCCAGGGCGGATACGGTTTCCAGACCTCCTCCGGCATCGCCGAACTGGCCGCCGGGCTGATCCTCTCCGGAAAAGGCGCCGGCCAGGGACCCGCCGCCACGGTCCCGCCCACCGAGGCCAGTCCGGCATCCCGGACAGCGGAAGCGCTGGCCGCGACCCGCTGGTCCATCCGGCGCTGAAGAATGGACCCATGAGCACCCTCATCACCAATATCGCCGAACTGATGACCCAGGACGCGGAACACCGCGTCCTCCGCGACGCGGCGGTGGTGATCGAGGGCGAGCGGATTTCCTGGCTCGGCCCCGCATCCGAGGCGCCGGCGGCCGACGAGGCCGTGGACGCCGCCGGCCGGGCGCTCCTGCCCGGCTGGGTTGACTCTCACACCCACCTGATCTTCGCGGGGGACCGCACGGCCGAGTTCGAAGCAAGGATGGCGGGGGAGAGCTACAGCGCGGGCGGGATCGCAGTCACCACCGGCGCCACCCGGAGCACGAGCGACTACGACCTCACCCGCCTTGCCATGGGCCGCGTCGCGGAGGCCGTCGCCCAGGGCACCACCTACCTGGAGACCAAAACCGGCTACGGCCTGGACCTCGAAAACGAGGCCCGCAGTGCCCGCATCGCCTCGACCGTCGCGGACGAAGTGACCTACCTTGGGGCGCATCTGGTGCCCGCCGGGGCGGACGCGGAGGAATACACCGAGCTGGTCTGCGGGCCGATGCTCGCCGCGGTCCGGCCCTACGTCCGCTGGGCCGACGTCTTTTGCGAACAGGGCGCCTTCAACGAGGAGCAGTCACGCCGGGTCCTCCTGGCCTGCAAGGCCGCCGGGCTGGGGTTGCGGGTCCATGGCAACCAGCTCGGCGAGGGCCCCGGCGTCCGGCTGGCGGTGGAAGTCGGCGCCGCGAGCGTGGACCACGTGAATTACCTGTCGGCCGCAGACATCGATGCCCTCGCCGCCAGCTGGTCCGGGTGGGACGCCGACGGCGGCTCCGGCTCCGGCAAGGGCACCGGCGGCTCCGGCACCCGCGGCACGGTGGCCACGTGCCTGCCGGCCTGCGACCTGTCCACCCGGCAGCCCCTGGCCCCCGGCCGGGAACTGCTCGACGCCGGCGTGCAGATCGCTTTGGCGTCCAACTGCAATCCCGGCACGTCCTACACGAGCTCCATGGCGTTCTGCGTAACTACCGCCGTGCTGCAGATGCGGCTCAGCGTCCATGAGGCCGTGCGCGCCGCGACGTACGGCGGCGCCCTGGCCCTGGGCCGGGAATCCGGGAACGACGTCGACGGCGAACGTGCGGTGGGCTCGATCGCCGTCGGGCACCGCGCGGACCTGCACCTGCTCAACGCGCCGTCGGCGACGCACCTTGCCTACCGGCCCGGTATCCCGCTGACCCACGCGGTGTGGCGGGCCGGCGTTCCGCAGAAGCTCCGGTAGCGCCGGCGGTCCGCCAGGGCCGGCTAGAACATCATGGGCGGAGCGTCGAGGACTGTTTCGTCCACGCGCCGCAACTCCCACTGCGTGAAGGGCTTGTCGAGCTCGTACTTCCCGCGGGCAGTGCGCAGCAGGGTGCGGACCTCGGCGTTCTCCGGGTTGTTCAAGGACTCGAAATATTCCACGGACCAGTGGAACCAGCGCATGCAGAACAGCCGCATGGTCAGCCCGTGGGTCACAAACAGGGCGTTCGGGGCGTAGTTGGGCTTGGACCAGTGCCGGTGCAGGGTTTCCATGAAAGAGGAAATCCTGTCGTACACATCGGAACCGGACTCGCCCTCGCGGAAACGGTAGAAGAAGTGCCCGTAGGCGTTACGGAGTTCCTTCTGGTCCTCAATGTCGCCGGCGATCTGAAAGTTGGCCCAGTCCTGTTCCCGCAGCCGCGGTTCCTCGATCACCCGCTCCACGAGCGGGCCAAGATTGAGCGCCTCGAGGGTCTGGTAGGCGCGCAGATACGGCGAGACGTAGACGCACACCGGCCGCCCGTCCAGCTGGCGCTTGACCTCCTCGCCGGCCGCGGTCGCCTGCTCCAGGCCAAGCGGCGTCAACGGAATCCGGTAATCCGGAACACGGTTGTAGATCGAGGTATCGGCATTGGCGGCAGACTGGCCGTGCCGGATCATGATGATTTTCCGGGGCGCACTCATAATCCCCAAGCATAGGGCTCCCAAAATGCCGGCGGTGCCCGCGCGGCCTGCACCACGCGGGCACCAGCAAACTATCGGCAACTGCAGGCAAGATAGAAACATGTTGGTTCCCTCCCGCCGTCGGCTGCGGTTCGAAGTGTTGATTGTCCTGGGGTTGTCGCTGGGGCAGTCCGCGGTCTACTCCCTGGTGCAGCTGCTGGACAAGATGACCACGGCGCCGCTGGCCCAGGGGACGTCCACGCTGAACCGTTCGCAGAGCACGCGCGAATACTTCGACCTCACCTACCAGGTGCTGGACATCTTCTTCGCCCTGGTTCCGGTGGCCCTGGTGATCTACTTCCTCACCGAACACTGGCCGGCCGGAGTGCGCGGAACCTCGGCGTTCCGAAGGATCGGCTTCGACTTCGCCCGGCCCGGCAAGGACCTCCTGCAGGGCCTGGGGCTCGCCGCGCTCATCGGCATTCCGTCCCTCGGGCTCTACGCCGCCGGCCGGGCGCTGGGGATCACGACGTCGATCATCCCCAGCGCCCTGGACGCGTACTGGTGGACCGTGCCGGTGCTGGTCCTGTCCGCGATCCGGCACGCGGTGGTCGAGGAAGTCATTGTGGTGGCGTATCTGCTGGACCGGCTCGGGAAACTGGGCTGGAGCGTGCCGGCGGCAATCATCGCCAGCGCACTGCTCCGCGGCAGCTACCACCTGTACCAGGGGTTCGGGCCGTTCATCGGCAACGCGGTGATGGGCGTCATCTTTGCGCTGTTCTACATCCGGACCAAGCGGGTGATGCCGCTCGTGATCGCCCACGCCATCCTGGACACCGTTGCGTTCGTGGGGTTCAGCCTGTTCGGCAAGGCCGTGGGCCTGGGCTGAGGGGCTGTTCTGGACGACGGGCGTTAAATAATCTCGGCCGCCATCTCCTGGGTGACATCGTTGGCACCTAGGGGATGGCGGCCGAAGCGTGGGGCGGGTGGAGCGTTAGATCGTGACCGCTCCGGAGGCGGTCTCGAAGGTGACCGAGAGGATGCCGGGCGTGCCGTGCGGTGCGATCCAGTTCACTGCGACGTCTTCCAGCGGCTTTTCAACCGGCTCGCCCAGCCATTCCGTCACGCGCGCTGCCGAACCGGCAATGGTCAGCGCGGACATTTTGACCTCGCTCGCGTAGGCGTTGGACGGGTGCAGTCCCGGGTCGCCCTCCCACTTGAGCATGTAGGGCACCTGAGGGTCGGCGATGAGCCCCAGGATGCCGATCTGCTTCCAGACCAGTTCACGGCCGTCCGGAAACTTCCGGTTGCCGTTCACGGCCGCGCGGCCGAGCCGCTCTTCGAACGGGGCGAGATCGTCAACCTCGACGCACCACCCCATCCAGCCGCCGCCCGCTTCGGAGCGTGCCCGGACAGCCTGGCCGAACGGGGCCTTGTCCGAGGCCGGGTGGTTCAGGACCTCCACGACTTCCAGGTACTTGTGTCCCGCGAGCGGGATAATCATGTTGCGTGTCCCGAAACGGGGGTGCACTCCACCCTTCACGGCTTCGACGCCGAGGGCAGACGCAATACGTTCAGTGGTGGCTGCCAAGCCATCGTGTTCACAGGCGTAAGAGACGTGATCCATGCGCATGCCCTCATCTTGGCACTTTGTGATGGACCTCTCAGCTTAGGCTTGCCTTACCATCGTGGGATGTCCAGTGTTACCTGCCGTTACATCCCGAGAGGCATTCCTGGACCGGCGCCTTCATCTTCGTCACAAAGCTATCCAGCGCTCCGCCGCCATTCCTACACTGAAGCAAGGTCATGAGTGCCAGCGCAAAGCCCCGGTTTGCTGGCCGGCAACCCTCGTCTCGCGGTGGGGTGCCCCGGGTGAGGACCCGGCCGTCCGGCGCCCGCCGGAAGGCAAGCGCGGCGCCTGCGCCGGTACGGGCCGAAGGGCCCTGGCCGGTGCTGTGCCCAGTACCCTCAGGAGCGTCAATGTCCACTGCCTGGTCCTTTGAAACCCGCCAGATCCACGCCGGCCAGGAGGCCGACTCCGCCACCGGCGCGCGGTCCCTGCCGATCTACCAGACGACGTCGTTCGTGTTCCCTAGCGCCGAAAGCGCCGCGAACCGCTTTGCACTCGCCGAACTCGCGCCCATCTACACCCGGATCGGCAACCCCACCCAGGACGCCGTCGAACAGCGCGTGGCCAGCCTTGAGGGCGGCCTCGCAGCCCTGCTGCTCAGCTCCGGGCAGGCCGCCGAGACCTTCGCGATCCTCAACATCGCCGAGGCCGGGGACCATGTGGTGGCCAGCCCCAGCCTCTACGGCGGCACCTACAACCTGCTCGCCCACACGCTGAAGAAGTTCGGCATCTCCGTGACCTTCGTGGAGGACCCGGACAACCTGGACCACTGGCGGGACGCCGTCCAGCCCAACACCAAGCTGTTCTTTGGCGAAGTGGTCTCCAACCCGCGCCAGGACGTGCTGGACATCGAAGGCGTGTCCGGGGTGGCCCACGAGGCCGGCGTGCCCCTGATCGTCGACAACACACTCTCCACCCCGTACCTCATCCGTCCGATCGAGTGGGGCGCGGACATCGTGGTCCACTCCGCCACCAAGTACCTGGGCGGCCACGGCGCCGCGATCGCCGGGGTGATCGTGGATTCCGGCAAGTTCGACTTCGGCAAGGACCCCGCCCGGTTCCCGGGCTTCAACACCCCCGACCCCACCTACAACGGCCTGGTCTACGCCCGGGACCTCGGTGCGGACGGCGCACTGGGCGCCAACCTCTCCTACATCCTCAAGGCCCGCGTGCAGCTCCTGCGCGACCTCGGCTCTGCCGTGTCCCCTTTCAACGCCTTCCTCATCGCCCAGGGCATCGAAACGCTGAGCCTGCGCGTCGAACGCCACGTTGCCAACGCCACCAAGGTGGCGCAGTGGCTGGAGGCCAGGGACGACGTCGAATCGGTCGCCTACGCGGGGCTGCCGTCCAGCCCCTGGTACGAGCGTGGCCGCAAATACGGGCCCAAGGGGACCGGCGCCGTCGTCGCCTTCAACCTCGCCGGGGGAGCGGAGGCCGGCAAGCGGTTCGTCGATGCCCTCGAACTGCACTCGCATGTCGCGAACATCGGCGATGTCCGCTCCCTGGTGATCCACCCGGCGTCCACCACGCACAGCCAGCTCTCGCCCGAGCAGCAGGAGATCGCCGGGGTCAATCCCGGGCTGGTGCGGCTCTCGGTGGGCCTGGAACACATCGATGACATCCTCGCGGACCTCGACGCCGGATTCCGCGCTGCCAAGGGCGCCTGACCCGGCGCTTTGGTAGCCGCCGGCCCCGAGTTCGCCGGAACCCGTCGCAGTCGCCGTAACCTTCCGGCGACTGGGCAGGCTTCCGGCGAACTCGCCGGACTGGATCGACGTGGGCCTGGATCGACATGGGGCTGGATCGACGTGGGAACCGCCGGGCTGTCACACGGGAGTCACAATCTTCGTCATTTCCGCACGCCGTTTCGTACACTCGTACCAGGTCATGAGTGCCAGTGACAGCCCCGGCTTGCTGGCCGGCAACCCTCCATWYGCGGCGGGGTGCCCCGGGTGAAGACCTGGCCTGCCGGTCAGCTGACGGCAGGCAAGCGCGAAGATAGGTCCTCATTATGACGATTGCCGTCACCCGCAGTGGTGAAACCGTAACGAAGCCATCCCCGAACCCTGTTGCCGCCGCAGCGGCCCGGGAAAGCACCCGGGAAAGCAGGCCGGAAAGCACCCCGGAAAGCACTCCGGTCCACGCTGCTTCCCCTGTGCCGGATGGCACGGTTCAGGACGGTACTGTCCAGTACGTCAGGATCGGTGACCTGCAGCTTGAATCCGGGATCCTGCTGCCGGATGTGGTCCTCGGCTTCGAGACGTGGGGGACCCTGAACGCGGACGCCTCCAACGCCGTCCTCATTGAACATGCCCTGACCGGGGACACCCACGTGACCCGCGGCGCCAGCGAGGAGCCCGGCTGGTGGGAGCAGCTCGCCGGACCCGGGGCTCCCGTGGACACGGAGAAGTACTTCGTCGTTTCGATCAACATCCTGGGCGGCTGTTACGGTTCCACCGGCCCCTCCACCCCGGCGCCGGACGGCCGCCCGTGGGGATCGCGGTTTCCGCTGGTCACGCTGCGGGACACCACCGCCGCCGAGGCCCGGCTGGCCGACGCCCTGGGCATCGGGAGCTGGTACGCCGTGGTGGGCGGCTCGCTTGGCGGCGCCCGCGCCCTTGAATGGGCCGTCACCTACCCGGACCGGGTCCGCCGCTGCGCCGTGATTTCCGTCGGCCCCAGCAGCACCGCCGAACAGATTGCCTTTGCGCAGGCCCAGACCCTGGCCATCCGGCAGGACCCCCATTTCAACGGGGGGAACTACTACGGTGGCCCGGAACCCGAAGCTGGGCTGGCCCTCGCCCGCCGCATCGCCCACATCACCTACCGCTCCGCGGCCGAACTGGACGGCAGGTTTGGCCGGAACCCGCAGGCGTCCGAGGCGCCGCTGGAAGCCGGATCGCTGGCCGGACGCGGGCGCTACCAGGTTGAAAGCTACCTGGACCACCAGGGCAGCAAGCTGGTCCGGCGCTTTGACGCCAACAGCTACATCGCCATTACCGAGGCGCTCATGAGCCACGATGTGTGCCGGGGGCGCGGAAGCCTGCCGGAGGCGCTTGCCCCCGCCACCGCCGAGTTCCTGGTGGCGGCCGTCGACTCGGACCGGTTGTACTTCCCGGCCCAGACCCGCGAGCTGGCAGATGCCTTGCCGGGCGGTGCGGAACTGCACATGATTCAGGCTCCGATCGGCCACGACGGCTTCCTGACCGAGATCGGGCAGCTTGGCGGCCAGCTGCGGGAGACCTTCTTCGGCCACTAGGCGTGGCGTTCCTGTGCATTTTTGCAGATGCTCTCTGCACTAATGGTCGTTGTGGCTCAGTGCCTGCGGACCCATACTCGTTGAGAATAACGCTGTGTGTGCTAACTCACACAAATTTTCAGCCCAATGGTCCACGGGGTGTCGAAGGCGACACCGAAGGAGTTCTCATGAGCACGGAAAACGCCGCCGCAACGCGCGCAGACGAGCCAGACGTCAAGACGTCCGGCCTGAAGAAGGTGGTGGCGGCCTCGATGGCCGGCACCGTGGTGGAATGGTACGAATTCTTCCTGTACGCATCCGCGGCCACGCTGGTCTTCGGCAAAACGTTCTTCCCCAATTCAGGCACGGAACTGGACGGCATCCTCGCGGCGTTCCTGACCTATGCCGTCGGCTTCGTCGCCCGCCCGATCGGCGGGATCGTGTTCGGCCACTTTGGCGACAAGTTCGGCCGCAAGCAGCTGCTCCAGCTCAGCATCATCCTGGTGGGCGTGTCCACCTTCCTGATGGGCTGCCTCCCCACCTTCGCGCAGATCGGCTACTGGGCCCCGGCGCTGCTGGTGTTCCTGCGCTTCGCCCAGGGCTTCGCCGTCGGCGGTGAATGGGGCGGTGCCGTTCTGCTCGTCGCAGAGCACAGCCCGAGCAAGTCCCGTGGCTTCTGGGCCAGCTGGCCGCAGTCGGCCGTTCCGCTCGGCAACCTCTTCGCCACCGCCGTGCTGTTCATCCTGTCCTCCGTGCTGTCCTCCGCGGACTTCCTCGGCTGGGGCTGGCGGGTTGCCTTCTGGCTCTCGGCCGTGATTGTCCTGATCGGTTACTACATCCGCACCAAGGTCAGCGACGCCCCGATCTTCCTCGAAGCACGCAAGGAGGTTGAGGCCGGCCACAAGGGTTACGGTGTTGCCGAGGTCTTCCGCCGCTACCCCCGCGGCGTGTTCACCGCCATGGGCCTGCGCTTCGCGGAAAACATCCTGTACTACCTCGTGGTCACTTTCTCCATCACCTACCTCAAGACGGTGGTCCATGCCGACACCTCCCGGATCCTGCTGCTCCTGCTGGTGGCGCATGTGGTCCACTTCTCCGTGGTGCCCATAGTCGGCAGGCTCTCGGACAGCCTGGGCCGCAAGCCGGTCTACATGGCCGGCGCCGTTCTTGGTGCGACCTGGGGCTTCTTCGCCTTCCCGATGATGGACACCGGAAACGATTTCATCATCCTCGCCGCGGTCGTCATCGGCCTGCTCTTCCACGCCCTGATGTACGCCGGCCAGCCGGCCATCATGGCCGAGATGTTCCCGACCCGCATGCGGTATTCCGGTGTTTCCCTTGGCTACCAGGTGACTTCGATCGTGGCCGGCTCGCTGGCGCCGATCATCGCCGTCGCCCTGCTGGGCCAGTTCAAGTCCTCCGTCCCGGTAGCCATCTACCTCATGATCGCCTGCGCGATTACCGCCGTCGCCGTGTTCTTCCTCAAGGAGACCCGCGGCATTTCGCTCCACGACGTCGACGCCGCCGACGCCCGGGGCACCGCAGACCTCCTCGCCGCCGGCAAGCGGTAGTTCCGCCCGAGGAGACCCCGCCAGGAATAACCGCAGTGGGGGAGGCTGCCCGGGTCCGCGCACCGCGCGGACCCGGGCAGCTGCGTTTACGCGGACTCAGGCGGACAGCACGTCCTGCCGCTCCCGGATTTCGCCGCGTATCGCCTCGAGCACGGCGCGGACCGGGGCCGAGCGCAGGGACTCGGGCCGGGCGACCGCCCAGATGGGCAGCTGTCGCTGGAAATCGTCCGGCAGGACGGGCAGGAAACCGGACCTGCCCGCCACGAGGAAATTGGGCAGCAGTCCTATCCCGGCTCCCCGCCGGACGGCCTCGAGCTGGGCGAAGACGCTGGTGGCCTGGAAACTGGACCGCGGCACGGGCAGCTGCSTGGAGCGGTGGCCCAGCTCCGCGACCTGAAGCGCCGATTCCACATACGAGACAAACCCGTGCTGCCGGACGTCGTCGAGCGTTGCCGGAAGCCCGTGCTCCTGCGCGTAGCCGGGGCTGGCATACAGCCGGAGGAAATAGTTGCTCAGGAAGATGGCCCGGGCATTCGTGGTCTCCATGTTGCCCACCACCACTTCCAGGTCCACGCCGGAGCGGTTCTGGCTGACCTTGCGCGTGGCGCTGAGCAACTCCACGTTGAGCATGGGGTTCGCCCGCTGTAGCCGGACGAGGGCCGGGGCCAGGAATTCGGCGCCGAAGCCGTCCGGGGTGCTGATCCGGACCAGGCCGGACACCACATCGCCGGACCGGGCGATGCTGCTGGACAGGGCGCCCAGGGTGCCCTCGATGGCCTCGGCCGCGGCGACGGCCTGACTGCCGAGCTCGGTCAGTTCCCAGCCATGCGGGCTGCGTTCCAGCGTCCGGCCGCCGAGCTGCTTGTCCAGGGCAAGGACGCGGCGGGAAATGGTGGTGTGAGTGGTCCCGAGCGTCTCGGCCACCGCGTTGAACCGGCCCAGCCGGGCCACCGTCAGCAGGATCAGCAGGTCATCGGGGCTCGGAAGCCGACGCATGTCCACGTGTGGTCCCTCCTCAGCGGGTCTGTCGTCAACGGATACGGAGGCCCACGCCGCCTGTGTGCATTTATGCACATGCCCTCTGTGATTTTTTGCCTTGATTGCACTCTAGCAGGATGTGATGGTGGACACAGAGGGTCTCGGCTTTCACGCCGCAGTGCATCGCAACCACCAAGCAAAGGAGCTTAAGCCATGGCAGTTATCGCCTGGATCGGACTGGGAAACATGGGCGGGTCCATGTCGGTCAACCTCGCGCAGGCCGGACATGAGGTCCGCGGCTTCGACCTCAACGCCGCAGCCGTTGCCGCCGCCGAGGCCGGGGGAGTCAGGGCCGCCGGCAGCATCGCCGAGGCCGTCGCCGGTGCCGACGTCGTCTTCACCATGCTGCCCAAAGGCGAGCACGCCCGCGCTGTGTACCTCGGCGAGGACGGCGTCCTGTCCCACGCGGACACCCGGACCCTGCTGGTGGATTCCTCCACCATCGATATTGCCTCCGCCCAGGCCCTGCACGACGCCGCCGCTGCCGCCGGCTTCCGCTTTGTCGATGCGCCCGTCTCCGGCGGGATGAGCGGCGCGAAGGCCGCCACCTTGACGTTCATGGTCGGCGGCGAGGCCGGCGCCGTCGCCGATGCCACCGAATACATCCGCCCCATGGCGGCGAATATCATCCCCACCGGCGGCGCCACCACCGGCCAGGCCGCGAAGATCTGCAACAACCTCATGCTCTTCATCAACCTTGCCTCCACCGCCGAGGGAGCGGTCCTTGCCGACCGGCTCGGCCTGGACAAGCAGGTCTTCTGGGACATCGCATCGGTCTCCTCCGGCGACAGCTGGGCGCTGCGCACCTGGTATCCCGTGGCCGGCGTGGTGCCCACCGCGGCATCGAACAACGACTTCGCCCCGACGTTCACCACCGAGCTGGCCAACAAGGACATCGGCCTGGCCATCAGCGCCGCGCGGGACACCGGCACCCCGCTGGAACTCGGCGAGCACGTCCAGCAGCTCTTCCAGCGGCTCATCGACGCCGGCCAGTCCGGCACGGACTGCTCCGCCATCGTCAAGCTCGTCGACGGCTCCTTCGAGTCCGCCAACTAGCCCCCACCCCTTTTAGAAAGAGAACCACCCCATGGAACGCATTCCGCACTTCATCAACGGCGCCCTGATTTCCGACGCCGAGCGCTTCGGCCCCGTCTTCAACCCCGCCACAGGGGAACAGGAGAAAGAGGTTGCCCTGGCCTCCGCCGCCCGCGTCGAGGAAGCCATCGCCGCCGCCCGCGCCGCCCTGCCCGGCTGGCGCGCCACGAGCCTGGCCAAGCGCACCGGCATCTTCTTCAAGGTCCGCGAACTGCTCATGCAGCGCCGCCCCGAACTCGCAGCCCTGCTCACCAGCGAGCACGGCAAGGTCCTCTCCGACGCGGAAGGTGAAATCACCCGCGGCCTGGAGAACATCGAGTTCGCCACCGGGCTGTCCCACATGCTCAAAGGCGAACGCTCCGAGCAGGTCGCCGGCGGCGTCGACGTCCACTCGGTCCGCCAGCCGGTCGGCGTCGTCGCCTGCATCACGCCGTTCAACTTCCCGGCGATGGTGCCGCTGTGGATGATCGGCAGCGCCCTGGCCTGCGGCAACACCGTGCTGCTCAAGCCGAGCGAAAAGGACCCGTCCTCCGCCATCTTCATCGCCGAGGTCTTCGCCGAGGCCGGACTGCCGGCAGGCGTGCTCAACGTGGTCCACGGCGACAAGGAAGCCGTCGACGTCCTGCTGGAACACCCGGAGGTCAAGGCCATCAGCTTCGTCGGCTCGACGCCGATCGCGCAGTCCATCTACAAGCGCGCCGCCGATCACGGCAAGCGCGTCCAGGCCCTGGGCGGGGCGAAGAACCACATGGTGGTCCTGCCGGACGCGGACCTGAACATGGCCGCCGACGCCGCCGTCTCGGCCGCCTACGGCTCCGCCGGGGAGCGCTGCATGGCCGTCAGCGTCCTGGTCGCCGTCGGCAGCACCGCGGATGAACTCGTGGACGCGATCAGCACCCGCATGGCCACCCTCACGATCGGTCCCGGCACGGACCCGGCCTCCCAGATGGGCCCGCTCATCACCGCCGAGCACCGCGACAAGGTGGCCTCCTACGTCGCCGGCGCCGCCAACGAGGGCGCCACCGTGGTGGTGGATGGCCGCGAGCACGAGTTCGACTCCAACGGCTTCTTCATCGGCGTCAGCCTGATCGACCACGTCAAGCCCGGCATGAAGGTCTACGACGACGAGATCTTCGGCCCCGTCCTCTCCGTGGTGCGGGTCGAAACCTATGCGGACGCCGTGAAGCTGGTCAACGACAACGAGTTCGGCAACGGCGTGGCCATCTTCACCCGCGACGGCGGCGCCGCCCGGCAGTTCGAGTTCGACGTCGAGGCCGGCATGGTGGGCGTCAACGTGCCCATCCCGGTACCGGTGGGCACCTTCTCCTTCGGCGGCTGGAAGAACTCGCTCTTCGGCGACACCCACATGTACGGCCCGGAAAGCATCCGTTTCTACACCCGCGGCAAGGTGGTCACCACCCGGTGGCCGGACCCGGCCACCTCGGTGATCGACCTCGGCTTCCCCCAGGTCGACTGACCCCGCGTTGCCCTGGTCTCTCGCCGGTATAGGGCTCCGGGATTAGAGTAGGCAGCCAGGGACAGCCACGATCCGGGAGGCACCATGACCACGCTCATCAACCGCCCCAACACGGCATTGCTCGTTGTCGACATGCAGGTCGGTGTGGTCGCGGAGGCCTACCGCCGGGACGCCGTCGTTGCGACCATAGCCGCCCTCGTGGACAAGGCGCGCGGCGCCGGGGTGGAGGTCGTCTGGGTGCAGCACAACTCCGAGGAGCTGCCCCGGGGAAGCGACGGCTGGCAGTACGTGCCCGAGCTCATCCGGCGCGATTCGGAGCCGCTAGTGGCCAAGGAGTACAGCGACGCCTTTGAGGCGACCGACCTGGAATCCGTGCTTGCCGACCGCGGCATCGGCCGTTTCTTCCTGGCCGGCGCCCAGACCGACGAGTGCATCCGTTCGACCCTCCACGGCGCGATCACCCGCGGCTACGATGTCACGCTGGTGGCCGACGCCCACACCACTGAGGACCTGACCGACTTTGGCGCGCCGCCGCCGGAACTCGTGGTGTCCCACACCAACCTGTACTGGCAGTACCACAAGGCCCCGGGGCGGACCGCAGGAACAGTCAAAGCGGCCGACGTCGACTTCGCTGGCCGTTCCTGATCTGGCCCGTGATGGTCTAGCCCTTCGGGAACCTAGCCCTTCATGATTTCAGCGCGCTGGGCCATGTAATCCTCCATGGACAGCTTGCCGTCGCTGTACTGCTGGTCGAGTTCGGCGAGCTTGCGCGCCCGGTACCCCAGCGGGGCCGACGGCGCCTGCGGCTGTGCCGCTTCCGCTGCGGGGGGAGTCTGGGGTGTCTGCCGCTGCGGCTGCGGCGGGTTGTTCAGGTATTCGGGGCTGTCCTCGTAGGGAACCGGGGACTGGTAGCCCGCCGGACCGGAATATGGCGGGTTGGGGTACTGCTGGCCGGGGTACGGCTCGGTCGGGAACGGCTGGTTGGGGAACCGGGGATTCGGGAACTGCTGGTTCGGGTACTGCTCGTCCGGGTTCTGCTGGTTCGGGTACTGCCCGTTTGCCGGTCCCGGCTGCCTGGGAGCGCCCAGCTGGCCGAAGCCGCCGAAGTAGTCCTGCTGGGTGTAGCCATCCCGCGGCTGGTTGCTCTGGTTGTTGTTTCCCGGGGTGCCGGGGAACCCGCCGAACTGGCCAGGAGTGCCCTGGTTCCGGCMGCGGGCGGACCTGCGGTAGAAGCGCATGACGACGGGAATCAGGAACGACAACACGATGATCCAGAAGAACATACTGCTCACGGTATGGGGCCTTTCAGCTGCTGGGCCTTCTCGTCTGCGGGCTCAAACATCGGGCCGGAGAAGTGTTCCTCCAGCTTATGCCCCGCAGGCTCAGGACCGTACCGCGTCCTCGGCGCCGGGCGGTCCTTCGCCCGAGCCCAGCGGAACGCCGGGGCCGAAGACCGGCCCAGCCAGGGGCCGCTTGGCCGTCACGCCGTCTCCCGAGGAGCGGTGCCGCAGCCGCCGCACCACCCAGGGCACAAAATACTCCTTGGCCCACACCAGGTCCCCGCTGCGCGCCTCGCGCCAGCTGCGCTGCGGCAGCGGTTTGGGGGAGAGCGGCTGCAGGGTGTGCTGGACATTCAGGGAGTCCAGCACCATGGCCGCGATGGTGTGGTGGCCCAGCGGTGAGAAGTGCAGCCGGTCAACATTCCACATCTGCGGGTCATTGAGCTGTCGCAGCGACCACATGTCCGCGATCACGGCGTCGTGGCGCGCGGCGATGGTGCGCAGGTTCTCGTTGTAGATGGCCACCTTGCTGCGGATCCGGCCCAGCACGGTGGAGCCGGTGTCCGGGCCGTTAAACAGGACCACGGTGGCGCCGCCCAGGCTCAGGATCTGGACCACTGAGTCCAGCTTTTCGGCCAGTATGTCGGGATCGCCACCCGGGCGGATGAGGTCGTTGCCGCCGGCTGAGAGTGTGATGAGGTCCGGCTTGAGGGACAAGCAGTGCGCCATTTGCTGGTCCACGATCTGCTGCAGGAGCCGGCCTCGGACAGCCAGGTTGGCGTAGGCGAAGTCGTTGTGCCCGCGGCTGAGTTCTTCGGCCACCCGGTCTGCCCAGCCCCGGTGGCCGCCCGGGCTGGCCGGCTCCGGGTCGCCGATGCCTTCGGTAAAGGAGTCGCCCATGGCCACGTAGCGGGTCCACGGGTGGGTTACGACGGTATCCGCCGAAGTGTCCGCTGAGGTGTCTGGTGAATTTTCCATGGCTTCGGTTTCGCTCACCCTCTTATCCTGCACTGTTCACGTTAAGCTACGCCACCGTAGGTTGTTACCGTCGGGTAACTGTAAGAATGGTTCCATGACTCACGCTGATGCCCTTCCCGCGCCCGTCGTCCTGTGGTCCAAGCCGGAGCAGGAGCGGGCCGGCAAACCGCTGCTGGTCCTGCTGCACGGCTACGGGGCCAACGAACAGGATCTGCTCAGCCTGGCGGAGATGCTGCCGCAGGAATTCGCAGTGGCCTCGCTGCGTGCCCCGCTTCCCATGGGTCCGGGCTTCACCTGGTTCCCGCTGACGGCGTCCATTGACTATTCGCTCGACGCCGTCAAGGTCGCCGCGGCGTATGTGCAGGACTGGCTCGACGGCGTCAAGGCCAACCACCCGTCGGTGACGCTGCTGGGGTTCTCGATGGGCATGGCCATGGCGACGACGCTGCTGCGGCAGCGCCCGGCGGACTTCGCCGCCGTCGTCGGCCTCTCAGGGTTCGTCGTCGACGCCGGCGATGACCCCAGCTTCCACGACGGCGAACTCGACGGCACCGTGCCGCTGTTCTGGGGCCGCGACCAGCAGGACCCGGTAATCACCGAGGACAAGATCGACTTCACCGTCGGCTGGGTCCGCAAGCACGTGAAGCTCACCAAGGTCCTCTACATGGGCATGTGGCACGGGATCAACCAGCAGGAAATCGGCCACGTCTCCGAGTTCCTCACGCACGTAGTGCTCAACTCCAAGAAGTAAGCGCACCCGGCCAACAGCCGCGCCCCAACAGCCGCGCCCCAACAACCGGGCGCGCCGGCCGCTAGGAGGCTGCGGGCGCGCTGATCCGCACAGTCCGGTTGTTGACGGTGACGGTGTCGCCGTCGTGAAGCTGGCGGCCGCGGCGCTCGTCGATTTCGCCGTTGACCTTGACCAGCCCGTTCTTGATCAGCTCCGCGGCTTCCACACCGTCCTCGACCAGATTCGCCAGCTTCAGCAGCTGGCCCAGCCGGATCATGTCGTCGCGGATAGTAATGTCTTCGAATTCCGAATTGCTCATATAGGCAATGATGCCTGACCAAAGGTGACACCCATGACCCACACCCCCCGGCTCCCGCTCATCGCGGGGCTGCCCATCGCCGTCGCGGCGGGGCTGTTCATCCCGCTCCAGGGCCGGATCAACGGCGCCCTCGGGGTGGCGCTGGGGGACGGCATCGCCGCCGCCGTCGTCAGCTTCAGCACCGGACTGGTGGTGATGGCGGTCATTTCCCTGGCGCTGCCGAAGGGCCGGGCCGGGCTGGCGCGGATCGTGCCCGCGGTGCGGGAGCGGCAGTTCCCGCCCTACTACGTGCTGGCCGGCTGCATCGGGGCCCTCTTCGTCTTCGCCCAGTCCTTCACTGTGGCGCTGCTTGGCGTCGCCCTCTTCACCGTTGCCGCCGTGACCGGACAGACCCTCAGCGGCCTGCTGGTGGACCGGCTCGGAATCGGGCCCGCGGGGAAGCGGCCCATCACCGGCATCCGGGTGCTGGGCAGTGCGCTGACCGTCGCCGCCGTCGGATGGGCCGTGTCGCCCCGGTTCAGCGCCGGGGAGTCCGGGGTGCAGCTGCTGCTTCCCCTGCTGCTCCCGGTTCTGGCCGGCTTCCTCATGAGTTTCCAGCAGGCCATGAACGGCACGGCCACCGTCCACTACGGGTCCCCGATCGCTGCGACGCTGGTGAACTTCATCGCCGGAGCCACCCTGCTGTGGGTGGCCTGGCTGATCAAGCTCGCCGTTGCCGGCGCCGGCAACCCGCTCCCGGCGCAGTGGTGGCTGTACCTGGGCGGCCCGCTCGGCTGCGTCTTCATCGGCGTCGGCGCCCTCCTGGTCCGCAGCCTTGGCGTGCTGGTCACCGGGCTCGGGATGATCGCCGGCCAGCTGCTGGGCTCCCTCGGACTGGACCTGATCCTGCCCGTGCCCGGGACCGTGATCGCGCTTCCGACTGTCCTCGGCACCGTGCTGACACTTGGCGCCATCATCCTGGCCACCCTGCCCTGGCCGCGGGGCGCGCTGAAGCGGTAACCGGTAGGCTTGGAGATTGCATCGCCCAGACGCATCGCATTGTTCGTATCACCCCGCCCGGCAACCAGCCGGTGACCGGGGCTGACACCGCGGACCGCACCCAGCGGCCCTGTACAAAATTGGAGTTCCCATGGCAGCAAAATCCGTCCTCGACCAGATCATTTCCCTCGCCAAGCGACGGGGATTCGTTTTCCAGGCCGGTGAAATCTATGGTGGCTCCCGTTCTGCCTGGGACTACGGGCCCCTCGGCGCCGAGCTCAAGGAAAACATCAAGCGCCAGTGGTGGCAGTCCGTGGTCCGCGGCCGCGACGACGTCGTGGGCCTGGACTCCTCGGTCATCCTGCCCCGCCAGGTCTGGGAGGCCTCCGGCCACGTGGATGTCTTCTCCGACCCGCTGGTGGAGTGCCTGTCCTGCCACAAGCGCTACCGCGCGGACCACCTCGAGGAAGAATACGAGGAGAAGAAGGGCCGTCCCGCCGAGAACGGCCTGAAGGACATCGCCTGCGCCAACTGCGGCACCCGCGGCCAGTGGACCGAGCCCCACGAATTCTCCGGCCTGCTCAAGACCTACCTGGGCCCCGTCGCCAGCGAGGAAGGCCTGCACTACCTGCGGCCCGAAACGGCCCAGGGCATCTTCGTGAACTTCGGCAACGTCCTGACCACCTCGCGGAAGAAGCCCCCGTTCGGCATCGGCCAGATCGGCAAGTCCTTCCGCAACGAGATCACGCCGGGCAACTTCATCTTCCGCACCCGCGAATTCGAGCAGATGGAGATGGAATTCTTCGTCGAGCCCGGCACGGACGAGCAGTGGCACGAGTACTGGATGAAGGAACGCATGTCCTGGTACACGGGCCTGGGCATCCGCGAAGAGAACCTGCGCTTCTTCGAGCACCCGCTGGACAAGCTCAGCCACTACTCCAAGGGCACCACGGACATCGAATACCGCTTCGGCTTCCAGGGCTCGGAGTGGGGCGAGCTCGAGGGCATCGCCAACCGCACCGACTTCGACCTCTCCACCCACGCCAAGGCCTCCGGCGCGGACCTGAGCTACTTCAACCAGGCCACGAACGAGCGCTACACCCCGTACGTGATCGAGCCGGCCGCCGGCCTCACCCGCTCGTTCATGGCCTTCATGATCGACGCCTACACCGAGGACGAGGCCCCCAATGCCAAGGGCGGCGTGGACATCCGCACCGTGCTCAAGCTCGACCCGCGCCTGGCCCCGGTCAAGGCCGCTGTGCTGCCGCTGAGCCGCAACGAGGACCTGTCCCCGAAGGCCAAGGACCTCGCCGCGCAGCTGCGCAAGAGCTGGAACATCGAGTTCGACGACGCCGGCGCCATCGGCCGCCGCTACCGCCGCCAGGATGAGATCGGCACCCCGTTCTGCATCACCGTGGACTTCGAGACCCTGGACGACCAGGCCGTCACCATCCGCGAACGCGACACCATGAGCCAGGAACGCGTGTCCCTGGACAAGGTCGAGGGCTACCTGGCCGCGCGGCTGATCGGCGCCTGATCATGGCCATCGAATACCGGGAGTGGCGGGAGGGCGACGACCTCGCGCTGCTGGAAGTCTGGGGCGGTCCCGAGACGGTCCAGGCCGGACAGTTCCGCGGCACGCTGGCGCCCTCGGGCAACTCGCCGTGGCGCCGCTGCATTGTGGCCGAGGACGTCGTGGACGGTGTCGCCATTCCCGTGGCGGCGGCCGTGGTCCACGAGGCCTCACTGCATCCGGAACGGCTCTGGGCGTATGTCGAGGTCGCCCGGGACCACCGCCGCGTGGGTCTGGGGTCCACGTTGCTGAGCATGCTGCGGCACGAGGCCGCCCAGGCGCCGTCGGGAGTGTCCAAACTGCGCTGCAAGGTGGAGCCGGGCACCCCCGGGGCGGCGTTTGCCGAGGCCGCGGGCCTGGCCCCGATCCAGCGGTCCCGCCTGATCGTCGTGGACCCGGCGCCGCTGAAGCTGCCGGTGTTCGGCGACGGTTCGGAGTCCGCGGCCACCGATCAGGTCGAAGACCTGGCCACCGGCTCGGTGGAGCTCAGCGACGTCGTGGGCCGCTACTACACCGCCGTGCACGGCTGGGACAGTCCGGGGGAGCTGAGCGTTGCCACGGTGCAGCGTTTGTTCCTGGATGATCTCAGCGGCGCCCACGGCGCGATCGTTCTGCGGGCGCCCAAGGCCAGTGCCTTCGGACACGGCGTCGCGGCCAGCCGCAAGGGCCGGCTGGAGGGCTTTGCCATCAGCTACGCGCAGGGCATTCCCGGCGCCGACGCCGACGGCTCCGGTGCAGCCTCGGGCGAGCCCACTGAGGTTTTCCTCGGCCACGAGCCCGCATTGGGCGCGGAGGAAGCCTTGACCGCCGTCCGGGATCTTTTGGCCCTGATCGCCTACCAGCACCCGGTGATGCTGGAACTGGACGACGCGATGACCGCCCTGCGCGCCGTCGTCGAACCGCTGCTCGAGAGCGGCAAGGCCCATGTCCAGGGCTCGGAAACACTGGTTGTCTCCGACCCGGTGTAGGCAACCGAACTGACCATATAACCCGATTGACCCGCAGCTGGCGGCCGTTATGA
>NZ_JBFTKG010000033.1:0-49144 GCF_056395825.1 Arthrobacter sp. 05T47 | reverse complement strand
GCGAGGACACCGTCACCGAACTCCGCAACCACGTCGGCAAGGAAATCGGCCCGATCGCCAAACCCAAAACCATCCTCATCGTCCCCGAACTGCCCAAAACCCGGTCCGGAAAAATCATGCGCCGCCTCCTCAAAGACGTCGCCGAAGGCCGCGACCCAGGCGACGCGACCACCCTCGCCGACACCACCGTCATGACCCAGATCGCCCAATCACTGAAAAAATAGCCAGCGCCCCCTTCGACACGGGTTGCCGACAGCGTTCGCCCGACGGCGGCGCCGCCCACCCTGGTGGGCCGCGCCGCCGCCGTCGTTGAYCCTGCCGGCTGAAAGCCGCAGCAGCGGTCAACATCCCCGGGAACGGACAGTGGGCTGGTAACGAACAGCGGGCGCGGGCCCTCGGCGCGATAGATTTGCAGACATGACTGAAGCCACCCCCGCCAGCGGCGCAGGCCGCGGCACCATTCTGGTACTCAACGGACCCAATTTGAATCTGCTCGGCACCCGCGAGCCGGAGAAATACGGGACGGCGACGCTGGCCGACGTCGAACAGCTCGCCAAAGACGCCGGTGCGACACACGGACTGGACGTCGAGTGCTTCCAGTCCAACCACGAGGGTGCCCTGGTGGACGCCATTCACGCCGCCCGCGGGAAGGCGGTGGGAATCGTGATCAACGCCGGCGCCTACACGCACACGTCCGTGGCCATCCGGGACGCGATTTCCGCTGTTGCCCTGCCGACGGTCGAGGTGCACATCACCAATGTTCACGCCCGCGAGGCCTTCCGGCAYCATTCCTACCTTTCGGATGTCAGCAAGGCAGTGATCGCCGGCGCCGGGATTCTGGGCTACCGCTTTGCGGTCGAATACCTCGCCGGGCTGCACGCGGACAAAGACTGAGCATGTCCCCCGCGGAGCCGGCAGCGGCGTCTGGGGAATCGGCCACGGGGTCAGACACAGGGTCGGCCACGGAGTCAGACACAGCACAGTGGTACCGGCACTTCGGCACGGTCGATGCGCCCGGTTCCTCCCCGTGCTATGCGGCGTGGACCGTGGGGATCGCCGGAGACGCCGAGCTGATCCGGCGGATCGACCGGTGGCCGCATAACAAGCGCCAGCCGCTGCTGATCCTGGCCGCGGCGAGATTCCTCGGCGCGCAGGTCAGCCCCTACCGCGACTTCCGGATTTTCCTGGAAGAGCACTGGGCCCAGGTCTCGGACATCGTCCTTTCGCGGGCCACCCAGACGAACGAGGCCGGACGCTGCGCCACCTTGTTGCCGTCGCTGGCGCAGATTTCGGCCGTGGAGGACCGGCCCTTGGCCCTCATCGAGGTGGGCGCCTCCGCCGGCCTGGCCCTGTTCCCTGACCGTTATGGATACGAGTTTGTCCGAGYGGGGGACGACGGCGACGCTGCGGAAGCAGGCACCGACCCGGCGGCGGCCGCAGAGGCGCGGACGACGCGGCTGCTTCCGGCCGGCGCCGCGCCCGGCACGTACCCCGTCCTGCGCTGCGTCACCTCGGGTCCGGTGCCGCTACCGGCGGAAGTCCCCCGCGTGGTGTGGCGCGCAGGGATCGATCTCAACCCGCTGGACGTGCGCAACCCGGACGACGTCGCCTGGCTCGAAGCGCTCGTCTGGCCGGAGCAGGAGTTCCGGCTCGAGCGGCTGCGCCAGGCGATCGCCATCGCCCAGGAACGGCCGCCCCTGCTGGTGGCCGGCGATCTCAACGAACAGCTCGTGGACCTGGCGGGGCGCGCCCCGGCGGATGCCGCCCTGGTGGTATTCCACAGCGCCGTCATGGCCTATCTCGATGCCGCGGGCCGCTCCCGGTTCCGGCTGACCATGGCCGATCTCGCGGCGGAGCGTGGTTGCCGCTGGCTCTCGAACGAAGGCCATACAGTTCTGGCCCAGGCGGACGGCTCCAACGTGGTCCCGGAAATGGATGACGCCCGRCTCCGCGGCCGGTTCCTGTTGCTGCAGGACGGCGAGCCGGCTGCCATCACCGGCCCGCACGGGCAGAGCCTGGAGTGGCTCTAACCGGAGGGCGTTTCTAAACCGACCGCGACCGTAACCGGAGGGCGGCAGTCCCGCTGTTYTTTGCCGATCCGTGCTTGCTGCAGCGTTATTTCTTAATGCACTGTCCGGACGAGACGGCACTGCCCAAACCGGGCGCCTGGGCCGCGACGGGGCCGAGGTCATTCATGGTGATCGCAAATCCGAGCGAGGACTCAGTGGTCGCCTTGGCAAAGACCACCCCGGCCACCTGCCCGTCCATTGTCAGGAGCGGGCCTCCGGAGTTGCCCGGCTGCACGTCGCCGGCGAGCCGGTAAACGTCCTCGGGCRMGGCATTTTTGCCGTAGATGTCCGGGACCAGGACGGTGGTGATGTCCTGCACCGTGGCAGGTTTGGACTGGAAGGGGCCRCCATGCGGATAGCCGGCGAAGGCTGCGGCGCTGCCGGACGGCAGGTCAGCGGCCAGCGCCAGGGGYTCCGTGCGCAGGCCATCCACTGCCACGACGGCGAGGTCGTGCTGGGAGTCGAAGTACACAACGCGCCCAGGCAGCGCGCGGCCGCCGGGGGTCTCCACCACGGGCTCGTCGACGCCGGCGACCACATGGGCGTTGGTCACCACGCGGCCGGGGGCGACCACGAAGCCGGTTCCGGTCTGGTTCTGGCCGCACTGGTACGCGGTGCCGGCGATCTTGAGTACTGACGCGGCTGCCTTGTTCAGCGCCGGCGTGTCCGTGCTCGTGTCCGGGATGGCAACGGGCTGGCTCTGGCCGAAGCCGTCCAGCAGGGTGGGAATGCCCTCGCCGATCACCGCTGAGCGCAACTGGGCCATCGAYGCCTTGACCGGCGTCGGCGTCACGCCGTCGATGAACCTGATGACTTTTGACTCCGCGAGCTGCTGGGACACGAACGGCACGCCCARGGCCCCRATGCTGAACGCCAGCATCGACATCACGAGGGCGGACACCACCACGTTCACGCCTCCGCCGACGAGGCGGTCTGCGGCCCGCAGCGGGCTGAACGGGACCACGCTGCGGATGCGCCGWCCGATCATGGTGCCCAGGCCGTTTCCYACGATCATCAGCAGGACGGCGGTGGCAACGATTGCCGTCAGGCGCCAGCCGCTGTCCTCCACGAGCCCGCTCACTATGGGCACGGACACGAACGCGGCCACCGCGCCCGCCGCGAATCCGGCGATGCCTCCGAGCGTTACAAGGAAGCCGTTGCGAAGACCGTGGATCAGGTAGGACAAGAGCGCCACAATCAACGCCAGGTCCAAAATGGTCAAGCCAAACACCGGGGGCTCCTCACAGACAGTTCAGCGACGATTGTACCGGTGTAAGCTGAACGTTTGCCGACCGGCCGCCGGCCTGCACAGGGAACTGCGCGGACATCCCGGGCCGTGCGCTTTCGGCCCCTTCGGGCGTTTTGGTGCCAACTACGTCACAGAAGCSSCAAAATTCTGAAASAATGGCTGAAGCGCCCCAGCCGACACAGCTAGTCAGGAGATTTCATGGATATCGAGGTATTGCGCCGCGCACCCCTTTTCGCCACGCTCGACGACGAGGCGTTCCGTCTGCTGACGGACGAACTTACCGAGGTGGACCTTTCACGCGGTGCCTCGGTATTCCGGGAAGGCGATCAGGGTGACCAGCTCTACTTCATCGTCTCCGGCAAGGTCAAGCTTGGCCGCACGTCCCCGGACGGCCGCGAATCACTGCTGGCCATCCTCGGCCCGGGCGAACTTTTCGGCGAAATGGCRCTGTTTGACCCCAGCCCGCGCACGGCCACGGCAACCGCCGTCTCCGAGACGCGTCTCGCCGGCCTGAAGAACGAGAGCCTCAACGCGCTGCTGCGCACCCGCCCCGAGGTTTCGGCCCAGCTGCTGCAGGCCCTGGCCCGCCGCCTGCGCCGCACCAACGACTCACTCTCCGACCTCGTYTTCTCCGACGTGCCGGGCCGTGTGGCCAAGGCGCTGCTGGACCTGGCCGACCGCTTCGGCCGGCCGGCGACCGACGGCGTGCTGGTCGCRCACGAACTGACCCARGAAGAGCTGGCCCAGCTGGTCGGCGCYTCCCGCGAAACGGTCAACAAGGCTCTCGCTGAATTCGTGCAGCGCGGCTGGCTCCGCCTGGAAGCCCGCGCCGTCGTCATTCTCGACATGCAGCGCCTGCGCCAGCGTTCCCGSTAGGGATCCACAGCAACCACGAAGGCCGGCCCCGGAAACGGGACCGGCCTTCTGTTGTTAAACCMCGGCYTCGTCCGGGYGATTGTCCGCGGGACATGCCCAGCCTTGGTTGCGRGGACTGGRCATAATGCCACTATGTCCACCGGCCAGAGCCACCCGTGGGCATGTCCCGGGCTCAGGCGGGCCAAKGAGGGACATGTCCATTCGTGCCGAGCAGGGAAGGGCATGTCCCCCGCGGACACTGACTTCAACCCCCGGCCGCCGACTTCCGCGCCCGGACCTCCCGGACCTCCCGGACCTAGCGTTCCCTTTGGGGTTCGCCGGCGACGGTCGTGGCGGCCTCGACTTCGAGCACGAGCCGGCCGTCTTCCTCGACGAGCTTCGGCTGGTAGACGTGGGCCTTGCGTTTGTAGCTGAGGTAGGCGATGCAGCCGTTGGCCTTGGCCATCTTCTCGAGCATGATCTCCGAGCCCGGCACCAGGAGTTCGCCCAGGGTTCGCCCGACGGTGTTTTCCTGCCCTGCCTCGTCGCCGAGAGCCGTGGTGTCGCGCTCGAGCACAACCTTCCGGGCGCACACCCAGCGACCCCAYACGCCCTTGCTGGCCAGCAGTGACGGCTGCTGGTTCACGGGCACGGTGGCAGCAAAGTAGCGGGTGTTGAACCGGCGGTGCGCGAAATCGGGGCTGAGCCAGTTCACCAGGGGCTTGAGCAGGTCCGTGCGCAGCGAGAGCCCCCGCTTGGCGAGCAGTTCAGTGAAGGACTTCTCCTGCTCCGCGACGGCTTCACGGGCACGCATCCAGTCCGCGCTGGAGGTCATCTCCACCGTGGTGGACAGGTCGGGGCCCGCCAGCAGGAGGCCGGTCTCCTCGAACAGCTCACGGATGGCGCCCACAACGTGACGTCGCGCCAGCCCGACGTCGTCCGTCCCCATCTGCTCGGCCCAATGCTGGGGCGACGGGCCAAGCCAGCCGACGGCGTCGTCGTCGGATGCCTCCAGCGATCCCCCGGGGAAGGCGAGGACACCGAGCGGGGAAGAGCCCGTCCGGTAGCCGAGCCAGGTCTCCAGGCCTGTGGGCGAATCCCGCAGAAGGATCACCGAGGAGGCCAGGCGGGGGGCGCGGGGGGTCCGCTCACCGTGTTCAATCCAGCTCCGGGCTGCTCCCTCGAGATCGGGGGGCAGAACGAACAAGCGACGKGCTAACTGAGGCAACGAAGTGACCGGCCTTCTAAGCGAATTCGGCGATCAGTTCGACTTCGACGGGCGAGTCGAGCGGCAGGACAGAGACCCCGACAGCGGAGCGTGCGTGCTGGCCGGCGTCGCCGAGGACCTGGCCCAGCAGCTCCGAGGCGCCGTTGATGACGCCGGGCTGGCCGGTAAAGGAAGGATCGGAGGAAACAAACCCGACAACCTTGACGATCCGCGTGATCCGGTCKAGGTCGCCGATCACGCTCTTGACGGCAGCAAGGGCGTTGACGGCGCAGACGGCGGCGTAGGCCTTCGCGTCTTCCGGGGAGACGGTGGATTCGTCGGAGGCGCCCTGGGAGCCGGAGGACACCTTGCCGGTGGCCTCGAGCTTGCCGTTGATGAACGGCAGCTGCCCGGAGGTGTAGACGTGGTTGCCGGAGATGACCGCGGGGACATAAGCAGCGACCGGGGCGGCGACCTCGGGAAGCGTGAGGCCCAGCTCGGCCAGGCGCTGTTCGACGGCGGATGACGCGCCCGCGCCGTTAACGTGGGCCGCTGCGCCTGCGGCGCTTTCGGAGGTGTTTCCCGCGGCGGCCGACGTGGCCGGAACGGTTTCTGAGGGGTTGCTCATGGCTACTGCTTCTCCCGCTTCAGGTAGGCAACCAGGCCGTTTCCGTCAGGCCCGGGAACGACCTGGACGAGCTCCCAGCCGTCCTCGCCCCACTGGTCCAGGATCTGCTTTGTGGCGTGAATAATGAGCGGAATCGTGGCGTACTCCCATTTGGTCATGACATAAAGCCTAGTCGTTGCCGGTAAAGTGGAAAACATGGCGACTGGCAAGAACCCTTTATTCGACACGGCCACCACCCTCGGAAAGATCTTTCTTTTCCTGGGCGTGAGCGCCATTTGCGGCGTCCTGGTGGCAGGCCTCCTGGTCCCCGCGGCAGCCGTTTCAGGCAGCGCGGCAAGCGGTTCCATCCAGTTTTTTGACACCCTTCCSGCGGAGCTGAAGGTCGATCCGCCGAGCCAGTCGACCACGATCCTGGCCTCCGACGGCAGCGTGATCGCSAACCTCTACGCGGAGAACCGGACCCGCGTTTCGCTTGACCAGATGTCYCCGCACATCAAGGACGCGATCATCGCCATCGAGGACAGCCGCTTCTACGAGCACGGCGGYGTGGACACCACCGGCATCCTGCGCGCCCTSGTGAGCACCGCCCGCGGCAACAAGCAGGGCGCGTCCACSATTACGCAGCAGTACGTGAACAACGTCATCAACTCCTCGCTGGAGGCCGAAGGCAAGGGCGACGAGGTCCTCCTCAACGGCGTCAACAAGGGCGTCGGGGACAAGCTCCGTGAGATGAAGCTGGCCATCGCGCTGGAAAAGAAGTTCACCAAGGAGCAGATCCTCGAGGGCTACCTGAACATCGTSTTCTTCAACCGGGACGCCTATGGCATCGAAGCCGCKTCCAAGTTCTTCTTCAGCACCACGGCCAAGGATCTGACCCTGCCGCAGGCGGCACTGCTRGCCGGCGTCGTGAACAGCCCCTCCTTCTATGACCCGATCACGAATCCGGAGAACGCCAAGGTCCGCCGCGACCTSGTGCTCAAGGCGATGCTCACCCAGGGGAAGATCAAGCAGGCCGACTACGATGCAGCAGTCGCGACGCCGGTCGAAACCAAGGTCACCCAGCCCCGCCAGGGCTGCGCCTATTCGCAGACGGCGCCGTATTTCTGTGACTACGTGCTCCACTTGCTCCTGAACAACCCGGCCTACGGGGCCGACGCCGCAGAGCGTGAGCGGAAGATCTTCCGCGGCGGCCTGACCATCAAGACCACACTGGATCCGAAGGCCCAGGCCGTCGCCCAGGCCCAGGTTGACGGTTCGGCCGGCGCGAACCCGGACAAGTGGGGCGCCGCCCTGGTGTCCGTCCAGCCGGGCTCCGGCAAGATCATCTCCATGGCCCAGAACACCGTCTGGTTCCCGGCCGACGGCAAGTTCGACCAGACCCAGAACTTCAACGTGGACGTCCAGGACGCCAAGGGCAATGACCTCAACGGCCTCGGCGGCTTCCAGCCCGGCTCCACCATGAAGCCGTTCACGTTTGCGGAATGGCTCAATGAGGGCAAGTCGATGAGCACGCAGCTCAACGGAGCCGTGCGCCGGTACTCGCCCGGCTTCCCGTGGAAGAACACGTGCCCAACACCGACSACCGACTCGTACGACAGCGCCGCCGGCACCCACGACCTGCAGAATGCCGACGAGAACCACTACAAGTACATGTCTGTCCTTGACGGGCTGGCGAACTCGATCAACACCATCACTTTCGCCTCTGCCGCCCAGGTGGACCTCTGCGGGATCCAGAAGGTCGTCGAYGCCGTCGGGATCCACGGCGGTCTGCCCACCCCGGACAGCCCCAACCCCCAGGTCAACATGACCCGGCTCTCCAACCTCATTGGAGCCACCCAGACGGCGCCGCTGACCATGGCCAGCGCGTTCGCCACCTTCGCCAATGACGGCAARTACTGCGAGCCGATGGCCATCGATTCGGTGACGGATGCAACCGGCGCCCAACTGCCGGCCCAGACACAGAACTGCAAGGATGCGGTCAACCCCGACGTGGCCCACGGCGTCGCGTACGCCATGCAGGAAGTGCTCAACCGCGGCTCGGGCTCGCTGATCCAGCCCCGGATTTCGACCCGGACCAGCTTCCCGATCGCCGCCAAGACCGGAACCAATGACAACAACAGCTCCACCTGGGTGGCGGGCTACACCAAGGGCCTCGCGACCGCCACGTGGTTTGGCGATCCCCTGGGCGCCCAGGACCGCGCCGGGCAGAATGTCACGATCAACGGCAACTTCTACAAGGGCATCGACGGCTACATGATCGCCGGGCCGCAGTTCTCGAACTACATGTCCCAGGTCGCGCCGGCTTACGGCACCGATCCGTTCCCTGCTCCGCCGTCGAGCATGCTGTACTCCCCGGCGCCGGTGACAACGCCCCGGGCCACCACCCCGACGAGCGAGAGCACCGCGCCGGCCACGGAACCGTCCGCCAACCCGACGCCGGCACCTACACAGTCGTCCGGCAAAAAGAAGTAGCCGTTGATCCCGGGAAATGATCTGGCGAGCCGCGTTCGAAACATCGGACGCGGCTTTGCCGTGACCGCGGCGCTCGGGGCGGCGGCAGGGGCGGCGACCGCGGGGTACGGGCTGTGGGAGAAAAACCAGTTCGTTCTCAGGGAAGAAACCGTTCCCATCCTGCCGGCCGGGTTTGGCCCGTTCCGGATCCTCCACCTCTCCGATATCCACTTCGTTCCGGGCCAGCACCGGAAGGCCCAGTGGCTTTCCTCCCTCGCGGAGCTGCGGCCGGACCTCGTGGTCAACACGGGCGACAACCTCAGCCATGCCAAGGGCGTGGCACCCTTGCTGGCGGCCCTGCGCCCCCTGCTGGATTTCCCCGGCGTGTTTGTCCCCGGCTCGAACGACTACTTCGGCCCGAGCTTCAAGAACCCCGCCTCATATTTGCGCGGGCCCTCGGCGCAGCGCAAGGACCCGGAGAAACTCGATTGGCCGCGGCTGAGGTCCGAGTTCGGCATGTCCGGCTGGGTGGATGTGACCAACCGCTGCCAGTCCSTGGTGCTGAGGGGCATCCGCTTCGATTTCTCCGGCGTCGACGATCCCCATCTGCGCCTGGAACGGTACGCCGACTGGCCGCGCGGCACCAAGGGCCGGGCCGCCGACCCGCACCTGCGCGTCGCGCTGGCGCACGCGCCATACCAGCGCGTCCTGGACCACTTCACCGAAGCCGGGGCCGATCTCCTCCTGGCCGGGCACACCCACGGCGGACAGATCTGCGTTCCGGGATACGGGGCCCTGGTCACCAACTGCGACCTTCCCACCTGGCGGGCCAAGGGCCTGCACACCTGGGTAAGCAACGGCAGCACGACGCCGGTGAACGTCTCGGGTGGGATCGGCACCTCCCGCTTCGCCCCCGTCCGCATCGCCTGCCGCCCCGAAGCCGTACTGCTCACGCTGACCTCCCGCGCCTGAGCCTGTTCGCGCCCGGTCCTGCCCGCGTCTGCGGCCTGAGGGGTGGACATGCCCTCCCCGCGGCGCCATTCAGTCTGACGGGTGGACATGCCCTCCCCCGGTTGCGAGCACTGGACATATCGGCATCATGTCCACTCCATGCGGCCACCGCTGGACATGTCCCACCGGGGTCGGCGCCAAGACTGGGCATGTCCCAGGGGTCCGGCAACGCCACCCGCCCGCCCGGCAGGCACTGCGGACTGTGATGACTGGGCGAGATCCCGGGACCGCCGCGCAACGAGTGAATCCGGTCACGCGATGGCCTAGGGTAGTTGCTACAGGAAACTACATTCAATGTGCTATCTACGCACGGGCGTCTTAAGAAGCAGGCATGGCCAAGCAGAGTTCGTTCTTCACTTCCATCAGCCGTCTCTATCGGCACGTCAGGCCAATCATGCCGCGGCTGGTGATGGGCCTGCTGTGCGCCCTGCTGGCGAGTGTCATGGCGCTGGCGATCCCCCAGGTGCTGCGCGTGCTGGTCAACGAGTCCCTGCAGCCCGGCGGCAGCCCGGATGCCGTCTGGGGCGCCTCGCTCCTGATCCTCGTCCTGGGCATCGCCGAGGCCGGCCTCGTGGCCCTGCGCCGTCAGTTCGTGATCAATCCGGCCACCACAGTGGAAACCCGGATGCGCGTTTCGCTCTACGGGCACCTTCAGGAGCTCACGGTCTCCTTCCATGACCGCTGGGGTTCCGGGCAGCTGCTCTCCCGGGCCATGACGGACCTGAACTTCCTGCGCCGCTGGATGGCCTTCGGCGCCATCATGCTGGTGGTCACCACGCTCACCGTGGTGATCGGCGTCGTGGTGATGTTTTCCATGAGCTGGCAGCTGGCCCTGATCTTCCTGGCCGCCGCCGTGCCGATCATGATCTACGGGTTCCGCTTCCGGACCCGGTTCAGCAAGGTGGCACGCCGCAGCCAGGACCAGGCCGGGGACCTCGCCACGACGGTCGAGGAATCCGTCCACGGCATCCGCGTCCTGAAAGCCTTCGGCCGCAGCCGGGAAGCCCTGGAGAACTTCAACGAACAGGCCGAGGGACTCCGCCAGACCGAGATCGCCAAAGCCAAGCACCTGGCGACCTTCAGCCTGGTGGTGACGCTCCTGCCCGAGCTCGCGCTCGGCGCCGGGCTCGTCGTCGGCGTCCTGCTGGCCTCGACGGACCAGCTGTCCATCGGCTCGCTCGTGGCCTTCTTCGCCACCGCCGCCGTGGTTGCCGCGCCGGTGGAGTTCTGCGGCATGCTGCTGGCGATGGCCCTCACCGCGAAGTCCGCGGTGGACCGGCACTTCGAGGTCATGGACGCGCAGAACACGATCACCAGCCCGGACCAGCCCCGCCGGCCGTCCCGGCTCAAGGGCGCTCTCAGCTTCCGCGACGCCTCGTTCGCGTACGAGGACGCCCCGGACAAGCCGATCCTGAAAAACATCACCCTGGACATCCGCCCCGGCGAAACCATGGCCCTCGTCGGCATCACGGGCAGTGGCAAGAGCGCCCTGCTCCAGCTGGTCCCCCGCCTGTACGAGGTCACCGGTGGTTCCATCACCATCGACGGCGTGGACCTGCGCGAGTTCGGCGTGGAGGAGCTGCGCACGGTAGTCGCCGTCGCGTTCGAAGACACCACGTTGTTCTCCAGTTCCGTCCGGGACAACGTGCTGCTTGGCGCCCCCGACGGCGGTGCTCCCGACGGCGATGCGCCCGGCGCCGGCTCGGCGGAAGGCCGCGACGCGGCCCTGGAGGAAGCGCTCGACGTCGCGCAGGCCCACTTCGCCTATTCCCTGCCGGACGGGGTGGACACGCTGATCGGCGAGGAGGGCCTCAGCCTTTCAGGCGGCCAGCGGCAGCGCATCGCCCTGGCACGCGCCATCGCCGCGAAACCTGCCGTGCTGGTCCTGGACGACCCGCTCTCGGCGCTGGATGTGAACACCGAGGTACTCGTCGAGGCACGGCTGCGTGAGGTCCTCGCGGACACCACCACGCTGATCGTGGCCCACCGGCCCTCCACGGTGGCGCTGGCCGACCGCGTGGCCCTTCTCGAGGACGGCAGGATCGCCGCCGTCGGAACCCACACGGAACTGCTCGCCAAGAACAGCCACTACCGCTACGTGATCGCCAGCCTGGACACGGAACCGCGGGACCTGGATTCAGAATTGTCCGCCCTCGAGGACCAGTCCGAGGAGATTTCCCGATGAGCAGCGCAACGTTCGGCACCGCCAATGAGGACAACGCGCACCTCAGCAGGAATGAGAGCAAGGCCGTGCGGCGCCGCTCCCTGGCCCTGTTGGGCTCGCTGATCCGCCCCGTCCGGGCGCGCTTCTGGCTGACCATTGGCGCGGTCGTCCTGTCCCAGGCCGCCCGCGTGGCCGGACCCGCGCTGATAGCCTTCGGGATCGACCACGCCCTGCCGGCCGTGCGCGCCGGCAACAGCCTCCCCCTGATGCTCGCCGGCGTCGCCTACCTCGCCGCGGCCGCCGTGGCGGCCGGCCTGACAGCCCTGTACGTGACCTCGACGGCGCGGCTCAGCCAGGCCATGCTGCTGGACCTCCGCGTCCGGGTGTTCCGCCACACGCAGCGCCTGAGCCTGGAATTCCACGAGAAATACACCTCCGGCCGCATCATCGCCCGGCAGACCTCGGACCTGGAGGCCCTGCGCGAGCTCCTGGATTCGGGGGTAAGCTCGCTGGCCTCGGGAATGCTGTTCATGGCGTTCACGGCCGTGACGGTGTTCGTCCTGGACTGGCGCAGCGGGCTGCTGGTGCTGGCCGCCGGAGTGCCGATGTACTTCCTGGCCCGCTGGTACCAGAAGCACTCGCAGATCGCCTTCCGCGAATCCCGGGTGGTCTCGGCCCGGCTGATTGTGCACTTCGTGGAGACCATGACCGGCATCCGCGCGGTGAAGGCATTCCGGAAGGAAGGCGAGAACGCCGCGCGTTATGCCGGGCTTTCCGAGGACTACCGGCGCGCGACGGTCCGCTCCATCAATCTCAACGGCATCTTCCAGCCGGGGCTGGTGCTGATCGGGAACGTGTGTGTGGCCCTCGTGCTGCTCACCGGCGGTTTCCGGGTACTTAGCGGCGAGCTCGAGGTGGGTGTGCTCCTGGCCCTGATCCTGTCCACCAAGCGGTTCTTCCAGCCCGTGGACCAGATGGCGATGTTCTACAACTCCTTCCAGAGTGCCCAGGCGGCACTGGAAAAGGTCTCGGGCCTGCTCGAGGAGGTCCCCACGGTGCGGCCGCCGAAAAACCCGGTGGCCCTGGAGCACGCGCGGGGCGGCATCGATTTCAACGGCGTCGAATTCCGCTACGGCGACGGCCCGGTGGTGATCCCGCGGCTGGATCTGCACATCCCGGCCGGCCAGACGGTCGCCCTCGTCGGGCAGACCGGCGCCGGCAAGTCCACCCTCGCGAAGCTGATCGCCCGCTTCTACGACGTCTCGGCCGGGTCCCTCACCCTCGACGGCGTGGACCTGCGCCAGCTCACCACCGAGGACCTGCGCCGGAACGTCGTCATGGTCACCCAGGAGGCCTTCCTGTTCAGCGGCTCCGTGGCGGACAACATCGCCCTGGGCCGGCCGGGAGCCTCCCGCGAGGAGATCGAGGACGCGGCCCGGGCCGTGGGGGCGCACGCCTTCATCACGGAGCTTCCGGACGGCTACGACACGGACGTCAACAAGCGCGGCGGCCGCGTCTCCTCCGGACAGCGCCAGCTGATCAGCTTTGCCCGGGCGTTCCTGGCCCGCCCGCCCGTCCTGATCCTGGACGAGGCGACGTCCTCGCTGGACATCCCGTCGGAGCGCATGGTCCAGCAGGGCCTCGCGGGGCTGTTGCGCAGCACGCGGGAGGCGGACGCCGGTGAGGTATCGGGCCCCCAGGGATCCGGCGTCGGGCGGACAGCGCTGATCATTGCCCACCGGCTCTCCACCGTGGAGACGGCGGACCGGGTCTTGGTGGTGCACGACGGACGCGTCGTCGAAGACGGCACCCCAGAGCAGCTGATCGGCGACGGCGGCGCCTTCGCCRGGCTCCACGGCGCCTGGAAAGACTCGCTGGTCTGATCCCCCTGGGCCGTGACGACGGCGCAACACCGCCTCGCCACATCCCCGATTTCACATCCGGGGCCTTGATCGGATACTCTTGTGAAGTTGCTTTTGAAGCAGCGGATCGGGATGTGGCGCAGCTTGGTAGCGCGCGTCGTTCGGGACGACGAGGTCGCAGGTTCAAATCCTGTCATCCCGACCATAGATAAAAAGAGGGCCCTCCACACGGAGGGTCCTCTTTTTGTTTCCCTGCCTGTTCTGGCTTCCGGCGCAGGGAACCCCCGACGCGGTGATCCCCGGCGCAGTGATCCCCGGCGCAGGGACGATGCTCCGGACACAGCAGAGCCCCGGGAGAAGTCTCCCGGGGCTGTGCTGTTGGATCGGGGGCTGTTACATCGGATCGGGCCAGTTGCCGACGTTCAGCTTGTGGGTCATGGGGTCGGGCCAGTTGCCCACCGCCTGGGCCGCGCGCATGGGATCCGGCCAGTTGCCGACGGCGGCAACGTGTGAGACATCAGTAAGTGAAGCAGCGGACAGCACGGCCGGGGCCGCGGCGGAGAATGCCAGTGCGCCCGCCAAAACGGCGCCGGCTGCAATCTTCTTCAACATAGAGTTCCTCAATATGGGTTGGGGTCCTTAACCAAGTCAGCACTACCCTTGTTGACACACATTGTAAAATGGTTTCCACAGAGACTGTCAAGCATTTAGTACAAAGAATGTCCGGAATTAGGAGGTATCCGTGGGGAACGGATTTGGGGAGAAGCTCCGCGCGGAACGGCTCGAAAGGGGCCTGACGCAAGCGGAACTGGGCCGTGACCTGTACTCCCCCAGCTACATTTCTCTGCTGGAAACCGGACGCCGCGAGCCGACGGCCGATGTCATCGAAGAGCTTGCCCGCCGGCTCGAACTGGCCCCCAAGGCACTCGAAGCGTGGAGCCAGCCGGTATCGGTCAGCGACGCCGAATACGTCCTTGCGGGACTGTACGCCCGGCAGGCCTGGGACCTGCGGGATTACCCCGTGGCCGCCACCCACGCCGCCGCCGCCGCCAAAATCGCCCTGGAGGCCAAGAACACCAGCGCATGGTGGAACATGACCTACATGCAGGCCGAGTGCCTGATCAAGCAGGGCCTCTGGCAGGAGTGCAAGGACGTCGTGCAGAATCTGCTGGAACACCCCATGGCCGCGGAGTCCGCCGGACTCGGCGTCCGGGCCCAGCAGATGCTCGCCGCAGCCTCGCAGGGGCAGGGACAGCTGACTGCCGCCGTCGAGCACGCCCAGGAAGCCGTCCGGCTCTGTGCCGAGCTGCCCAAGGGCTCCACGATGATTATCGGCGCCCTCCGCGCCCTCATCGGCGCCCTGGCCGAGAGCGGCCGCCTGGACGAGGCCTGGGAATACTGCCAGGCCATGAACGAGCAGATGGATGACCACTCGATGTCCCAGCTCGCCGGCGAAGTGGCATGGGTGATCGGCAACGTGGCCTTCATGCGCCACGACTACCCGGAGGGGATCAAGTACCACGAGCGTGCCGGCAGGCTGCTCTCCCCGGCGAATGACATCGACCTCTGGGCCCGGTTCAACAAGGCCTCCGCCGCCGTCCGCCTGTCCTCGGGAATCGTTGAACCCGAAACCCTGTCATCGATCGAGCGCGCCGAACTGGCCCTCTCCATTGTTGGCGGCAACAAAACGGACCAGCTCGAGGTGGCCTTCATCCGGGCCCGCTGGCTCTACCTCACGGGCGACATCGTCGCAGCCGTCCAGAAGCTGCGCGAGATCCACGCCGAGCGCGAGGCGCTGGCCCGGCACACGGCGGGCGAGGTCTCGCTGCTGCTCGGCAAGGCCCTCAAGGCTGCCGGGGAGTCCGCCGAGGCCCTGGTGTACCTCGAGGAGGCCCAGAAGGAGTTCAGCGCGGCCGGCGCCTCGGACCGGGTCCAGCAGGCGCTCGATGCCGTGCTCGAGATCAAGCTGGCACAGCGGCGGGCCGAGGCCGCCTCCGCGGAGGCATAGGCCCGCGCGGCTCGCGCGCTCCCGGGGCGGTACTGCCGCCGCCGGAGCACTGCAGCCGCGGGAAACTGCCGCCGCGCCGCCCTCTAGGCGAACGTGCGGCCGGTGAGCTTCTCGTAGGCCTCCACGTAGCGGCTGCGCGTGCGCGCCACGACGTCGGCTGGAAGGACCGGCGGAGGGGTGTCGGAGGCCTTGTCCCAGCCGGATTCCGGCGAGGTCAGCCAGTCGCGCACGTACTGCTTGTCGTAGGAGGGCTGGGCCTGACCGGGCTGGTACGTGGCCGCATCCCAGAAGCGGGACGAATCCGGGGTCAGCACCTCGTCTCCCAGGGTGATCACGCCGGTCGCCGCGTCGAGGCCGAACTCCACCTTGGTGTCGGCCAGGATGATGCCGCGGCCGCGCGCGATTTCTTCGGCCTTGGTGTAAATCTCCAGGGTCAGCCGGCTCAACTCCGCCGCGACGTCCGCACCCACAAGGCCCACGACGGCGTCGTAGGTGATGTTCTCGTCGTGCTCGCCCACCTCGGCCTTCGCCGACGGAGTGAAGATGGCGTGCTCCAGCCGCGATCCGTCAACGAGGCCGGCGGGCAGCGGGATGCTGCACACGGTGCCCGACTCGCGGTACTCCAGGAGCCCCGAGCCGGTGAGGTAGCCGCGGGCGATGCATTCGACCGGGAACATGTCCAGCTTCTTGCAGATCATCGCCCGGCCCTCGACGGCGGCGGGGACACCGCCGTCGACCGTGGACGCGAGGACGTGGTGGGCGACGCCGAGCTGTTCGAACCACCACAGGCTCAGCTGGGTCAGGATGCGTCCCTTGTCCGGGATTTCGCTGGCCAGCACGTGGTCGTAGGCGCTGATGCGGTCGCTCGCCACCACCAGGACGCAGTCCTGGCCGAAGCGTTCCGCGGAAGCCGGGTCCGCCGGGACGTAGAGGTCGCGGACTTTTCCGGAGTAGACGTGCTGCCACCCGGGCAGGTCCAGCGTGGCGGTGTCGAGTCCGCCCTTGGGCTTGGTCTCGGGTGCCTGGGCTGCGGGTTCGCTCATGGTCACGCCTTCGCTTTCGACGCGGCCGGGGTTCCCGGCGCAGCAACCCGGATTTGGCCGCGGGCGGCCTTGCGGCCAATGTCGGTGCGGAACTGGCTGCCGTCGAGCTGGACGAGTTCGACGCCGTCGTACGCCCGTTCCCGGGCCTCCACAAGGTCCGTGCCGAGCGCGACGACGGCCAGGACGCGGCCGCCGGCGGAGACCACCCGGCCTTCGTCGTCCAGTTTCGTGCCGGCGTGGATGACGTGGACGCCGTCCAGCGCATCGACCTTCTTCAGGCCCCGGATGCGGTCGCCGGTGCGCGGTGTGTCGGGGTAGTTTTCCGCGGCCACGACGACGGCGACGGCAGTGTCCTTGGACCAGCGCAGCGGCTGCACCTTGTCCAGGTCGCCCTTGGCGGCGGCCATGAGCAGCCCGCCGAGGGGCGTCTTGAGCCGGGCGAGGACGGCCTGGGTTTCGGGGTCGCCGAAGCGGACGTTGAATTCGATGACCCGCGTGCCGCGCGACGTCAGGGCGAGGCCGACGAACAGGACGCCAACGAACGGAGTGCCGCGGTGGGCCATCTGGTTGACCGTGGGCTGGGCGACGCGGTCCAGCACCTCCTGGACCAGGCCTTCGGGGGCCCATTCCAGGGGCGTGTAGGCGCCCATGCCGCCGGTGTTGGGGCCCTCGTCGTTGTCGAAGATGCGCTTGAAGTCCTGCGCCGGGGACAGGGCCACCGTGTTGGTGCCGTCGCACAGGACGAACACGGAGACCTCGGGGCCGTCCAGGAACTCCTCGATAACCACGGTTCCGCCGGCGTCGAAGCAGGTCTGGGCGTGGGCCAGGGCCTCATCGCGGTTCCCGGTGACCACGACGCCCTTGCCGGCGGCGAGGCCGTCATCCTTGACGACGAAGGGGGCACCGAACGTGTCGAGGGCGTCGGCGGCTTCCTCGGCATTGGAGGCCACGCGGGCCATCGCCGTGGGGACGCCGGCCTCGGCCATGACTTCCTTGGCGAAGGCCTTGGACGCTTCGAGCTGGGCCGCTGCCTGGCTCGGACCGAACACCGGGATGCCGGCGGCGCGGACGGCGTCGGCCACTCCGGCGGCGAGGGGCGCCTCGGGGCCGACCACCACCAGGTCCACGCTGAGCTTGACGGCCAACGCGGCGACGGCGTCGGGGTCGTTCGCGTCGATCGCATATGTGGGGACCAGCGCGCTGATGCCGGCGTTGCCCGGGGCCGCGTGGACCTCGGAAACGTTGGGGTCGGCGAGCAAGGATCGGACAATGGCGTGTTCGCGGCCGCCGGGGCCGATGACAAGTACCTTCACAGTCTCCAAGGGTACGTGGTGCACCCCGCAGGCTCCTAAGCTGTGTCGGCCGCCGGACATGCTCAATCTTCATGGCGGGCCTCACTGTTGGCTTGACGGTGGGGCTTCGCTGTGCGGCCGACCCCGCCGCCGCAGCAAACCGCGGGACATGCCCAGTCCTGGCCGCGACCAGTGGGCACAATGCCATCATGTCCATGCCCGGACCCCAAGGCTGGACATGTCCCCCGGGCTCCGGAGCATGTCCACGTCGGGACCCCGAAGCTGGACATGTCCCCCGGGCCCGGGAGCATGTCCATGCCGGGACCCCAAGGCTGGACATGTCCCACCTCGGTCGGGGAGCATGTCCGTGACGCCGGGAGAATGACCGGGCGTCAGACAATCCGCGGGGCGCGCCGCTACGAATGGCCTGTATGAACCAGCCCAGCATGAAGCCCAGCAAGCGGTCCCGCGGCGCCACGGCCCTGGCCGCGGTGGCCGGTGTGGCCGCCGCCGCCGTCGTCCTGTCCGTCGCGGAACTGATCGGCGCGTTCTTCACCACGCGGGCGACGCCGCTGATCGCGCTGGGCTCGACGTTCATCGACTTCACCCCGCTATGGATGAAGAACTTTGCCGTGGAAACGTTTGGCACTAATGACAAAGCCGCGCTGTTCGTCGGGATGGCTGTCACCATCCTGCTTCTCGCGTGCGTGCTCGGCATCGTGGCGTACCGGAAATGGGCCCTGGGGGTGGCCGGTGTAGTGCTCATGGGCGCCGTCATCGTCGGCAGTGTGATCACCCGGGCCAGCGTCAAACCGGTCGACGCCATCCCTTCCCTGATCGGCACCGTGGCCGGGTTGGTGGTGCTCCGTCTCCTGA
The DNA here is from genome assembly GCF_056395825.1 of Arthrobacter sp. 05T47. Taxonomy (NCBI): domain Bacteria; kingdom Bacillati; phylum Actinomycetota; class Actinomycetes; order Micrococcales; family Micrococcaceae; genus Arthrobacter; species Arthrobacter sp. 05T47. Next base: position 30,429 of record NZ_JBFTKG010000033.1, on the reverse strand, counting down.
TCACCCGGCTGTGGCGGATGCAGGAGTGGCCGGACAGCGCCGCCGACGTCGCCGCGAAGGATCCCGAGCGCCCGGCCACTACGCGGCGCGCTTTCTTCGCCGCCGCCGGCATCACCGCGGCCGCCTCGGGCATTGCCGCCACCGGCGGGCGCCTGCTGAGCGCCGCCCGCAGCAACGTGGCCGCGGCCCGCGAATCCCTGAAGCTGCCCGCACCCTCCAAGGCCGCCGCCGCGGTCCCGGCCGGTGTCCAGTCCAAGGTCCCCGGCGTCACGCCGTGGCTGACCCCGAACAAGGACTTCTACCGGATCGACACCGCCCTCAGCGTCCCGGAGATCAACGCCCAGGACTGGGAATTGCGCATCCACGGCCTCGTCGAGCAGGAAATCCGGCTCACCTTCCAGGACCTCCTCGACGCCCAGCTCATCGAATCCCATGTCTCGCTGACCTGTGTGTCCAACCCGGTCGGCGGCAACCTTGCCGGCAACGCCAAATGGCTGGGCATGCCCCTCCGCGATGTCCTGAAGATGGCCCGGCCTAAACAGGGTGCGGACATGGTGCTGTCCACTTCGATCGACGGTTTCAGTGCCTCCACCCCGCTGGAGGTCCTCCAGGACGACGGCCGCGACGCGATGCTGGCGATCGGCATGAACGGCGAGGCCCTGCCCCTGGAACACGGCTACCCGGTGCGGATGGTGGTACCCGGCCTGTACGGCTTCGTCTCTGCCACCAAGTGGGTGGTGGACCTGGAAGTGACCCGGTTCGCGGACAGCAAGGCGTACTGGACCCAGCGCGGTTGGTCCGAGCGCGGCCCGATCAAGACCATGGCGCGGGTGGAAGTGCCCAAGTCCTTCGCCAAAGTGCCCGCCGGAAAGGTCGCAGTCGGCGGCACCGCGTGGGCCCAGACCCGCGGCATCACCAAGGTCGAGCTGCAGATCGACAGCGGCCCCTGGACCGAGGCAGTGCTCTCCGACGAGGCCTCCCTCATCACGTGGAGGCAATGGTCCTTCGAGTGGGATGCCACGCCCGGACCGCACTACATCAAGGTCCGCGCCACGGACGGCACCGGCGAGCTCCAAACGGACAAACGCGCGGACCCGGTCCCGGACGGCGCCTCCGGCTGGCAGTCAGTCATGGTGACCGTGGAATAACCGGGGTATCGGCACCCGGCACCATAGACTTGCTGCATGGCTTTGAACCCGCATGCAACCTTCACAGTCGACTCCGCCGTCGAACTGGCAGTCATCGAACGCAGCGGCTTCGTTGAGTCCCGCCACATCGGCTCTGCCGTTGTGATGGCTGCGGACGGAACGGTCGTAATCGAGCTCGGCGATGTCACCGCCCCCATCTTTGCCAGGTCCACGCTCAAGCCCCTGCAGGCACTTGCCTCGATGCAGTCCGGGGTGCCCCTGCGCGGAGCCCAGGTGGCCATCGCATGCGGTAGCCACATCGGGTCCCTTGACCACATGGACGTGGTGGAGGGCATGCTGAAGGCGGCCGGGGCCAAGGAAGACCAGCTGCAGTGCCCGGCCGACTGGCCCCAGGATGAGACCGCCCGAAACTGGCTCGTCCAGACCGAGCGAGGCAAGTCCCGGCTGGCCTTCAACTGTTCGGGCAAACACGCCGCGTTCCTGTGGGCCTGCACGGAGAACGGCTGGGACAAGAACAGCTACCTCGAACCGAACCACCCGCTGCAGCAGCGCATCCGCTCGGTCATCGAGGAGTACTGCGGCGAACACATCGCCCATCTCGGCATCGACGGCTGCGGCGCGCCGGTGGCTGCCGTCTCCCTGACCGGCCTGGCCCGGGCCTACTCGAAGCTGGCCAAGGCCCCCGGCGACAAGAACTCCAACGCGCGGGCCGCCACGATTGCCACTTCCATGCTGGACTACCCTTGGGCGGTCCAGGGACGCGGACAGGCCAACACGATTGTCATGGACGAGCTCGGCATCCTGGCCAAGATCGGCGCCGAGGGAGTGCTGGTCATGGCCACCCGCCAGGGTGTCTCCGTTGCCATCAAGATGCTCGACGGCAACATCCGGGCCACCACGCTCGTGGGGCTGACCCTCCTCGCCGCTTCCGGCGCCGTCGAAATTCCCGAAGTGTCCAGCGTCCTGGACAAGGTGGTGGACCCGGTCCTGGGCGGTGGACGCCCGGTAGGCAAGATCCGGCTCGGGCGGGCCGTCGCGGCACTGCTGGACTAGGAACCGGAGGCAGGAACGTGGCTGTATCGCGCCGTCGAATCGCCGTGGACGAAGGCCGGGCGGCGCTTGCCGCCTGGCAGGCCGCCAACCCGGCTGCCGCGGCACCGGACACCGAAGGGACCAGCGCCGTCCCGCGCTCCACGATCGCGACGGCGGTGCGCTACTCACTGGAGGAAGTCACCGCCCGGGCGCCCGGCAACTCCGTCGAGGTCCGCGTCCCGCCGTTCGGCGTCACGCAGTGTGTGGAGGGCCCGCGGCACACCCGCGGCACCCCGCCGAACGTGATCGAGTGCGACGCCGCCACCTGGCTGGCGATGGTCAGCGGGCAGTTGGGCTGGGCAGACGCCGTCGCGGCCGGCAAAGTTGCCGCCTCAGGACTGCGCGCGGACCTCTCCGCCCTCCTGCCCCTGTAACCGCGACGCCCTGGGCGCTGGTCCCCTGGCCGGGCCCCGTTGCCGGCCCCTATGCCAGGGCACCTGCGGCCGGGACTCAGCCCCGCCCGATGAACGGCATGCCCGCGGCCGTGACCACGACGGATCCCACGTTGGCCGACGCCGGCATCCCGGCCATCAGCAGCACGGCCCGGGCGGCGTCCTGCACCGGAAATGTCGGCTCGGCCCGCAGGCTGCCGTCGGCCTGGACAGCCCCGGAGCCGACGCCGATCTCGTCCATGAGGTCTGTTGCCGCATTGCCGATATCGATTTGTCCGCAGCTGATGCCGAACCCGCGCCCGTCGAGGTCGATGCTTTTGGTCAGCCCCGTGATCGCGTGCTTGGTCACTGTGTAGGCGACAGTCCGCGGCCGGGGCGAATGCGCCGCGATCGAACCGTTGTTGATGATCCGTCCGCCCTGGGGCGACTGGGCCTTCATGGCCCGGACGGCGGCCGCGGCACAGAGGAGGGAGCCGGTGAGATTCACGGCGACGGTCGCGTCCCAGTCCTCCACGGTGATCTCGTCCACCGAGGCGCCGGGGCCGAACACGCCGGCGTTGTTGAAGAGGACGTCCACCCGTTCCCACTGCTGCAGCGCCGTGGCGAAGAGTCGCTCGACGTCGGCGGGAACGGTGACATCGCAAGGGACCGCGAGCGCCTGGCGGTGGCCGGCCGCGGTCTCGAGGAGGGGCTCCTCCCGCCGCCCGGCCAGCACCACGCGGTAGCCCTCGGCCAACATGAGCCGGGCCACGGCCCGGCCGATGCCGGAGCCGGCTCCGGTGACGACGGCGACCTTTCCGGGGGTATGGTGCTGGCTCATTCGGTCCTCCTCGACGATTTGCGCGGTCTGCGCGGCTGCCCGGCCAGCCTATCGCCGAGACGGCAGATCACGGCAGTGTTGCGCGGCCCGACCGCCGCGTACTGTCATCTCGACGGCGGATTTCGGCGGGGCAGCCGGGTGCATCCAGTGTGGGATTGACCTACCGGGCGTCGTCATCCCGCTCCCGGGTCTGCCGCCCCGTGTGGTAGCCGGACCAGAAGGCCAGCACCAGCAGCCCGACGCCGACCAGCGCGATACCGGTCCAGGTCTCGGCACCCATGAACATGAGCCCTTGGGGCAGGTCGGGCCTCGTGGCCAGCGGGGCATACGCGAACCAGCCAAAGTCCTCGGAGGACACCGGCTGGGCAAGTAGGACCAGGCCGGCGAGCAGCATGGCCGCGGCAACGAGCGGCACTGCCACCCGGCCGATTGCATTCTTCCGGGCACCGCCGGCTCTCCGGTTCCCCTGCTGGTCCATGGCCATACTGTAACCGCCCGGCACCGGGAACGCGCCAGCGGAAACGGCCCTCCCCGGCGGACCGGTGCCGGCGGCGGAGGGGTACCAGCGGAGGACCGGTGGCAGCGGCGGTCCAAGGTGGGCGATCGGTGGAGGATCAGTGGCGGGCCTGTGCCCGCTTTCCCGCCGCCAGCGGCCCGACCACTGCGGAGTGTGACCGCCCGCTGGCGCGCCGCCCCCTGATCACGCGCGCGGACGAGCCGGGCACGGCGGCCCGCCCATCAGCGCTGCGGTCCCTGATCAGGCCGGTTCCGGCGATCTCGCGCGCCTGGGCGATGCCGGCAACCGCCGCCTTCTTGGTGGGAAACGTGACCGAGACGGCCATCAGCTTTCCTGCCCCGTCCATCATCCGAATGCGGTAGCCGCCGTCGGGCGCGTCCACGAGCTCAAAATATCCCGCCATTGCAAAATCCTCATTCCCTCGTATCCCCCGCCTTGGTATTAGTAAGTGTACTTACTTTGCGGTGGAGGGAAAGTGCTGAAAGTCCCGCCGTCCCCAGGGAACCGCACGCTCCGTGCCCTTGGGGAAGCGCACGCTACCCGCGCGGCGGCGGGGTGTCGCTGCGGCGGACGCCGTCTTCATGCAGTTCCAGCGCGCTCATCACCAGGGCGAAGTGACTGAAGGCCTGCGGCGTGTTGCCCAGCTGCCGGCCGGCCTCGACCTCCCACTCCTCGCTGAGGAGCCCGACGTCGTTGCGCAGCGCCAGCAGGCGTTCGAACAGCTCCCGGGCCTCGTGGCGGCGGCCCGCGCCGATCAGGGCCTCCACCAGCCAGAACGAGCACGCCAGGAACACCCCTTCCTCGCCCGGCAGCCCGTCGTCGCTCTGCGCCGGAAGGTAGCGGCGCAGGAAACCGTCGTGCGTCAGCTCGCGCTGGACAGCGTCGATGGTTCCGATGATGCGCGGATCGTCCGGCGGGAGGAACCCCACCCGGGGCAGCAGCAGCAGGCTCGCATCCAGCTCGGGCCGCCCGTAGGACTGCACGAAGGTGTTGCGTTCGGCGTCGAAGCCGTTGGCCATGACCTCGTCGTGGATCCTGTCACGCAACTCCTCCCACCTGTCCGCCGGTCCGGTCAGGCCGAAGTCCCGGACACCCTTGACCATGCGGTCCGCCGCCACCCACGCCATCACCTTGGAGTGGGTGAAGTGGCGCTGCGGACCGCGCATTTCCCACAGCCCGTTATCCGGCTGGGTCCATGCAGTCTCGAGATGTTCCATGAGTGCCACCTGGACATCCCAGGCGTCGTCGGTGTGCTTGAGGAGCGAGTTCCGGGTCAGGGACAGGCAGTCCAGCACCTCTCCCCAGACGTCGAGCTGCAGCTGGCCGGCGGCGCCGTTTCCGGTGCGGACCGGAGCGGAATTCTCGTAGCCTTTCAGCCACGGCAGTTCGAGCTCCGGCAGCCGGCGTTCGCCATGGAGGCCGTACATGATCTGCAGATCCGCGGGATCACCGGCGACGGCGCGCAGCAGCCAGTCCCGCCACGCGCCGGCCTCCTCCGTGTAGCCCGCCGCCAGCAGCGCTTGCAGGGTGAGGGTGGCGTCGCGCAGCCAACAGAAGCGGTAGTCCCAGTTCCGCGTGCCGCCGATCTCCTCCGGCAGGGATGTCGTCACGGCGGCGACGATGCCCCCCGTGGGCGCGAAGGTCAAGGCTTTGAGGGTGATCAGCGAGCGCTGGACCGCGTCGCGGTGCGGCCCGGTGATCTTGCACTTCGCAGACCAGTCCTGCCAGAACTGCTCGGTGGAGGCAAGGACCGCTTCGGGGTTCACGGTCCGTGGCCGGCGGAGGTGGCTGGGGCTCCAAGTCAGCACGAAGGGCACGCGCTCACCCGCCGAGACCGTGAAGTCGCTGACTGTGTGCATCCGCTCGCCGCGCAGCGGTGCCCGGGTCACCAGATAGACGGCGTCGGGCCCGGCGACGGCGTGGATCCCGCGATCGTCGTGGCGGACCCACGGCACAATGTGGCCATAGTCGAACCGGAGCGCCAGTTCGCCGCGCATCCGCACCGTGCCACGGACTCCGACGACGATCCGCACGATGTCCGCCACTTCGTCGCGCGGTGGCATGAAGTCAATGATCCTGACCTTGCCCTCGGGCAGGTCCCACTCGGTTTCCAGGATAAGTGTGCCCTCGCGGTAGCGTCGCCGCGTGCATTCGCCGCCGCCTTCGGGGGCCAGCAGCCACCGGCCGGCTGCGGGGGTGTCCAGGAGGGCGCTGAAACACGCAGGCGAGTCGAATCGCGGCAGGCACAGCCAGTCGATGGAGCCTTCGGTGCTGATCAGGGCCGCCGTGTGCAGATCCCCGACCATTGCATAATCCTCGATGCGTGCCATGGGACTTACAGTGCCACACCGGGCCGCGGCAGACGAGAACCGGACCGCGGACTCCGACGGCGGCGGCGACGCCTCCGCAACGCCGCCACACTGCGCGGGCGGCCGGGCGAGCCGACACGCCGGTAATCCGGTGTCACGGGCGGCCCCTCCCGCAACGCCGCGGGCGCAGCCGGAGCCCGGCGCTGTGGGAGGGTAGCGCTGTGGGAGAGTGGAGGCATGGAATTGGCGTCACAACCAGCGCAGCACCTGCCCGTGTCCGGCAACAGGGCCCTCAGGCTCGCCCACTTCGTGTCGGACACCGTCAACGGGGTTCGCCTCAGGACGGCCCGGCGCTGGAAGTTCATCCCGCAGACGGTCGCTTACCAGGGGTACGGCTCCACGGAGTGGGTCAGGGTACTGGGCCGCGTGGTCCTCACCAGCAGGCCCGTGCCCGGCAGCAAGGCCGAGCGTGTTGCCCGGAACGGCAACCAGAACTTCCGCGGCTGGCGCGCCTTCACCAGCGTCCCGGTCCAGTTCACCGAGGTGGAAATCCAGATCGGCGGCATCACTACCCGCGTGCGCGCGGACCGCGGCGGCCTGGTGGACACGCTGGTCCACGTGGCCCTGACTCCGGGCTGGCACACGGCCGTGCTGCGGGCTGAAGGCACGGAACCGGTGGAGGCCAAGATTTTCGTGATCTCCCGGGACACCACGCTGGGCATTGTCTCGGACATTGACGACACGATCATGGTCACGGCCCTCCCCCGGCCTTTCCTGGCGCTGTGGAATACCTTCGTCCTGAACGAACGCGCCAGGATGGCGACTCCGGGCATGGCAGTCCTGATGGACCGGCTCAAGGTGGAGCACCCCGAGGCTCCCGTGATCTACCTGTCCACCGGGCCGTGGAACGCGGCGCCCACCCTGGGCCGCTTCATCGCCCGGAACCTCTATCCCTCGGGCGCGCTGCTGCTCACGGACTGGGGACTGACCCACGACCGGTGGTTCCGCAGCGGCCAGGAACACAAACGGCGGAACCTTGAGCTGCTGGCACAGGAGTTCCCGAACATGCGCTGGCTGCTGTTTGGAGACAACGGCCAGCATGATGAAGAGATTTACTCCGGCTTCGCGCAGGAGCACCCTGACCGGGTTGCCGCGATCGGCATCCGCCAGCTTTCGGCCAGCGAGGCCGTCTTCGCCGGCGGCCATTCGGACACCGGAGACCACTCGGAATCCTCGGTCCCGTGGATCTATTCGCCCGACGGCGCCGGACTCGCCAAGGGCCTGCAGGACCTGGACCTGCTCTAGGCCGGAACTACGGCAGTTCCGACGGCGGCGCCGGGCGGGACTGTCCGACGTCGTCGCCGTCCTTCTGCCCGGCGGCGGCGCCCGCCGCCGCGCTCCGGGCCGCGATCACTTCCTGGAGCCAGTAGTAGGAGGCCTTCGGAGTGCGGACCTGGGTGTCGAAATCGACGTGCACCAGACCGAACGGTTGCTTGTAGCCGGCGGACCACTCGAAGTTGTCCATCAGGGACCACACGTAGTAGCCGCGAAGGTCCACGGACTCGGCGGCACCGCCGGGTTGTGTCGCTTCCACGGCCGTGCCGATGTGGTCCGCGAGGTAGCGCAGGCGCCGCTCATCCGGAACCATCCGACCGTCAGCCCCGGACCCCTGGACCACGACGTCCTCGAAACTGGCCCCGCCCTCGGTGATGTAGACCGGCGGCAGGTCCGGATAGCGCTCGGCCATCTCGGCCAGCGCGACGGACATGTACTCGGGCTTGACGGGCCAGCCGTAGGCCGTGGTCTCGGTATCCGGGAACGACTCGATGTGCAACGGAGCGCCCGGGGTCCCGCTAAGGTCGTCCCCCATGGCCTCGGCCATGCCCGGCGGCACGGCTCCCTCACCCCTACCGGCCCCGACGCGGGTGGGCATGTAATAGTTCAGGCCGTAGAAATCCAAGGGCTGCGAGATCAGCTCCATGTCCTCGTCGGAGGGGCCGAAGGAGGATGAAAAGAACGTGGCGGCCCTGATGATGTCCGGATACTTGCCGAGCAGCACGGGATCCGCGTAGAGCCGGTTCTGCGCCACGTCCATGAGTCCGGCGCTGACCTTGTCCAGGGGGTTGGCGGTGGCCGGAACCATTGGCGAGTAGACGTTGGTGAGGCCGATTTCCCCGCGTACGTTGGCGGCACGCAGCGCCTGGAGCGCCAGGCCGTGGCCCAGCAGCTGGTGGTGCACACTGGGGAGCGCCTTGAGCATGAGTGCTTCGCCGGGCGCGTGCATGCCCAGGACGTAACCGTTGGTGGTGACCGTGGCGGGCTCGTTGACGGTCACCCAGCGGCTAACGCGGTCCCCGAAGGCAGCCGCGGCGATGGCGGCGAACTCCCCCAGCCGGTAAGCCGTGTCCCGGTTCATCCAGCCGCCGGCCTGCTCCAGGGGCAGTGGGGTGTCCCAGTGGTAGAGGGTGGCCATGGGGGAAATGCCGCTGGCGAGCAACAGGTCGATCAGCCTGTCGTAGAAGTCCAGTCCGGCACGGTTCACGGGCCCGCTGCCGCCGGGCTGGATCCTCGGCCAGGACAGCGAAAACCGGTAGGAATCGATCCCCAGTTCCTTCATCAGCGCCACATCCGCTGGCATCCGGTGATAGTGGTCGCAGGAGACGGCCGGGCTCTGGTCCTCCACGATCGAACCCGGTTTCGCGGCAAACACGTCCCACCCGGAGGGGCCACGGCCGTCTTCGTCGAGCGCGCCTTCGATCTGGAAGGCCGACGTTGCCACACCAAGGGTGAAGCCGGGCGGAAGGAGGGAAGCCAGATCCTTGGCGGAAGCGTTCATCGACGGGACCTCTATGTAGTTTCAGCAGTGGTGGACTGATCTTAGGCTTCCCCCGGGGCGGGCGCCACGACCCGGGCAGTTTGACGGACGCGACGCCGTTAGCCACTGTTGAGCGGTGCACCTGAAAACTCAACAAAGTGTCAGCCGCCGGCCGCTGCGGGCAGGAGCGCCCGGCGCGGCCCGCCAGGCGCTGGTCCTGATCTGCTTCCTGGCGGTTTCCCATGGCGTGTCCTACATGGCCTCGCGGGCCATCATCGGCAACGCCGGCGGCTGGTACGCGGCGGCGGACACGGCCCCCTGGACCCCGCCGGGCTGGGCGTTCGGAACGGTCTGGACGGTGCTTTATACAACCATGGCCGTGGCGGCGTGGCTCGTCTGGCGCCGGGGAACGGGACTTCTCTCCGCGTCCAGCCGGGGCGCAATGGCCCTCTACGGCATCGTGCTGCTCGTGAACCTGGCGTGGGCGCCCCTGTTCTTCGGCATGTACCCCATGATCGGCTCGGCGGCCCTCTGGCTGGCCCTGGTGGTTATCGCCGCCCACGCCGTGGCGGCTGGCGCCGCCGCTGTCCGCTTTGGCATCATCAGCCGGGCAGCGGGCCTGCTCATGATGCCGTACGTGTCGTGGGTTGTGTTCTCGTGCAGCCTGAACGTCTACGCCGCCGCCAGCAACTGACCGGGCCGGGCCCGAGCCGGCCAGCCCCCGTCGGCGCTTAGTCCTGGCCGGCGTCGGCGGCTGACAGCGTCCCGGTGACCTGTTCGCCCGGGATCCGGGCTGTCCGCCACGTATCCAGCGCAATGACACCGCCAAGGACCACGAGGGAGATCGAGAAGGCGCCCAGGGCATCGGTCAGCCAGTGGTAGCCCAGGTAGAGGCGGCTGACGGCGGCGAAGAACATGCCGATCCCCGCCACGATGAAAGCGACGACGGCGGCCATGGGGTTCTTCCGGCGCGAAAAGACCAGGTACGTGGTGACCAGCAGGAAATCGCAGGCGCCCAGGACGTGGCCGGAGGGAAAGGAGAAGGTGGTGTCGGCCCCAAAGAGCATCAGCTCTATGGGCGGACGTTGGCGTTCGACGATGTGGCCGATGACCTGCGCCAGGATCACCCCGGTCAGCATGGCGCCGGCCAGGAGCATCGGCCGCCAGGCATGCTTGGCAAGCAGGCCCCAGGCCACGGTCACTACGAGAACTATGATCGGCAGGCCGATGGGGCCGAAGATGATCGCCAGGATGATCATGATGGTGGTGGCAGGTTCCCCGCGCAGGGTCAGGAGCCAGGACCGCGTGGGCTCGTCCGCCGCCGAGAGGCCGCCGTGCTGGAGCACGCCGGCCAGGATGACCGCGAACAGCACAGCGCCCGTGATCATCAGGGCGACGGCGGTGCGGTAGAGATTGCGGCGTGCCGCCGGGCTCATGAACCGCTCCTCCACGACGAACTTTTCGTGGAAGGCCCGCCAGCGGCCTTGTGGTTTTCCTGTTTGAGCCTGTGCCATGTCGCCGTGCCGCCTTTGCTCCGTGTTGTGGATGGTCTCCGCTGACGATTATCCCCTCTATTCGCCGCGGAAGCAGGCAGGGGCGCCGCCGAAAGCATCCGAGCGTGAATGGAGTCCGGGCATCAGGCGGAGGGCAGTTCGGCCGTGTTTTCCCACCGGGTGGCCACGACCGTCCGAACGGACCGGTGCGGTGCCCGGGCGGCCAGCGACGAACGCGAAACCATCGTCTTCGCCCGGACTCCGGACGGCCGCATCCTCAGTGTCCATGAGCACCTCTCCGCCTGTCCGACGGAAGTTTAGGGCCGAAGGTCCCGGATCGACAGGAAGCGCAGGTCAGCAGCCCACATGCCGGCGGAACCGAATTTCCCCATCGAAAGTTGATCCTTTAACGATTTGACGCATGAATAAATATGACGTTACTGTTCCTGAATCCATTGGGGCCGACTAGAAGTACTCCAAGAAAGACAGAGCGATGACCACCATTACCGAGTCCATTGAGATCCAGGTCGACAGCCGGAACGTCCTCGACGAACGGCTTAACGACGCCGTCCGCGGCCTCCAGCAGATCGCCATGGCCACTGGAACCCACGGCATCCTGCTCACACGGCACAAGCCGGGCCACTACACGGCGGCCCTCTCCGAGCAGGTTCCCTTCGGCATGACCCGCGAGCTCGTTCACTGAGCCGGATCTTCCGCAACACCACAATGCGGGGTCACTTCCCGCCCGTCCACACCACCTGGACCGGCGCGATTGGCCCCGCGTTGTCTTGCTAACGCGTTGTCTTGCTAACGCGTTGTCTTGCTAACGCGTTGTCTTGCTAACGCGTTGTCTTGCTAACGCATTGTCTGGCTAGCGCATTGTCCGGTTAACGGCCGCCCTCGAGTTTCCGGCTGCGCTGCTCCTGGGCCATGGGCCCGTACGGATAGACGCCGACGCGCGGACGGCTGACCTCGGTCAGGCGCTCCGTCTCGCCCGCGGTGAGCGTGAGATCCGCTGCCGCGAGATTGTCCGCCAGCTGACCTGTGCTGCGGGCGCCCAGGATCACCGAGGTGACGGCGGGCCGGTCCGCGAGCCAGGCCAGCGCCACCTGGGCCGGGCTTACGCCGTGCCGCCCGGCGGTTTCCTCCACCTCGGCAATCACCTCCCAGGTGCGCGGATCGGCGTTCCGGGCCTCCCAGGCTTCCATCCCGCGCTTCGGATTTTCGCCAAGGCGGGTGGCCCCGGCGGGCGGTTCGTCGCGCTTGTACTTGCCGGAGAGCCACCCTCCGCCCAGCGGGGACCAGGGCAGCAGTCCGATTCCGGCGTCGAGCGAGGCCGGAACCACTTCCGATTCGATGTCGCGGACCAGCAGGCTGTACTGCGGCTGCAGGGTCACCGGGGCGCTCCAGCCATGGGCCTTGGCCACATGGACAGCCTTGGTCAACTGCCAGCCCAGGAAGTTGGAGAAGCCGTAGTAGGCGATCTTTCCGCCAGTGACGGCGTCGTGCAGGAACCGGAGGGTCTCTTCGAGGGGAGTTACGGGATCCCATGCGTGCAGCTGGTAGAGATCGATCTGCTCGACGCCGAGCCGGCGCAGCGAGTCATCCAGCGCCCGGACAAGGTGCCGGCGGGAGGTCCCGACGTCGTTGGGGGCCTGGCCCATCGGGAAGCGGCCCTTCGTGGCCACCACAGCCCGGTCCCGGACCTCTGCCCGGTCGGCCAGCCACCGGCCGATGATTTCCTCCGACACCCCGGAGCTGTAGACGTCGGCTGTGTCAATGAAGTTGCCTCCCGCCGCGAAGTAGTCATCCAGGATGGCCCGGGACTGCTCCTCGGTGGCCTCGGCGCCGAAGGTCATGGTGCCCAGCGCAAAGCTGGAGACGACGGCGCCGCTGTTGCCCAGGGTGCGGTATTGCATGGGACTCCTCAGGTTGGGGTCAGTCTTCCGTGGGCGTGGTGCGCAACGAGTGGTAGGTCCGCCAGCTGTGCTCGGGCGCGTAGCCCAGCAGCCGCTTGGCCTTGTCGATCGACAGCATGGTCTCGTGCTCGCCAAGGTCCTTGACCACCGTGACGTTGGGGAACACCTCGGCGGCGAGGCTGGCGCTGGAGCGGCTCATCACGGTGTCCTCGTTGGCGATGATGAACGCCTCGAAGCCCGGCTTGGCGTGCTCCAGGGCCCGGGCCACGGCCTGCGCGCCGTCCCGGCCATCAATGTAGCCCCAGAGGTTCCACTTGCGCATTGTGGCGTCGTGGTCGAAGGACGGGAACTCCTCATAGTCCTCCGGGTCCATCACATTGGAGAACCTCAGGCCGGTGATGCTCAGCTCCGGGTCCCAGCGCGTCAGCTGGATGGCCATCTGCTCCTCCAGGTGCTTGACCAGGGAGTAAGTGCTTTCCGGCCGTGCCGGGTAGTCCTCGTCCACCGGGATGTAAGGCGGGTCGACGTCGAACGGCAGCCCCAGCACAGTCTCACTGGAGGCGTAGACGATCTTCTTGATCCCGGCCCGACGGGCGGCCTGGAACACGTTGTAAGTGGAGAGCATGTTGTTCTCGAACGTGGCGGCGTCCGGGGCAATCCCCGGCGCCGGAATCGCGGCCAGATGCACCACGGCGTCAAAGCCGGCGTGGCGGTCGTCCAGGCCAAGGATCACATCCACCACTTGGCCATAGATGCGCAGGTCCACCTGCGTGAACGCGCGGCCACGCGCGCCCGTCCGGTCCAGGTTGGTCACGTCGTGCCCGTCGTCGCTGAGGCGCCGCACGACGCTTCGTCCCAGCTTTCCGCTTCCTCCGGTAACAGCAACTTTCATCAGGTACTCCTCGGGTGGCAGGCTCTGCTGACCGTCATGGTCCGGCAAATGGTCCGGCACCTGGTCCGGTGCCGGCAGTCACCGTTCCACCCTATGGGGAGGCGGGCGCGGTGCCCAGCCCCTCGCGTTCCATCTTCCGGCCAGCCCGGATCCGCCCGGCGGTCGACGGCGGTCGACAGCGGCCGGACGCCGTGCCGCCGTCGGGGGCCCGCGTGACTTTCGGCCCTAGGCAGTTCCCGGACCAGGCGGGAGGCTGGGGGCCATGAACGGTGACCAGCGCGATGTTGCCGGCGCGGACCGGCATCATCCCTGCCACCAGGTCCACCGGACCGCCGAATGAACCACCCCGGAACTCCGCCGGCAACCCGGCCGGCCAAGCACGCCCCCGGCCAGATGCGCGGACCGCTCGCGGCGCTTGTTGCCGCAGCTGCCGGGGCCGCTTACGTCCTGGCGCTGCGTCCACGGCTCCTGCGCTGGGGTGCCACCACCCAGGAGGCCGCCGGGCCGCTCGCCGGGGACGAGATGGTTCCGGGCCCGCGCATGCAGACCACCCGCGCGGTGACCATTGCGGCGCCGGCTTCAGAAGTGTGGCCCTGGCTGGTCCAGTTGGGCGCCGGGCGCGGCGGCTTCTACTCCTACGACTGGCTGGAAAACGCCGCGGGCCTGGGCATCCGGAGTGCCGACAGGATTCGCCCCGAGCTGCAGCACCTGGTGGTAGGCGACATCATTCCGTTGTCCCCCGACGGCGGCCTGCCGGTCAGGCTCCTCGAGGCCGAGGTTGTGCTGGGGCTGGGCGGATCCTTCGATTTGCGCACGGGGAAGATGTCGCCGGCCGGAATGCGTCCAACCGGGCCCCGGCTGGACGTCGGCTGGACGTTGGTGCTGCGGCCCGCAGGGCCCCGGGCCACCAGGCTCTTGTCCCGCACGCGGTACGACTATTCGCCCGTGGCCGAGGGAGTGGCCCTGCGCACGCTGCTGGAACCGGCGCAGTTCCTGATGGAGCGGCGGATGCTCCTGGGTATCCGCTCCAGGGCAGAGGGCCGCCGGCGTTAGGGCGCTGGGCTCGTAGGCGCCTGGGGTTGCCCTCCCCGGCTGCCCTCAGCGGTTGCCCTCCCCGGTTGCCCTCAGACACCCGCGGCCCGCGGGCTGGGAGTGCCCAGGGGCAGCAGGTAGTCGACAAACCAGTCCCGGGCCAGGATGGCCGCCGCCGCGAGCGTGCCAGGTTCTTCAAACAGGTGCGTGGCCCCCTGCACGACCGCGAGCTGGCTGGGGCAGCGCATCATGGCCTTCGCCCGCCGGTTGAGCTCCAGGACCTCGTGATCCAGGCTGCCCACGATCAGGAGCGTTGGCGCACTCACGGCGGACAAACGCGGGCCGGCGAGGTCGGGGCGTCCGCCGCGCGACACAACAGCCGAGATCCGCGCTGACGGCTCCGACGCCGCCCACAACGCGGCCCCGGCGCCCGTGCTCGCGCCGAAGTAGCCCACGGCGCACGCGGCAGTGTCTGCCCGGGTGGACAGCCAGTCCGTTGCCGAGGACAGCCTGCGGGCCAGGAGCTCGATGTCGAAGACGTTGGCGCGGTTGCGCTCCTCCGCGGTGGTCAGCAAGTCCAGCAGCAGCGTGCCGAGCCCGGCCTGCTGCAGGACACCGGCCACATACCGGTTCCGGGGGCTGTGGCGGCTGCTTCCGCTGCCGTGGGCGAACAGCACCACGGCCCGGGCCGGCACGGGAAGGTGCAGCTGGGCCTGGAGCCGCATCGCGCGGGACGGGATCTCCACTTCCTCGTCGACGTCGGCAGCGGCGTCGGCGCGGGCACCCGCCGCGGTCCGGAATGGCGACGGCGCGGTCTCGAGGCGTTTGGCCGCCAGGTCGAGCAGGCGGATCACTTCGTCGTCATCCGTCGGCGAGAAATCCCGGTAGTGGTAGCCGACGGCGGTGAACTGGCGCGGCGTGGCCAGGCACACGACTTCATCCGGCTCGCTCAGGTTGGCGAGGGTCTCCGCCGGGGCAACCGGAACGGCCAGGATCACCCGTGCCGCCCCCTGTTTGCGGGCGACCCGGCAGGCAGCCCGGGCGGTGGACCCGGTGGCGATCCCGTCGTCGACGATCACCGCCACGCGTCCGGTCAGGTCGTGCCGCGTCCGGCCCTTCCGGAACAGGACCACCCGGTTTTCCAGCGTGGCTCGTTCGTGCTCCTCGACGGCCTGCAGTTCCTGTGCGGTGACCCGCGAATGGGCCAGGACCTGCTCGTCCAAGACTTTCGCGCCGCCCTCACCGATCGCCCCCATGGCGAGCTCGGGCTGGTAGGGAAGCCCAAGTTTCCGCACCACGATCACATCCAGGGGAGCATCCAGGGCGGCGGCGACCTCAAAGGCGACCGGCACCCCGCCGCGCGGCAGGCCGAGGACCACGATGTCCTGGCCACGCAGTTCCGCAAGACGCCGGCCGAGCTGCCTGCCGGCGTCGACCCTGTCTTCAAAGATGCTCATGGGTTATGGCTTTCCAGTCGAGGCGTCGGCCATCGGCCATCAGTCGGGTGCTGAACTGGCGCGCTCCTGCAGGCTCCCCACGCCCGGAATGGACCAGATGGCCGCTCCCTCCAACTATCCGCCTGCCGCCGAAGCGCAGTGAGGGCCTTAATGCCCGATTTTGCGCCAGCGGCGCCTTCCCGGGCCGCGGTTGAGGCGCCAGCGGCGCCTTCCCGGGCCCCGGTTGACGAGCAGCGGCGTGGCCGCGGGGATGCTGAAGCGGGCGGCCCGCCGGGCAATGCGGTGGGTCCGGCCGCGGTGCCTGAGCGCGGCCGGCCGGGGTGGGCGCGGCTGCTGTGCGGCGCGCGTGTAGAACCAGACTTTCGCCAGTTCCACCAGCACCAGGTACACCACTGCCATCCCGAGCAACGCGAGGAAGAACGGGACCGGCAGCGGGTCGAAGCCCAGCACGCCGGCCAGGGGCGAGAACGGCAGGTACACCCCGATTGCCACCACGCCCACGGAGGCACATACGAGGCCCGCCGACGGCCTGCTCCGGAAAAAGGGTACGCGCCGGGTCCTGATGACGAAGATGATCAGCGTCTGCGTGACGATCGACTCGATGAACCAGCCGGCCCGGAATTCGCCGGGAACCGCGTCGAAGACGAAGAGCATGAGTGCGAAGGTCGCGAAGTCGAAGATGGAGCTGATGGGGCCGAACAGGAACATGAAACGGCGGATGAAGCCGATGTCCCAGTGCGACGGCGCCACCAACTGTTCCTTGTCCACCCGGTCGCCCGGAATGGCCAGCTGGCCGGCATCGTAGAGCAGGTTGTTGAGCAGGATCTGGCCCGGCAGCATGGGCAGGAAACTCAACAGCACGGAGGCCGTGGCCGCGCTGAACATGTTGCCGAAGTTGCTGGACGTGCCCATCAGAACGTATTTGATGGTGTTGGCGAAGATCCGCCGGCCTTCCATGACGCCCTCGGCCAGGACCCCCAGGTCCTTGTCGAGCAGCACGACGTCGGCGGCGTCCTTGGCGACGTCGGTGGCGCTGTCGACCGAGATGCCAATGTCTGCGGCGTGCAGGGCCAGGGCGTCGTTGACGCCGTCGCCCATGAACCCGACGGCACCGCCGCTTTGCCGCAGCAGCCTGATGACCCGGGCCTTCTGCTCGGGCGAAACGCGTGCAAAGATGCTGGCCTCCCGGGCCGCCGCGGCCAGCTCGGGATCGGACATGGCCTCCACCGCGGCGCCGCTGAGCGTACCGCCGGAGAGGACACCGAGTTCGTCGCAGACCTTTTCGGCGACCCTGGCGTTGTCTCCGGTGGCGATCTTGACCATGATGCCGAGCGCCTCAAGCTGGTCCAGGGAGGCCCGCGCGCTGACTTTGGGCCGGTCCAGGAAGATGAGGAATCCGGCCAGGACCAGGTCCTTCTCCTCTGACGGCGTCAGGTCCTCCAGCCCGTCCGCGGGCCGGGTTCCGACGGCCACCACCCGGGATCCGGCGTCGAATTGCTTGTCCAGCATCGCCTGCACGTCCGCCGGCGTGCCCACGCAGAGGGCCAGGACATCCTCCGGCGAGCCTTTCGTGATGATGCGGGCAGGGCCGCCGGCTTCGCGCACCAACACGCTGGTCCGGCGCCGCTGGTGGTCGAAGTCAAGGACGTCCAGGCGTTCGTACCGTTCCGGCCGGAAGGCCGCGGCGCCGGAGGACTCCCACAGGGCCGCATCCAGCGGGTTCAGGCCCACGGTGGAGAGCCTCGCCTCGGCGTAGTCCGCCTCCGTGGCCAGCAGCCCGAGCGTGAGCAGTTCGGCGGGCGGGACGCCGGGGCCGGCGGGCAGCGCGCCGCTGAAACTGATCCGGCCCTCGGTCAGCGTCCCCGTCTTGTCCGTGACCAGGATGTCCATGTCGCCCAAGTCCTCGATGCAGACCAGGCGCTTCACGAGGACCTTGCGCCGCGCCAGCTGCCGGGTGCCAGTGGCCAGGCTGGTGCTGACCACCGCGGGCAGCAGTTGCGGGGTGATGCCGACCGCGATCGCCAGGGAGAACAGCAGCGATTCGATCGGGGGCCGGTGCAGCAGCAGGTTCGCGACGAAGATCAGCGACGTCAGCCCGATGGCCACCTGCAACAGCAGAAAGGAGAAGCGTTTCAACCCCAGCTGGAACTCGGTCTGCGGCTGGCGCTCACCCAGGCCCAGTGCGATCCGGCCGAATTCCGCCCGGCCTCCGGTGGCGACCACCACCGCGGTGCAGCTGCCGGACTGGATCACGGTCCCCATGAAGAGGCAGCTGCTCAGCTCCGCCAGCGGCKCATCCTGCGGTACCGGCGCCGCGTCCTTGGCGACTGCCAGCGATTCCCCGGTCAGAATACTTTCATCGCACACGAGATCCTTCGCCGTCAGCACCCGCATGTCGGCCGGAATGATCGCGCCGATCCCGAGGCGGACGACGTCGCCGGGCACCAGCGCGGTGACGTTGATTTCACCTGGTCTTCCGTCGCGGACGACGACGGCGCGGTGCGTGACGCGCGAATGCAAGGCCTCCGCTGCGCGTTCGGCCCGAAATTCGTTGCTGAACCCCAGCCCCACGCTGACCAGCAGGATCACGCCGATGACGATCGCATTCGTGGCGTCCCCGAGGAACAGGGATAGCCCCGCGGTGATGAGCAGAAGGATCAGGATGGGGCTGGCCAACTGCCGGCCCAGCACCGACCACCCGCTGGCCATGTGGGTCCGCACCGCATTCGGCCCCAGTTCCGTGAGGCGCTTGGACGCTTCGGCACCGGTCAGTCCGTTCTCGCCCGAGCCCAGCTCTCCCAGTACGGTGGCAACTGGCCGGCCCGCGGCGCGGGAGATCGCCAGTGGGGCGGAGTGAGAGTCCTTGACATCGAGGTCTGGCATGCGGAATCCGTTCACGACATTTCGCCTAAGGCACAGCCTATGCCCGGGACGAACGGGTCAGCAGCCTCTGGATCCGGGCCCGGTATGTGGAACCGCATTTTCGGGATGTATATACTCTCTCGGTACGGTTTTGCAGCGAGCCGTTGGATTGTTCTTCGATCCGGCCGCTGCCGTATCCGCCCCTTGCCGCGGTGGGAAGCGCCGCCGGGTCGTCTTGACCTGAGTGAAACGGCACAACAGACAAGTGGTCAGCGAGTCAACCGCAAATTCAATAAACCAGCAGCTGCATGAACTGGTGCTCAGCAGCTCCGACGTCGAGGACTTCCTCGGCGGGCTCGCGCGGGTGTCCGCGCGCAGCCTCTCCGAGCCGGGAGACGAGATCCTCTGCGGCATCACGCTCCTGCGGCAGCGTAAGGCGGCCACCGTCGCCAGCAGCAGCCCCGCCGCGCAGGCAATGGACGAAATCCAGTACACCTTCGGCGACGGCCCATGCATGACGGCGTCCCGGGAACAGGAAACGGTCTACGTTGAGGACCTGGAGCTCGATGGTCGCTGGCCGCAGTACGCCGCGACGGTGCGTGGACACGGCTTCCGGTCCATCCTGGCGCTGCCGTTCCTGCTCGAAGGCGAAACCCGCGCCGCCTTGAACCTGTATTCGCACCGGCCGGGCCGATTCGATGACCGTGCCACGGAACTGGCCCGTGAGTTTGTCCACCAGACAACCATGGCCCTGCGGCTCGCGGTCCGGTTCGCGCACAGCAGCGAGACGGCCGCCAACCTCAAGGCCAGCCTGGAAACCCGAACCGCGATCGACGTTGCCGTCGGCATCATCATGGCGCAGAACCGCTGCAGCCAGGTGGAGGCGTTTGAGCTCCTGAAGTCGGCGTCAAGCGCCCGGAACATCAAGCTCCACGCCGTCGCGGCCGGAGTGGTCGAGTCGCTCGGCCAGGGCCCTACCCGGACCCACTTCGAGGTCTAGCCCGGTCCCGGACCAGCCAGTGCGGCCAGGACCGGGCTAGACACCCGATCCGCACGGGACCTTCCCGGCCAGGATCGGGTGTTCAGGTGTTCAGGTGTCCCGCTTGTCCCGCTCTTCGAACTCCTCATCGAGGTCATAGTGCCGGAATTCCGTCTCCGGATTCGGCTCCCCCTCCGATACGTACTCATAATCCAGCTGGCGCTGGACTTGGCTGTCGAGGACCTGAAGATCCTTGTCCGCAACCTTGGTGAGGTCCTCGGGGAATTCATCGTCCGGAGTGAGGTGCAGCTTCTCGGTCATTACATGCCTCTCTGGGCCAGGCGGACGGACTCGAGCCTGCACTGTCCTGGCTGGATTCAGGATAGCTCTAACCGGCGCGGGTCGGGCCTCCGGCGTCGGCCTTTCCTAGGCGGGCTCGGAACCGACGTTCACCAGCCAGTCCACGCCGAACTTGTCCTTGCACATGCCGAAGATGTCGCCCCAGGGTGCCTTCTCGAGCGGCATCGCGACGGTGCCGCCGTCGGCCAGCTTGTCGAAGTAGCCGCGGAGTTCGGCTTCGTCGGCCCCGCTGAGGGACACGGAGAAGTTGTTGCCTGGGGTGTAGTCCATGCTGTTGGGTGTGTCCGCTCCCATGAGCACCATGCCGCCGTCCGTCCTGAGCTGGGCGTGCATGATCTTTTCCTGCTCGGCCGGGTCTTCGCTGGCGTGGTACTCGGCGAAGGTACTCATGGTCAGTTCCCCGCCGAATACGGTCTGGTAGAAGGTCATGGCATCTTTCGCGGTGTCGCGGAACCCGAGGTAGGGATTGAGGGTGGTCATGTCCGAAATCTCCTTGCTGCTTGGGGGCGCCGGCCGGGCGGCAACGACGACGGTGCACGTACACGGCATATCCTGCCGCATAACCGGCAGCGTGGGTAGGTGCCCGGCGGAAGTTCAAAACAAAAGAAGACAAAGCAACAAATGAACCAGCCGGAGGCATCCGACGGCGGCCGGTACCGCCGTCGGATGCTTGCGTGGGGACGCGGCTACGCGGTCTGTCCCGCGTGATCGCCTCCGGCGATTTCCGCCACGAGTTTGGCGTTGAAGGCGGGGAGGTCGCGCGGGCTGCGGCTGGTCACCAGGCCCTGGTCCACCACCACTTGCTGGTCGGTCCAGATCGCGCCGGCGACGCGGGGGTCTCCGGCGACGGACCCGAAGCTGTCAGAATAGGCCAATGGAAGTCGCTTTCGGGCTGCTGGCCCTGGTCGCCGTTGTGTGCGCCTGCAGCGCGCTCGGGCACAAAATCAACGTGTCAGTCCCACTCCTGCTGGTGCTGGCCGGCGTCGGATGTTCCTTCCTCCCCTTCGTCCCGACCATCGAGCTGAACCCCGAGCTCGTGCTGGTCGGGCTGCTGCCGCCGCTGCTCTACGCGGCGGCCCTGCAGACCTCGCTGTTCGATTTCGGTTCCAACCGCCGCGCCATCGGCCTGCTGTCGGTGGGCTATGTCATCTTCGGCACCGTCTGCATCGGGTTGGTGGTCGCCTGGCTGTTCCCCGAGATCCCGCTGGCGGCGGCCATGGCCCTGGGCGCCGTCGTCGCACCGCCGGATGCCGTGGCTGCGACCGCCATCGCGCGAAAGGTGGGCATGCCCCGGCGGATTGTCACCATCCTGGAAGGCGAGTCGCTGGTCAACGACGCCACGGCGCTGGTCTGCCTGCGCGCTGCCATCGCGGCCATCGCCGGAACGGTGTCCGCCGCGGAGATCGCCGGCGGCTTCGTCCTGGCTGCCGGCGGCGGCCTGGTGGTGGGCATTGCAGCGGCCTTCGTGCTCACCGCGCTCCGCAAACGGATCCGCAACGTCTCCATCAACACCTCCATATCCCTGATCGCCCCGCTCGTGGCCTACCTTCCGGCGGAAGCGATCCACGCTTCAGGCGTACTGGCCGTCGTCGTCACCGGGCTGATCATGGGGACCAAGGCGCCGTCCATGCCGAACGGGGCCGCACGGCTGAGCCAGCGCAGCAACTGGCACACGGTCCAGTTCCTGCTGGAAAATTCTGTGTTCCTCCTGATCGGGCTGCAGGTCCGCACCATCATCGAGGGCGTCCGGGACGACTCGCTGGGCCCGGAACGGATCTGGCTCGGCTGCGCCGCGGTGCTGCTGGCCGTGCTGGTCCTGCGCCCGGTCTGGGTCTTCCCCGCAACGTACCTGCCGAGGCTCATTCCCGCGGTCGGGCGCAAGGATCCCCGGCCGTCCTGGAAAGTTCCGGTGATTGTCTCCTGGGCCGGCATGCGCGGCGTGGTGACCCTTGCCGCCGTCCTGGTCCTGCCGGCAGCGTTGGAGCACCGGTCCGTCCTGATCCTCATGGCCCTCGTGGTGGTGGCCGGCACGCTGATTCTGCAGGGCCTGACACTCCCGGCCCTGGTCCGGCTGCTGCGCCTGAAGGGACCGGACGCGCGCGAGGACGCGCTCAACGAGGCGTCGCTCATGCAGATGGCGACGGCGGCGGGCGTGCAGCGGCTCCAGGAACTGCGCTCGGACGCCGACCCCCCGGAGGTTGTGGCGATGCTGAAGCGGCGCGCTCAGGAGCGCGGGCTTGCCGCGTGGGAGCGGCTGGGACGGCCCATCGCGGAATCGGTCACCCCCAGCCAGCGCTACGCCCAGCTGCGGCTGGCGATGCTGGACGCCGAGCGCGCCAAGGTCCTCGAGCTGCGGCGCGGCGGCGGATACGCGCACGAGGTCCTGCTTAACGTCCTTGACCGCCTCGATGTCGAAGAGTCCATGCTGGACGCCACACTGGAAGAACCAGACGCTGACGGCGGCAGCGGCGGCGAGGGGATCGCCCGCCCCCGCGGCGTGTGCCCGCACCTGGAATCGGCCCCGGCCCCGGCCGTTCCGGCCGATCCCTTCTGCGCCGCGTGCGTGCGGGAAGGGACGACGACGGTTCACCTGCGGATGTGCGCGCAGTGCGGCAACGTGGCCTGCTGCGATTCCTCGTCCGGAACCCATGCCTACAAACACTTCAAAGCCAGCGGCCACCCCGTCATGCGCAGCATCGAGCCGGACGAGGACTGGCGCTGGTGTTACCCGGACGAACTCCTTGGCTAGGCCAAGACCCTAGGCCAAGGTGTGCCGCAGGCGGGTGTGCCGCGGGAACCCCTGTTCAGGGCCCCTCCCCCTCCGTAGGCTGGGAAGGGACCTGCGGAGGGGGACCGCCGCCGTCGGACGAAAAGAGGACACCGTGGACAACCAGGACATCCTGGAGCGCATCAAGGAACTCGTGGCGGAAGAGCACAACCTCCGCGAAGGCTCCGCCCCGGCCGGGACGGGAGCCCCCAATGTCCTGAGGCTGCAGCAGGTGGAGGAACAGCTGGATCAGTGCTGGGACCTGCTCCGCCAGCGGCGCGCCAAAAAGGACTACGGAGAGAACCCCGACGAGGCGGAGGTGCGGCCGGTCAGCGAGGTCGAGGGCTACCAAAGCTAGCCCCGGCCATGACCTGACGGACCGGCTGGCCATGCGGATTGCGCTGCTGGGAGACGTCATGCTGGGCCGCCTGGTGAACATGCACCTGGCAACGGCCGGGCCGACCTACCCGTGGGGAGATACGCTGGAGGTCCTCCGGCAGGCGGACCTCCGCATCGCCAACCTCGAATGCGTCCTGGCGTCCGGCGGCGAGCCCGAGCCCGGCAAGGTCTTCACTTTCCGCTCCGACCCGAAGAATGTCGCCAGCCTCCTCGCGGCTGGGATCGACGTCGTCTCGCTCGCCAACAATCACGTCCTGGATTACGGCCAGGATGCGTTCCGGGAAATGCTCCCGGTACTGGATGGCCGCGGCATCCTGCATGCCGGAGCCGGCCTTGACTTGGACGCGGCCCGAAGGCCGGCCGTGCGGCGCGTGGGCACCACCGCCGTCGGCGTCATTGCCTTCACTGACAACGAGCCCGACTGGGAGGCCGGCCCCACGGCCCCGGGAGTCCACTACGTTCCCGTGGAGTATGTTCCACTGAAGGGCTTTCCCGCGAACGACGGCGGTGGCCGGGGCGGTGCCGCCCGATTGGACGATCTGCTGGACCTGGTCCGGCGGACCAAGTCCCGGGTCCAACTGCTGATCGTCTCGGCCCATTGGGGAGGCAATTGGGGTTACGACGTCCCGGCCCGGCACCGGGATCTCGCCCGGGACCTGATCGACGCCGGCGCCGACGTCGTCTTCGGCCACTCCCCGCATGTCTTCCGCGGCGTCGGGATCCACCGGAACCGGCCCATCATCTTCAGCGCCGGGGACTTCATAGACGACTACGCCGTGGACCCGGCAGAGCGCAATGACCAGTCCTTCGTGTTCGTGCTCGATACCGACGGCGGCGAACCCCGAATGCTGCGGCTGCATCCCACGGTCATCACCGGGTTCCAGGCCCGGCTGGCGCGCGGGGCGGGGCCCGATATTGCCGCCCGGATGCAGCGGCTGAGCCGGCACCTCGGCACGCCCACTGGCTGGAACGCGGCCGGCCGCTGCCTGGAGATTCCGCTCGAGCGGGCCAGCGGACCGGGCTGACCGCGGCCCCTGCCCGCCAGTGGGTGCACTCTCGCGCCAGCGGGAGGACCCTCCGCTAGCGCACAGTGACGCCAATATTCCTTCGCGGCGGCGCCTCACTGCCGTCCGGCACAGCATTCTCCTGCAGCCCCCGCCGTTCCGCCCTTCGCGGCGCCAGCGCCCAGTACGGGACAAGGCGTCCGCAAGAGACACCGTTTACATGCCTGAAACATGCCGGTCACGCGAACTTCACGCCGCCGCGATTCCTGTAACGTGCCTGCAACTTTCCGCCCCACTGCCGGAAACATGGCTCCGCGAGGATTAAATCCGGATCGGGGGGCCGGTGGCGACGTGTCCCGGCAAAGGAAGACTGACGAGAAGGGACCCCCGGTGGAACTCACTGCTGGAAGCGTCTGGATGATCATTTCGGCGGCGCTCGTTCTGCTGATGACCCCGGCTCTTGGCCTCTTTTACGGCGGCATGACCCGGGCCAAGGCCTCACTGAACATGATGATGATGAGCTTCGTCTCCGTCGGGATCGTCGGCGTGGTGTGGGTCCTCTGGGGTTACTCGATGACTACCGGGCAGGGCGTCCTGGGCGTCTTCGGCAACCCGTTCGCCAGTTTCGGCCTGAGCAACGTCATCGGCTCGCCCGACCTGATCAAGGCCGGCTACAGCGCCACCTTTGCCATCCTCACCGTGGCCCTCATCAGCGGCGCCATCGCGGACCGCGCGAAATTCACTTCCTGGGCCCTGTTCGTTCCCATCTGGATCACCCTCGTCTACTGCCCGCTGGCCTTCATGGTCTGGGGCGGCGGCCTCATGAGCGCCGGCGGTGCCGTGAGTGCCGTCTTCGGCCAGGTCATCGACTTCGCCGGCGGCACCGTCGTGGAAATCGCCTCCGGCACTGCGGCGCTGGTACTGGTCCTGATCCTGGGCAACCGGCACGGCTTCGGCAAGGACCCCGGCCACCGTCCGCACAACATCCCCTTCATCATGCTCGGTGCGGGCATCCTGTGGTTCGGCTGGTTCGGCTTCAACGCCGGCGCCGCCACCACCGTGGAACAGGCCGGCCTGATCTGGGTGAACACCCTGGCCGCTCCCGCCGCGGCCATGATCAGCTGGCTCGTGGTGGAAAAGGTCCGCCACGGCCACCCCACCTCCCTGGGTGCGGCGTCCGGCGCCGTTGCCGGCCTGGTGGCGATCACGCCGTCGTGCGCCAACATCAGCCCCCTCGCCGCGCTGGGCCTGGGCTTCGTGGCCGGTGCGGCCTGTGCGGTGTTCGTGGACCTGAAGTTCAAGTTCGGCTTCGATGACTCGCTCGACGTCGTCGGCGTCCACCTTGGCGGCGGCCTGATCGGAACCCTGGCGCTGGGCTTCATCGCCCTGCCGGTGGACGGCGCGGGCGGCGGCCTGCTCTACGGCGGCGGGCTCCACCAGGTCATTGCGCAGACCGTGGCCGTGCTCATCACGGTGGCGGTGTCCGGCCTCGGGACCGCCGTGATCGGTCTCGCCATCCACAAGACGCTCGGGTTCCGGGTCAGCCGCGAGGACGAACTCGCCGGAGTGGACCGGTCCGAGCACGCCGAGACCGCCTATGCCTTTGCTGAACTCGGTTTCAGCCGGTTCAACCCATTCGGCCACCACGTCAACACGTCACACGCCGGACACCCCGTGCGCGCCGCGGCGTCGGCCCACGCGGCTGGCCGGGGACCGACGAGCGCGCCGACCCCGGCACGCGTGAAGGAAGACAGCCTGGTCTGAGGCCGCGGGTTTCCCAACTGGCTCGCAGCAGGGGCCGCTTTGAGCGCTCATAACGGCCCCTGCTGCGAGTCAGTTGGGCAGGAGCCGCAGTCCTGAGGGCTTACGGGCCGCCGTGACCGCGGCCGGCTCGGACCGGGGGCTGCACAAGTTTTTTCAAAGGGCCCGGGTATAAGACACGGCCGGAGGCTTAAGATATGGGCGGGGGGCACTCGAATTAGCGAACTCGCTTAATGGGAGGCCACGATGTTCAGCCAAGCCAGCCGCAAGGCGTCAAACCCGCAGCTAACATCGGTGGCGCGGGTCCCGCGCAGACACCGGCGAAGCACCCTTCCCAGACGGGGCAGGCTCCCCCTTCGGCGTGCGCTGGCCTCGCTGAGTGTCCTTGCGCTGGTTTCCGGCTTTTCCCTGGTGGCGGCCGCCCCCTCGTCGGCGGCTGAAACGGGGCAAAGCTACATTGTGGTGCTCAAGGACGGCGTCGTGGACGCCGGGGCGGCGGCGGCCGCCCAGCAAAGCGCCTATGGATTCACGGCATCCAAGGTCTACCGCAACGCCGTGAACGGCTACTCTGCCACCCTGACGGCGGCGCAGGCGAAACGCCTTCAGGCCGACCCCAACGTCGATTTCGTCACTGCGGGCCGGACCTTCCAGCAGCCGCGGGATCTGGGATCCGCGGCCAGCCAGGAGACGCCGTTCTGGCGGGAGCGGATCGCCGGAACGGACTCAGACGTCCGGAAGGCGCTCGACAAGGGGCCTTCGCGGATCAACGTCAACGTCGCCGTGATCGATAGCGGCATCGATGCCACCCACCCGGACCTGAACGTCAAGGGCGGCGTTGACTGCCAGTCCGGCTCACCGGTGGACGTGACACCCATTGACGTACTGGGGCACGGAACATTTGTCGCGGGTGTCATCGGCGCCAAGAACAACCGTCTGGGCGTCATCGGGACAGCCCCCGGAACCCCGCTGTGGTCCGTACGGGTGGTTGACGACAACGGCCTGATCTCCGAGCAGAGCCTGATCTGCGCCATCGACTGGGTGACGTCCACACAGAAGGACGATGACCCGAACAACGACATCGCGGTGGCCAACATCAGCATCGCGGGCGGCGCCGCGGACACGCCTAACTGCGGCAAGGGCACGGACCCGATGCACTACGCCATCTGCCGCTCAGTCCGCGCCGGTGTCACCTACGCTGTCGCGGCCGGCAACGCCGGTGAGGACTTCGCGAACACAGTGCCCGCCACCTACGACCAGGTGCTGACCGCCACCGCCATGGGCGACTTCGACGGGAAGCCCGGCGGCCTCGCCGCCCCAACCTGCGGCACCACGGATTTTTCGAAGTACGGACAAAAGGATGACGATCCGGCATTCTTCTCTAACTTCGCCACCACGAGCGACGACAAGGCCCACACGGTCTCCGGCCCCGGCGAGTGCATCCTCTCCACCGTTCCCGGGGGCGGGTACGGCATCAACCACGGCACCAGCTTCGCCAGCCCGGCCGTGGCAGGGTCCGTGGCCCTGTGCATCAGCCAGAAGGCCTGCACGGGATCAGCCGAGCACGTCATGGAACAGTACTTGTCCCTGACGAAGGGATACACCAAGCGCCACCACGACTACGGATTCGAAGGCGATCCCGTCCACCCCATCAGCTCGAAGTACTACGGCTACCTGACCCAGACAACCAGCTTCTGAGGACCAGCAAGGACGACCCGGCCGCGAGAGACCTGCGGCCGGGTCAACCTTTGGGGCTTCATCTTTCGAGCCAACTGCCGCCGGTGCGCGTAACATGACGGCCATGACCAAGGCCGCGGTTGAGGTCACCGCCCCCGCCGACGCGGTGCCGTACTCCCTGCTGGACACCATCTTCTTCGTAGTGGGTGGCGTCGCGGCCGTGTGGCTGACCTCGCTGCTGTTAGAACTGAGCTTCCAATGGGGCTGGGGACAGGTCTGGTTCATCTTCGTCTTCTGGGCCCTGCTCGCCTATCTGGTGCTCCCCCGGCTGCACAGAATCCTGACCCGGCTCTACGTACCCGACTACTTCATCGGCCGGGCGCGCACCAGCGACGGGCTTCTCGGCGATCCCGTGAACGTGGCCCTGCTGGGATCCGGGCCGCAGGTGCACGGCGTCATGCAGGCCGCGGGCTGGACGCTGGCCGATGACGTGACACTGGCCAGCAGCCGGAGGATCGTCTCCTCCACGCTGCTGCACCGCAGCTACCTCGAGGCCCCGGTGAGTCCCCTGTTCCTGTTCGGCCGCCAACAGGATTTTGCCTATCAGCAGGAAGTTGATGGCACCCCGGGCAAGCGGCACCACGTCCGTTTCTGGCGCTGTCCGCCCGGCTGGCTGCTCCCCGGCGGTCTGGCCGTGGACTGGTTGGCTGCCGGCACGTATGACCGCAGCGTCGGGCTGTCCCTTTTTACCCTGCAGATCACCCACAAGATCGCTCAGAACACCGACGCCGAACGCGACCACGTGGTCGAAGCCATCACCCAGGCAGACCCCACGGCCGAACTCCGCGTGATCCGTGACTTTTCGACCGGCTATCACGCACGCAACGGCGGAGGCGACACCATCACCACCGACGGCGACCTCCCGATCGTGGATCTCAGGCAGACCGCCGCGGCTCCGGCGGCCTTACCTCCAACGGACACTTCTCCAAGCGACACTTCTCCAACTGAAACTTCTCCAACTGAAACTTCTCCGGGCGGCAGGCTTCCGGGCGACAGCCGGAACAGGCGCCCGGCGCCCACCATCATCGGGGCAATCTTCGTCGCCGCCCGCGCGGCGGCGGCAGTCCTGCTCGCCATCTCGACGGTGGCCTTCCGGGACGCGCACGTGGGATCCCTGGTGCGGCCCGCAACCGGCCCGGGAATCACGGAGGCCCAGGCTGAAGTGGCCGTCAGCATCGCAACGGTGCTGGTCCTGGTCTTTGCCCTGGCCTACGTCCTGCTGGCCTGGTTTGTGTTCCTCGGCCGGAACTGGGCCCGGACACTGGCCATGGCGCTCAGCACGGGCGCCATCTGCATCCAGGCCTTCGACGTCCTCCACGGCGGTCCCGACATCACGCTGGTGTCCAATCTGCCCGGCCTGACGCTGGACATCCTGCTGCTTCTGGCACTCTCCAGCAAACGGGCGCGCGACTATGCCCTGCGCCCCCGCAAGGAACCCAAAAGGGATTCCAGCCGCCCGGCCGGCCGGGCACCGCTCTGACACCGCACGGATCCGGAAGGCCTTGACAGCCCTGTGACTGCGGGAGCTAGATGATCAATAGTCGACAATCCACCGCAGGATTCGCAGCAGAGGAGCGGACATGAGCCAGGACTCACAGGCGCCGGAACGCGCCCACAGCGAGACCCCCGCCGAGGGCGACGCAACGGCTGAACCCTTTGACGACCGGGCCCATTCCCAGGATGCGGCAGAAGGCCCGGATATCGACGACGAACCGGGGACCACGGCCTAAAGCTTCGCCCACGCCCGAGTTCGCTGGAAACCTGCGAGTTCGCCGGAACTTTCCGGCGAACTCGCAGGTTTCCGGCTACTAGGCAGGCCAGTGGGCTGACGGCCCCGGGCGCACACCCGGTAGCTGGCGAAATATCCGTGGGCGTCCGGGTGTTGGTCCGGACATGACAACAATCGGAATCATCGGTGCAGGACACATTGGCGGCCAGATCGCCCGCAAGGCCGTGGAACTCGGCTACGACGTCGTGATCAGCAACTCCCGGGGGCCGGAATCCCTGGCGGGGCTCGTTGCGGAGCTGGGGCCCAAAGCCCGGGCGGCAACGCCGGCCGAGGCCGCGGCGGCCGGCGACTTCGCCGTCGTGACCGTGCCGCTCAGAAGCCTCGCGGACGTGCCCGTGGAGCCGCTGGCGGGCAAGATCGTCCTCGACACCAACAATTACTACTGGGAACGCGACGGGCATTTCCCGGCCCTGGATGCCGGCGAGGCCACTACCTCCGGCTTGCTGCAGGAGCACCTTCCCCAGTCCAAGGTGGCCAAGGCCTTCAACCACATCTTGTTCTCCCAGATCACCACCGACGGCGCCCCGGGCGGCACACCCAACCGCCGGGCCCTGGCCACGGCAAGCGACTTCCCGGAAGCGGCGGAGCTTGTCACGCGGCTCTATGACGAATTCGGATTCGACACCGTCAACATGGGCCCGCTGTCCGAAAGCTGGCGCACGGAGCGGGACCGCCCGGCCTACGTGATCCGGCAGAACGCGGCCGAGCTGGCCGAGAACGTGGCCAAGGCCCCGCGGACCATCTGACGGTTCCTCCGGCCTGGCGCGCGAATTCGCCGGAAGCCTGCGAGGTCGCCGGAAATTTCCAGCGACCTCGCAGCTTTCCGGCGAATTCGCGCAGGGCACGGGACTACAGGGCACGGGCCCCGGAGTAGTGCGTCGGGTCGTC
>NZ_JBFTKG010000032.1:0-50747 GCF_056395825.1 Arthrobacter sp. 05T47 | reverse complement strand
CTCCAAAGTCTGGACCGTGAGATCCATGCCACTCTGACGGACGACGGTCAAATTGCAGGTGAACATGCCTGCATCCTAAATGTCGACATAGGGGATGTCCCAGTATTTAACCCCCAGACGCTCAAGTCGTGAGGGCCGCGCCCGCCTCTGCGCACGCTTAACCCACAATCAGCGAGCTAAGCCGATGAAGCGGGGCCAGAAATAACCGTCCCACCGGGGCCAAAGATAGTTGACATACTCACGGAGGTGCCAGGGGCGTCGGATGGCTCGGGTGCGCCAGACGATGTGACCAGAGCCCCCGGCCCGGCCGGGGACCGAGACAGCGAATTCCCGGATACGCGGGGCCTGACAACAGACACTTCTCCCAGCGAGTAGAACGCCACGGTCCATCCGGGGGCCGATCCGTTGCGCAGTGCGGCAGTAGATCGTGCGGGCGTGTCGGTCTGCGCGTTCCGGCTCAAGAAGGCAACGGGGCCGACGTCGTCAAAGGTCTTTGGCTTCCAGCAGGCCGGCTGCGGCGGGCAKTTCCCTTCCGAGGGCCCGCAGGTAGGTTCCGAACCCTTGTGGTGCGCGGGCGTGCGTCCGACCGGACGTCAGGACCCGGACAGAGTCCGTAGCTGTCACGGCAAAGTCGTGGAGTCGCAGGCGTTCCGCGAGGGTCCGGTCCTCGTGTGCGTGGAGCCGAGGAAACCCGCCGACGGCGAAGTAGGCGGACGCSCGGACGCCAAAGTTGGCGCCGTAAATGTGGGGGTGGTCCTCGCGGAACGGGTGCCGCGCCAGCCAGCGGCGCAGGATCAGCGGGTCCATTCCGGCGGGGTCCGGTTCCACGGAACCCAGAATGACGTCCGTTCCGGCGTCGGCCAGTTCAACCTGACGCACCAGCCAGTGCTCTGGAACGGCGGAGTCGGCATCGGTATTGGCCAACCAGATGCGGCCGTTGGTGAGGTTGGGAGGGGTCAGGGCGGCATTGACCCCGGCCGCCCGGCTGGCGCCGATGCTGCGCAGCCGGACTTCTACCGCCGACAGTCGTGGGTCGGCAGAGACATGCCGGGCCGTGATTTCTGCCGATTGATCCGTGCAGCTGTCCAGCACCACCGTGATGGAGGTCGTCACCTCGGGATGGCACCGTTCCAWTGCGTCGGCGGCCGCGCGTAGGGCGGTCAGCGCACGGTGGAGGTGCCGGTCTTCGTTGTGGGCCGGCATGACCACCGCCACCCGGCCGACTCTTGGCCGCGACGGAAGGGAATCTCCTTCCGAGCGGTCCGGCGCAGGTTCGGTCATGCCAGCGGGCTTCCGGATCCGCGGTCCGGTTCCCGGACCCACGCCCGCTCRCGGATTTCTGCGGGTTGCTGGGCTGCGGCCGGGACTTTTTCCGGGGCCACCAAAACTTCAAGGACGAAGTCTTTCTCGCGGTGGAGGGCCGCGGTCGGCCAGCGGAGTTGCCGGCGGGCAAGTTCATGGACCGTGTCCCCGTCGAGTTCCCAGCCTTCCACCGGGTGCCGCCAGTGGCAGAGGAGCAGGGTTCCGCCGGGCTTTATGGAGGCTTGCACGCGGGTGAACAGCCGGGCCAGTTCGCCGGGCGTCAGGTAATAGCCCATCTCGGAGACTGCGACCAGGTCGAAGGCTCCYTTGGGCCACTCATGCGGAACCGTGAGATGCCGCGTTTGCGCGGAGGCGTGGCCGGACAATYGYTGCGTCGCTTGGGCGAGCGCGGCGCTGCTGGCATCGACTGCCAGGAATTGCCTGCAGCGCTGGGCAAGGTCMGCGCTGAGCGTCCCTATGGAACACCCAACTTCCAGCCCGGAGCCGTAGGTTTCCGCTGGCAGGATGGCGAGTGTCAGCGCCCGTTTTCGCTTTTCGTACCAGCTCGTGGCATAGCCCCACGGGTCACCGTTCCGGTTGTGCAC
This sequence comes from Arthrobacter sp. 05T47, assembly GCF_056395825.1. NCBI lineage: Bacteria > Bacillati > Actinomycetota > Actinomycetes > Micrococcales > Micrococcaceae > Arthrobacter > Arthrobacter sp. 05T47. The sequence goes on along the minus strand of NZ_JBFTKG010000032.1, from coordinate 48,840 downwards.
GGCGTCGAAGAYGCGCYCGGCGTCATTGGCGCCATTGCTCCCGCCGGCGGGCGCGTGCCATGCGAACGTTTCCCAGGGGCGGGAAAAGTGTTCGAGGAAACTCCCGGCAAGCAGCACTTCGTCGCCGGGCTGGGCTGACAGCGCTTTGGTCTGCGAGCCATGGGCCCGCATGGCCGAGGCCTTGGCGTCCTGCTGCTCGGGTGTCAGCGGCACGCGAACCCAGGACCGCCAGGCGGTGTCTTCGGGCACGGCCCACAGCCAGTACCAGACGGGGTATTCGAGCAGCCCGTGGCCGCCGGCTGCGGCAGCCTCGGCCGCCACCGAACCCAGGGTGTCGTGGTCTGTGTGCCCGTCGGAGCGGTACGGTGCCACGATGACCACGCGGTTCGCCGGGCGGCCTGAGGCTGCAATCGAGTCCCKGACCGCTGCAGCGATGCTGTCACTTCGTGCGGCAAGCTGGCCGTCCGGCAGGTGCAGGAACCGCCAGGGGGAGCCGGGTGCCAGTTCATGTATTGCCGCATCGAATTCACCGAGCCGCACGGCGGCGAGCTGCTCCGGCGTCGTGGTTCTCGATTCGGGGTGGGATGCTTCCCCTCCGGTACACAGCAGCACCTCAATGCCGGCTCCCGCGGCGTGCAACAAGGAGAGCAATCCGCCGGCACCCAGGGTTTCATCATCCGGATGTGCCGCCAGCACTATGAAGGTCATGGCTGCCAGCTCGGCCGWACCGAGCGGAAGCTCCGGAAGGAGGGACAGCCCGCTGGCCTCCCATTCGGTCTCGGCAGTGCCGGTATCCGCGTGCGAGAAGGTCACCATGAGCGGTCCCCMTTCAGGGTCAGGGCGCCAAGCTGGGCGTCGTCCCGCATGGCGTGGTGCTGGCGGATGTAGAGCGACAGGTCCGCCATCCGTTTTCCGTAGGGTTCGTTRAAGGCCAAGGGGCCCGGCCCCAGATTCTGGGCCACYATGSTCTGGATGCGTTCGACGGCGGCGGCAACGGCGCCGCGCACGCGGAGCGCCTCGCTCCACGCACCGGAGCCGGACAGGTCCCCGCCGTCAATCCGCTCCGCTGTCCGCGCGAAATAGCCCGTCAGGGATGCGATGATCCGGTCCGTTTCGCCAAGGTGAGCCAGGGCAATCTGATCCGGTTCACGCCCGCCCTCAGCGGCCTTTTTCAGTGCGGAGCTAAAGTCACGTGCCACGGCAACGGCCCCGCCCAGCCAACAGGCCGCCACGCCCATGCCGCCCCAGGCGAAGCCSGGYCGTTCGAAGTACCAGCCCGGACCTCCCACCGRCACGGCACGGACAYCCTCAAAGTGCACGGTCCCGCTGGGGATTTCCCGCAGGCCGCGGCTGGACCACGGCGGTGTTTCGCAGGAAACCCCTGGGTCACGGAGATTGACGGCGAAGGCCGCCCGGGCGCCTGTCCCGGGGTTCTCGGTGTTTCCCGCACCAAGGCGTGCAGTCAGGACAGCCCCGTCCAGCTGCGCRGCAAGCGAACACCACGGCTTGGATCCGTTCAGGACRTAACGGCCGGSGCCGTCCGGCGTCGCGTTGAGCCGCAGACCGGCACCTTCGGCGGCGAACACCCCCCAGGCTCCGTCCGCCGCGTCGGGGGCKGGGCCRGGCRSCTCCGACCAGGAGCCGGTCGTGGCCCGAGTGCCGGCGCCGGAACGTGCCTGTGCGAGGATGGCGATGGCGTCAAGGTGCGGTTCGAGCACCCGTCCGGCAGCCACATCCACCGCTGTCACGGACGCCAGCAGTTCCCACAGGTGGGCGGTGTCGCCRTCGCCGGGCCGCGGAGCGTTCTGCCCGATATTCTGTGCCAGAGCCAGCAGCGCCGGGATATYTCCGACGGCGTCGCGCACCGATTCAAGTTGCGGGAYTGTTGCTTCAAGCCGGCCGGGCGCCGAACTGATCTGCACCGGCCGCGGGCGGGGATCCATTCCGTCTGCCGTTCTGGCCGTCAGCCGTGTTCGGGCGCGGTGACAGCGGCTGATGCGGTCATGGTTTCGGCGTTCACCATCCAGGTCAGCTGTTCCAGGCGGGAAATGCCGGCGTGGAGCAGGTCAGCGCTGGTGGGATCTTCTTCGTCCACCTCGTCATGGACCTCACGCATTGTCTTAACGGTGCGCTCCAGCCGCGCGGTAATCAGCTTGACGGCGTCCTTGGTGGAGATGATTCCGTCGGGGAACTGCCCTAGCCTGGTCTGCGCGGAGACCGTGGCGCTTCGGCCATCCGGAAGGGCGTGCAGGGCGCGCATACGCTCGGCGGTTTCGTCCGCGAACAGCCGGACGTTGGTGATAACTTCGTCCAACTGCAGGTGGAGATCGCGGAAGTTGGTACCCACGATGTTCCAGTGTGCCTGCTTGCCCTGCAGGTGCAGCTCGATCAGGTCCGTGAGGACCTTCTGAAGATTGCTGGCAAGGGTCGGTGAAGCTTTCATTACTTACTCCAGTGCAGGCAAGCAGGACAGGACCGTCCGGCCGTTTCATTCTAAGCATACTTAGCATCTTGACGGGGCGGTGGTTCAAAGGCACGGCAGTCAATCAATGGCGCGGCCCGCATGGCGGCGAAGTCCTCCAGCGCCGTTTGCGGCGGGCCGTCCTGGCCGATTTCGACTCCGGCGTGCATGCCGACGAGCCGAATGCTGGTCTGGGAGACGGCTGCCATTCGGATGAAGTCGAAGGCCGGGGCACCAGGAAAGCGGCGACGCTCGCGGCGAACGGGATGTAGCCGCCGGACCGAGAGCCCGATGCCCCGAGCAACCGGGCGCCCCCCGCTGTGTGCGTCAGCCCTGTTGTTGTTACCTGGACCGGTGGGTTGCCTTTGCCATCGCCGCGAACTGTGTAGCGGGATCTGGAGCGACGACTCGTGGMACGGCCGAGCAGTCGACGCCCATCMRRCCCSCTAGCCCGGCAGCRGTCCGSAAGGCGCAAGGGCAACCGGACAAWATGCCGGCTGAACGACCCGGAGCCGTCCCTGCTSGTGTGTYGCCACATCGACGCGAACAAGCCACGGAGTGCMAGGGTGAGTTCGGTTTTGGACCGGTGAGAAGGTGGTGGGGGGTCGAGCTGCCCGGATCATTGTCATCGCACAGTTCGTGGGGGGTGGAACAAGAARGCCGGTGGGARCGGCTCTTGGCCCCCTGCGATTAGGTGCCCATGTCTCAGGCGCTCAGCTTTCCGATGGCGCTGCCCTCAAGGCGTTCCAACAGGTGCCGCGGATTGTCGTACACCTCCGCGGCACCGGCATCCCGCAGTTCACCTTCGCTGATTCCGCCGCAGGTCAGGGCAATACAGGGAATTCCGATTGCCGCGGCGGCCTTCACGTCCCAGACGGCATCGCCAACAAAGACAACGTCCGACGGGCTGAGGGCAAGCTTTTCCAAGCACGCAAGGAGAATGTCGGGGGAGGGCTTGCTCTCGTCGGCGTCATGGGAGCTGGTCCAGGCGTCGATGGACTTGCCGGCGTCCAAGAGGCGCCGGGCGACGTCCAGGTCCCGCTCCTGCGCTGATGATGCCAAGCCGACAGCCAGCCCGGCGTCAGAGCAGGCGGCCAGGAGGTCCCGGGCACAGTCGAAGGGCCGCAGCGAAGGCCAGAACGTGGAGAACACGGCACCGTGCGCGGATTTCAGGTCTTCCTGCATGTCCCTGGTSMACTCGGGAACCAGATGTTCGATGAGTTTGTCGCCGCCCATGCCGACGCAGCGGTGGATGGCGGAGACCTGGATGTCCAGACCCTCCCGCCGGAACGCMTGCCACCACGCAAGRGCGTGGAAATAGCTGGAGTCAATCAAGGTCCCATCGACATCGAAYAGGACRCCGCGTTTSKTTCCGGAWYTTGASCCTGATRCCACTGTTAYCCCACCTTAGGTTGAGAGCGCCCGCGAACGCCGTACCCGCACCATCCCRCACCATCACGGATTCTTCGGGCCCGAGGTYCRGAAGATACCCGGCAWCCACCGTCAGARCGCGATMWCCATTGTCCAGYGAATCYGCMRATGCCAAATATGAGACCACTCCAACCTCCTCGCCCCTGATAYGTTCTCGTTCGACATGCTGGTCATGGTTCCTGCCAGGCGGAGGGCGGCTTTGACTGCCGGAGGGGGYCGGAGCCGGGAGWAGCCTGKTGTCGGGTTCGGAAGAAGTCTACAAACCGGGYGAGYTGTTCYGASAGGGTTTCCCAYCCGTCGAAGTCKGCGGGMACGGCYSCACKCTCGGCMCGGCGGGCSGCCTGCAGGGCRSCAYTGCCGGCCSGGGTGATCTCGACCTGGAATTGCCTTCGGTCGGCCGGGTTCCGGGTCCTGGTGACCAGTCCTGCCGCCTCGAGTCGAGTGAGGACGCGGCCGAGTGTCTGGCTCTGGACATGAACCTTGGCGGCAAGCTGTTCCTGGTTCATGGGGCCCGGCGCGGCGGCTTCGAGGGCGATGACGGCTGCGCGGGTCAGTCCCAGCGGGGCAAGCGCCTCGTCGTGAAGCCGCTGGACAATGCGGGCCGCCGCCGTCAGGAGCCGGTAGCCGTCCCGGGCGTGGGGCTCACGGGGGAGGATCACGTGGAGAGCCTTCCTGCTGTGGGCACTGTGGGCACTGAGGGTCACGCGGTCAGGATGGCGCAACAATACGCCGCCTCTGAGAGCTCCACCCTACCTCCACCCATCACTTTGGCAAGCATGCTTACTAATTTCGCGAAAAGGCCTTGGCATGGATGGGAAGTGTGCTTACTATCGATTTAGTAACCGTGCTTACTAATTTCATCCGGCACCGCAGTCACGATCCCGCGGACCCTTTCTGAAAGAGAGCAACGATGACCCAGAACCCATGGAACCAGGCAGCCCCCCGGGCCTCGACGGATGAGTACGCCGTCGGAACGGCGCGCCCCGCCGACGCGGAAAACCCGTCGTTCAAGCGGGAGATTGCGAAGGATGAAGCCATAGAGGTAAAGCACGAGGCCACGGACGCGGCCCAGAACGTCGCCGAGACGGCCAAGACGGAGGCAGCCAACGTGGCCACCGAGGTCAAGACCAATGCCCGGGACCTGCTGCACCAGGCCAAGTCGGATCTGACCGAGCAGGCAGGWACGCAGCAGCAGAAGGTCGCAGAAGGMCTGCGCTCCGTCGCCGGCGAACTGCAGTCCATGGCGGCCGCCTCCGAGCAGCCGGGMGTGGCCACGGACCTCGTCCGCCAGGCCGCCGAACGTTCCTCCGCTGTCGCGTCCTGGCTCGATGGCCGGGATCCGGGTTCSYTGTTGACGGAGGTAAAGTCCTTTGCCCGYCAACGGCCCGGCACCTTCCTCCTGCTCGCSGCCGGAGCCGGTGTGCTGGCCGGCAGGCTCAGCCGCAGCCTCAGTGCCGGKGCCCCCGACGCCACGGGCACCCCGGCYGCGGGYAYGCCGGCCGTYAGCCGGATCCCCGACACCGGGGTAGCTGTCCCGCCTCCACCGGTACAGATGCCGGCACCRCAAACGASGACGGCRGGCTWTGCGGACACCTATCCGCCGAATCCSYTGGACTCCGAGTTGGGAACCGTGGGCGCCCCGGACTCGATCAGGGACGGCGGGATGGGACGCCGGGCCGCGGATCCCGGYGTCGGTGAGCCCCTGCGGACGGCCGATCCGCTGCGCGGGGACCCGTTTGACGGGGGCCATCGATGAGCAGCGAAACGCCTCCCACCSCCGCCCACGCCAAGGCCGAAAMCTCGACCCTGGGTGATCTCCTGGGTGAGGTTACRCGGGACATSTCCACCCTGATGCGGCAGGAAGTGGAACTTGCCAAGGTCGAACTCAARCAGTCCGCCACCCGTGCCGGAAAGGGCGCCGGAATGCTGGCCGGAGCCGGCGTCGCGGGCCACTTYGCGCTCCTCTTTCTGTCACTGGCGCTCTGGTGGGCGCTGGGAACACTGATGGGGCTKGGMTGGTCGGGCGTTRTTGTCGCCGTCATCTGGGCAATCGCCGGCGCCGTCCTSGCAACCAGSGGCCGCAAGGAACTCAACRCSATCAAGGGCATGCCGCAGACCGCCSAGACCCTGCAGGAAATCCCACCCACGCTTAAACCCAACAYCTAAATCCAGCGAGGAAACACGATGAGTGAAAACCCGGATGTCATCCGAGCAGATATTGAAGCMACCCGCGCCCGCCTGGGCACCAACGTGGACGCCGTCGCCGACAARGTCACGCCGTCGCACATCGTCCARCGGCAAACCGACAAGGTCAAGGACGCCGTCTTCGGAGTGAAGGAAAAGGTCATGGGAGCCGCCGAGGACACCGCCGACAACGTTCACTCCGCCGCAGGACACGCCGGAGCKCATGTCAGYGACGCGGGATCCRCCGTCGCCRCCGCGCCGGCACAGCTGAAGAYMAAAACCCARGGAAACCCSCTCGCTGCCGGGCTGATCGCCTTCGGCGCCGGCCTGCTGSTCTCCTCCCTGCTCCCTGCCAGYCAGAAGGARCGGGAAGCCGCCGACGCGCTGAAGACCGCTGCCGAGCCGCTCACGACGGAACTGACGGACGCSGCAAAGCATGTGGCCGAGGGMCTCAARGMGCCCGYCCAGGAAGCCATKGAGAACGTCAAGGCAACCGCCGTCGACGCCRCCGAKCACCTCAAGGCAGAAGGCCAAACCGCTGTGGCAGACGTCCAAGACCGGGCCGCCGAGGCCAAGGACAACGTTCAGCRGGCCTAAKCCGCATCGGACAACGGCCGGCAGCCCTCGCTCRWGCGCTGGGCGGCCGGCYASSYCGCTTAACCCAAGAAGGATYTTCCGTGGCCAMGAACCCTGCCAATCCAGAAMATGASTCMATGACCGGCCCCGAAACAGCCCAGAGCAGCACCGCCAAGGCCCGCACGGCGCCGGCGCCGGACGACGCCCGCAAACCGGACAGCCCCACCGACGTCACCAAGCCGTCCTGGAAGTACATCGCCAAGAAGACCCTGCGTGAATTCACCAAGGACCAGTGCCCGGATCTCGCCGCGGCCCTGACCTACTACTCGGTCCTCTCCATATTTCCGGCGCTGCTGGCCATCGTGTCGTTGCTGGGCATTTTCGGGCAGGCCGGGAAGAGCACGTCTGCGCTCCTGGAGATCGTCCAGGGGTTCGCACCGGGTGGCACTGTGGACGCCATCCGCCAGCCAGTCGAGCAGCTCAGCAGCTCCTCCGCTGCCGGATTCACCCTGGTGCTTGGCATCCTCACCGCCCTSTGGTCCGCCTCCGGCTACGTCGGGGCGTTTGGCCGSGCCATGAACCGGATCTACGAAATCGATGAGGGCCGGGCGTTCATCAAACTTCGGGGCACGATGCTCCTGGTCACGATTGCCACCGTGCTGATCGTCCTCGTACTCTGCGCCATGCTGGTCCTGAGCGGCCCGGTGGCGGAGGCGGTCGGCAACGCCATCGGCCTCGGCGGAGCCGTCCTGACGGCGTGGAACATTCTCAAGTGGCCGGTGATCCTGCTGCTCGTGATCCTGGTGATCGCCATCCTCTACTACGCCACCCCGAACGTACAGCAACCCAAGTTCCGCTGGATGAGCCTGGGATCCACCATCGCCCTGGTGATCTTCCTGCTCGCGTCCCTGGCCTTCGCCTTCTACGTGGCCAACTTCAACAGCTACGAGAAGACCTACGGTGCGATCGGCGGCGTCATCATCTCGCTGCTGTGGCTCTGGATCCTGAACATGTCGCTGCTCTTCGGTGCCGAATTCGACGCCGAAATGGAACGCGGCCGCCAGCTCCAGGCCGGCATCGCGGCCGAAGAGACCATCCAGCTGCCACCACGGGACACGAAACAGAGCGACAAACTCCAGGCCCGCGAGGAAGAGGACATCCGCCGCGGACGGGAACTGCGGGAACAGCACGGCGGCCCAGACGAGGACCAGCCGGACCACAGGGACAGGAGCGTTCCACCCAGCGGCGCCACAAGAATGGACCGCAGCTGATCTCGAAGCCCGGTCCGGCGAAGTCAAGGGCTATTTTCCGGCGCGCCCACGGTGTGCCTTGTCTGGTGCACGGACGACCCCCGATGGTCTAGGTCGCACCTTTGAGTAGTACTCAAAACCTCCAGTAGCGTGCGCGGGCCATCGAGTACACGCCATAGCACACCAACCCTGCCGCGGCAGCGGCGAGAAGGAACACCCCGTACGGCTGGACGCCGAGGGTCTTCAGGCCCCCGTCCAGGCCGGTGGATTTCGATGGATCCGCGGTGGCCGCGGCAACGATGATCAGGACGCCGACGACGACGAGCACCACGCCCTTGGCGGCATAGCCAACGATCCCGATCCACTCGACCGCTGCGCGGGCGCTGCCGGGGTCCTGCAGGTCCTTCATGAAATTCCGTGTGACGCCCCGATAGACGTAGTAGGCGCCGGACGCAATGATCGCCAGACCGACCGCGATCAGCAGCACCACGCCGCCAGGGGCCCCCATCATCTTCGCGGTGAAATCACTGGTCGACTGGCTGGAGTTCTTGCCGCCGCCCGAGGCGAAGGCCGCGAACGTGAAGGCCACAAAACCCTATATCACGGCCTTTACCACGGCCACACCTGCCCCTTGAAGCTTCTTCTTCGAATCGGCTTCAGAGCGGGCCTCGAAGATGGCCTCAGTCAGCATCCATAGGGCCAGTGCGGCGCAGCCAACAACCCCGGCCCAGAGCAGTAGCGGGCCGCCCGGTTTCGAGGCGAGCGATCCGATCGCGCCGGACTGGTCGGCCTCACCGCCCTGACCCCTATCGATCTGGAGGGCAATGAATCCGATCAAGATGTGGAGGAGGCCGATGAAGACGAATCCGGCACGAGCCAGAACTCGCAAGGCGGGGCCCCGGCTCGCCGACGCCGCTTCGGACACCGCTCGATTAGCCTTCTGCGAGGCATCGCTCATGGCCAGCCCCTCCCGACATGAACTTGATCTCCTGTTGCCCGCTCAGCGTCGCGGAATGCTCCAGTCTAAATCCATTCGTGGCCGTCCCGACAGACCCCGGGAAGCAGCCCGACAGGGAGGAATGGCGCTATCTGAACACTCAATAGGAGGCGGGTACTCGGACGCTGTTTGGTTCATCTCCGGCGACACGAAAGCGCGTGTTTCGGCGGCGGTTTGCGATCGGCCTATGGCCGGCCTTTCCTCCGGTGTCGCCACCGTGCGGTCCTGGTATCGGTCGTGTGCTTCCCCGGTTCTGGCGGGAACGGCGACTCCATGCCGGGCCGGGAACTCGTGGCGGGGCTCCGCGGCGCCACTGTGACGGAGGCGATGCGTTCCAGCCGGGGGTGCATGTGGTCGCCGGCGTCCACGACGCCGGTCTGCCACCATAGTTTCAGCCCTTCCGGTGCTACCTCGAGGAAGGCCAGGTTGTTGTCGAACCAGGGGCCTCTGATCCCGGCCCAGCGGAAGGGCGGGTCCGGGACCTTGGCCGAGCGCGCCACCAGGACGCCGACCGGGGCGGCCAGCCCGTAGGACATGATGGCCGCAAAGGACCGCATCAGCCGGGGCAGCGGGTTGCGGATGGGGGAGGAGACGGCCTGCACTATCCGGCTGCCCGAGGCACGCTGCACCTCCGAAGCGTAGGAGTAGTGGACGTCCCCTGAGAGAAAGGCGATAGTTTCCGGTGCCGCGCCGCGTTTGCCGTCGGCAACCTCGGTCACCATGGCCGCAACCTCCCGGAAGCTGTTCTGGAAGGCACCCCAGTGTTCAAGGTCCAGCGCCTGGCGCAGACTCTCGCCGGCGCGGGCGGCACGTTTTCCCCACGCGCCTTGGGAAACGGCCTCATTCCAGGACTCGACGTAGTGCAGGCCCATCGGCAGCAGGAAAGGAAGCGAAGTCGCCACGAGCAGGTGGCGGAAACCGCCGCGCATCCGGTCGTCGAGCCACGCCATTTCGGCCTTGTCGACCAGGGCGCGATCGTCCGGCGTCAAGTCCCGGGCAGCACGGGAGTCCACAACTATCAGCCGCGTGTCCCCGAAATCCCGGCAGTAGCTCCACCGGTAGGATCTCGGGTCCCGATCAGCCCGGTCCGCGAAACTGTCCAACTGCGGGCCGACGTCGATTTCGTCCTCGCCCGTGTGCCGGGCGATCTGCTGCCAGAGGGCATCCTTCGCCCGATCCTGCGGTGACATGTTCCCCAGATGCTGATACACCCAGTACGAGGCCAGCCCCGCAACAATCCGCCCATGCCACCAGGAGGTGGCTTCCATTTTCTTCTTCCAGCTCAGCGAGGTATTCCAGTCGTCGCGGATGTCATGGTCATCGAAGACCATGGCGGTGGGCAGGGTGGAGAGCAGCCACCGGTTCGCGGGGTCTGACCAGGCCAGATAGTACAGATGGGCGTATTCCTCGTAGTCCTTTAGCTCCTCGCCGGGTGGTGCCTTGATGTCCCGCCGTGCTCGGATGAACTCCTGCATCTGCGCGCTGGTTAGGTCGGCGTACACCTGGTCCCCGATGAAGGCCAACAGATCCGGCCGCGGCAGTTCACGGCCGGCCGCCATCCCCAGAGCGAAGGCGCGCAGCGAGTCGACGCCGTGGGTCCGGTTGCCGGACTCATCGTGCGGCACACTGGTCCGGCAGGAGCCGTAGGCCATCCGCAGTGGCCTGCCGGGCTTCAGTGTCGCGATCATCGACGGCGGGAACCCGGACGAAGGGTCGGGCCAGACCCGTGTTCCGTTGACGTCAAGGGTGTAGGGCGTGACCGTTCCAGGTTGCAGGCCGTCCAACTCCACCAGCGCGTAGTGGTGGCCGTGGACCGCGAACGTCCTGGCCGCCCAGTCCCTGCCGCCGGCACGGATGGAGACGCGGGCATCGGCCGGGGTCTCCACCCACACGCTCGCCGAGGTCTCATCCACGTACCGGATCATCGGGCCGAGCACCAGGGGAGAGGTCGTCATAACTTAGTTGTACCGGCCCGGCCCGGATGCAGCCATTCCCGGCGGGAAAGGCAGGCCCTGGACCCCTGCGCTAGCCTGATGCCTCACGTAACCTGCCTTCGACATGACCCGTCGCGACCCCCGCCGCGAACGCCCGGACGCTCGTGCTGTTCCTGGGCGGCAAACGCGACGGCAGCCAGTTGCCCTATCGAACCCGAGCCGCTGGTGCCGGGCCGGAGGGCGAGACCGTTGGGAAACACTAGGCCGTGCACTGCTTGTGCCGCGCCGGTTCGGCATTGGATGGACTCTGAACCTCGGCAACCCCGGGGCGGCGATGCTGGTGGCCGATATCTTCGCCCTGATCTTCTTGGTGACCATCGTTCGTTGACACCCGCCAGTCGCCGCCAACCGCTGTTCGGCTTATCTAAGTGCGGGCCCTGCCGCGGATGAAGTGGAAGACCAGAACTACCACTGCAATAACCAGCAGCAGGTGAATGAGCCCGCCGCCGATGCCGCCAAGCAATCCGAGGAGCCAGAGAACAGCAATAATGATGGCTATCCATAGCAACATGAGAGTCTCCCTTGTGTGTCTGCGGATGGAAATGCTGATTTTTGCCTCTGGCCGGTCTCGTCATTTTGGCGCACGGCGGGCATGACATTATGGACGGAGGCACGCTGAGGGGCAGTGACGGCCAGTCGCCCCGTCGTACTCATCACCCCTGATGTCGCATCCATTCCCCAAGATCCAAGTTCGCGATTCCGGCCAAAGGGCCACGCGTCTATCGCGTGGTGCGCTTCACCTTATTCCAGGACCGCGTTCTTGAAAATGGCAACCAAGAAGAGACTGCCACCCGGCAAGGCTCTCCAAGGAACGGTCACTCGCAGCTCCACATTGGTGTGTGCCCCGGGACGGTTCTGTCTGACGCACTTACGTTACGGCCTCTCTGAGCCGGAGCTGATTTGCATGTTCCCGCTATTGACCGGTTACTGCGATGCCGATTACGGATACCGGGACGCAGCGGCACAGCTGCAGAGGTCTGACCGCCTCGGCGCCCGCCGCGCCGCACATGCCCATCCATAAACCCGGTGCGGCATTGGGAAATCACGCCCCGGCTCCGAACGCCGTCACCACGTGGGCCAAAAATACCGGCCGGGATTCAGGCGCCGGTCTCGTAGTGCGGTTCGGCCACCGGCTTGGACTCGGGGGAGCCCTTCTCGCGCAGGTAGACAGAGGCGCCCACCAGCACCGCCACCGCCAAAAACTCACTTTGCCAGTTCTGGAAGGACTCGAACCAGAAGCGGCTCGTGGCCAGATAGCCCAGCACCGTCACGGTGGGCTGACCGTGCGCCTGCTGGTCACCGTTGTAGTCATCAGCCCCGCCCACCGCATGCAGGACGAAGGACGCCAGGAACAGCAGGAGGAACATGATCGAGAGCGAGTGTTCGTAGAGCTTGAGCAGCCAGCCGCCGCGCCGCACGGGCCACGGGGTGGATGCCTTGAGCTTTGCCTGCCGCGGGTCCTGGTCCGGCGGGGCGGTGCGGCCCATGGGCTTGGATTCGGAGGACCCTTTCTGGAACAGGAAGACGGTCAGGATGACGTACATGCCCATCTGCAGGAATTCCGACTCCCAGTTCTCGAAAGTCGCCTCCAGGAAGTTCCCGGTGCCGAGGTACTGCAGGACGTTCACGGCCGGCTCCCCATGTGTCAGCTGCTCGTCGCTGTAGGTGTTCGCCCCGCTGAGGATCATGCCGGCGAAGAACACGGCGAACAGCCCAATATTGGCCAGCAGCAATCCGCGCTCCTTGACCCACTGGCCCGTGGTTCGCCCAGTGCGCCGCCCGCGTGAAACGTCGGTCATGGTGTTTCCTCCTCGCGGCCTTTTTGGCGGAGCCTGGCAGGCACAAGAACCAGTAGCAGTATCAGTACGGCCAGCAGTCCGACGCCGGCGATCACGCCCGCCGTCCGGCCTATAGTGACGTCGAAGATGAGCGACGTGGTTCCCACGCTCAGCAGCGCGACGCCGGCCAGCGCGATCTTAGCGATGGTGTCGGCGCTGGCCACGAGCGTTTCCTTCAGCCCCTGCCGGAAGAGCCGGCGGTGCACGCTGACCGGTAGCAGGATCGTGGCCGTGGTGAGGGCGGCCAGGACAACGTTGGCGAGGTAGAGCCGGATCTGGTAATCGTCCAGCGTTTCGAAGCGGGACTGGAACGGCAGCGTCAGGAGGAAGCCGGCGAGAATCTGGACCCCGGTCTGGAGCACGCGCAGTTCCTGCAGCAGCTCCACCCAGTTGCGGTCCATCCGCTCAGCGAGCGATTCGTCCCGGCCGTCGTCCTTCGGCGCCACTGGGCCTGTCATCGGTACTCCTCCGTGCAATCCCGAAACCGTGATGAACCTGCCGCAGCCTGCGGCCCTACCCTCAACCTAGGCTTGAGAGTTGCCAAAATACAAGCCGGTAGTAAGTTTGCTGAATATTTTGAGGCGGGCGAAAACTGCAAGTTTTGCCAACCTCAGACGGGAACAGTCGGCTTCCACGACAGCAGACACAATGTCCTCGTTCTTCGACATGTCACACCGGCCTGAGAGCGATCTCCAGAGGGAGTGGGAAGTGTCAGACGGGAAGCATGCCCCTGGGAGCTGTGTCCAGACGTCATGCACCTTCACCGCCCACGGCCACACCACTCCTGGGCATCGGCCTGTCCATCGGCGGTGAGCACGCTGTCTGCCTTGGGGCAGCCACATCCCGGCGCAGTACTTTGGCTCGCCTGGAGCAGTCGAGAAGGCACTCCACTCCAGGTCAGCGATTCAGATAAGAGCCAGCACGCTGTTAGGGAGGTAGACATTTGCATACCGAAGGACCGAGACATTAATGGCGCGGCAGTGGATGGTACCGGTGCCCATTGAAGGGCTCTGTCGCCGGGCAGTCACCCCTGGTGAGCGGCGAGGTTGGTGGCACTTTGTCCATCAGGAATTTCACGAACTCCGGTGTGGGTCAGGCTGCGTGAATGGCCATTACTCCTTGGCGTCCGGGCGCCGACCGCCGCTGCCTGACCGTCGGCAGGCCGACCACTGCGGACCGGACTGGCCGCCGGTGTTGCCCGGATGAGCTATTCTAATATGAATGCCCTTCATTTAACTTGAGGCAAGAGGCGGAGACTTCAAAAGTAACTTTCGTTCGCCTTCGAGCGAGAGCACGAACGCCGAGCGTCTGCCGCCCGGGCAATGCTGAAGCACTCTTGGTTGGCTGACATGCCCAAGCCTGGCTGGCTGACCACCTCTGATGTGCACCTTGGGCAGCGCAACCATCGAGTAGTGACGAACGGCGCCAGCCGAGCCACTTGATGAAGCGGAACGAATCTTCGATACTTCAGCATTCAACTAAATTGGTTGACATACCGTCAGCTGCCGGTCAGGGGCGCCTGTGAAAGCCCAATTACTGTCGACACACAAGAAAGTCRGATCCACATGAATACAACTACTGACCTCCCGGTGGCCGTCACGGCAACCGACCGGGCCAGCATCGAACGCTAGCTCGACGAAGCCGTCGGTGCCGCCTTGACACAGGCAATGCGCGAAGGGCGTCAGGGAATCCTGGTCACCCAACATGGTCCCGCCTCCTTCACGGTCGATCTCAGCGATGCCGTCCCCTTCGGACTGACCCGCGAACGTCAGGAATGGTAGGCCACCCCTGACTGGGCTGGTACCGGAACGACGGCAATCTGGCTGGGCAACCGTCCCAACGGGGGGTCATCTCGTAGCCGCCATGGAATGGGCCGAACGTCTGCGGGGTCGTGCTGAGCCTGGGTTGGGCCGTCAGGTCCGGCGGGAGGCGACCGGGTCTAGTGCCTGCAGCGTGGCGCCGGTCACGAGCCCGTAGGCCAGATGCGGGAGGATGTCGCTCGCCCAGTCCATCGCGGACCAGGCGCGGGGGTCTGTTATTCCGAGGACAGTCATTGGCGCATTGCTGCCAATGAGTGCGCCGGCCGTAGCGGTAAGTGAAGAACCGATGAGCCCAGGTCGGTATCCGGCCATGCGGGCCAACCCGAGGACGCAACCGATGCCGACACCCACGGCGAGGCCCGTCAGCGGGCCGAGCCCGGCGACGCGGTTCGCGCGTTCGTTTTCGGTACCTGGGATCGTGACTCCGGTGACGTCTGCCAGCTTTTCTACGGTGGACTCCGGGGTGCTGCTGGCCGGACGGCCCCTCCAGACCATGTCAAGGTAGGAGATCGTGTTCAGCGCCGTGGTCCCTGCGGCTCCGGCCAAGGCCCCGGTGACCAGCGCTCGGATGATTCTCATGGCCGCGGCACCATACCCAGCCGGGTGGGGCCGCCGTGCTGATCGCAGTCTCTGAAGCCCTCTGGGCCTTGCCGCTCTCCGGGTGCCCGATCGCGGTTGCCGCAGCCGAGTCCGATGACCTTGTCCAGGTCATCGAGTCTGTAAGCGGCGGCGCTGGAGCGCCCTAGCGTGTGGATACTGATTTCCCTTCGCATGAATCCTCCACGGTGCTGATCGGGCCGGTCCGGGCGGACCGGTTGTTGTTCTTATCTGTCATCGTGCCCGCGGCTCCGTCCGGGAGCAAGGGCGGAGGACGGAGTTCGCGAGGGTTCCGGCGCAGCGTGAAAGTCCGCAGCGCGGAGGTGGAGCCAAGACGGACCTGCACCTTCCATTATTGGATGCTGACCAGGTCGCCGCTGCCGAGGGCTGCCGTGCGCCGGGTGTCCCACCAGGCGTCCCGGGCGAACCAGTGCACCGGATCGGCTGCCATGGCCCAGATCCGGCCCTCATACCGGACGGCCAGGGGTGTGCCGGCCGCGCTTTGCCATGCCGCTGTCGGACTATGAGCGCAGGCGCCTCCATGAACTCGAAGCGGAGCTGGCAGCGGACGACCCGGCCCTGGYCCGGAAACTTGCTAAAGACAGGTCCTCCCGGCTAACGCTTCACTGGTCCGTCGGCATTGTGCTGGCACTCGGGGGCTGCGCATTGATGATTCTRGGGTTWTCCGCCCAGCTTGCGGGTCTMGGCGWCCTRGGATTTCTGTTGGTGTTCGSMGAYGCCWTGGGGTACGCCTGGCGCTGGGCYCTTGATCCAGGAGGCCCGGGATGATGAGCGGAGTTCACGGTGCCCCGGCGCCGCAAGGGACGGCAGTGCTGCCGGGAAGCGCACAATAGGGGTTGTTGTGAGCCTCGGGGGGATTGAGGCTCACGTCCTGGGGTGGTGACCGTCCGGAGCAATCCGGGATATTGCGGGGATTCGGCCCYGCCGGGYRTRCGGAGARGGGTCTCTAAGCYGCCATYCGGGAGTCAGGRSCGTGAGCCTKMYGCYGGCGGATCAAGGCGTYCCGGGAGCGCYKGGCGTCGGCGATGCGSGTGCCCTCCGGCACGTGGCTGTCCGCGGGCAGCCGGACCCCGTATCCAATACGCGCGCCCGCCCCGATGCGTGAGTGGCGGGCGATATGGACCCTGTTGCCCAGGACGGCTYCAGCTCCGACGTAGACGTTGTCTCCGATGAAGACATGGTCACCGACTATGGCCCGGCGGTCGATCCAGCCTCCSCGGCCAATACGGCAGCCGGACCCGACKCGGGCGCCGGCCTCGACATAGGTGGTTGCACCGATGAAGGARTCACCTTCSGCCCGGGCGCCMGGACCGATCAGGCCGCCTCCGTTGGGATGCCGGCGGTAAGTAGTGGACCTGCCGTTTTCGTTTTCGACGGTCTCGATGTTTCTTGTCATTTCATTCCCTTCTGGCGCTCAATGACGCCCACAAGAAATTAACGCGGCCTGTTCAGATTTGATTCCAGAAGCCCGGCAATCTGGGAACGCTGCCGGATCAGGCAAAGGACAAGCAGGTGATCTCGTCCGCCACCGAAGCAGACCTCCAGAAACGTTCGTCGTGGCCGGAACCGCCTCCTAACGTTCAGTCCCGTGAACCTTTCTTCCCCCAGTGGCGTCGTAGGGGTTAGCGTCCGGCCTTCTTTCGGCCGGGTCTGAGCAAAAGGAACGAGACATGAAGAAGCAACTCGGTATGGGACTCAGCGCACTGGCCTTGGCCGCAGTCCTCAGTGCCTGCGGCGGCACCGCCGGCACCACAAGCAGCTCCTCCGCACCCGCGACGAGCGACTTGACCTCGACGGCGCCCTCGGCGGCCGCGGAACTGAAGACGGCGACGTCCAGCGCCGGCCAGATTGTAGTGGACGGCAAGGGCATGAGCGTCTACGTCTTCACCAAGGACGTCAAAGATTCGGGCAAGAGCGCCTGCGTCGATGCCTGTGTGGCGATGTGGCCCGCCGTGACCACTTCGTCCGCGACCCCCTCAGTTGAAGGCGTCACCGGGACCGTCGGCACCATCACCACCGCCGACGGGAAGAAGCAAGTGACGATCAACGGTCTGCCTATCTACAACTTCGTCAACGACAAGGCCCCGGGCGACATCCTCGGCCAGGGCGTCAAGGACGTCTGGTACCTGGTAAGCCCGGCGGGCGAAATGATCAAGGGCGCCGCCATGGGGTACTGAGGTTTCTGGTACTCGGCCTGCCGGTTCGCCGGTGTGCTGCGGGGCCACGTCCCCGGCAATCGTGTCCGCATTAGTGTGCCGTGTGACGGTGGAGCGAGGTGCAAGTTCGGCAATATTGAGGCAGAGTCGACCAGAAAATTTGGGGTGTGTACATTGTGCACACTTCGGGCTTCGGATCGGGTCATACTGGTGCCGGATCCGGCCGGATTTCGTATGTTCCCGCGGGAGCCCAGCGTTTGCGGGGGAGGGAATGCAGTTCGAGTCCCACCTCGGGCACGTGYTTTCCCTGTTCAGGGGCTTGTGRGCCGCTGAGTGTGTACAAATCTCCTTTGATGGGCCCCTGCGGGGGCCCATTTTTGTTGGTKGCGGCTGGTCTGGCGRCTCCTTCTCTKGACKKGGACAGCGGTGTTGCTMTGTACTCCTTCATGCCGGGAGCGCTTGGAACTGCCTGACTTTCGTTCAGTCCGGGCCGTGCCYTCTCCTGCCGGTWACGCTCTGGTCGACGGGCCTACCAGGTCGGAATCACCGGTCCCGTCTCGTTCGACGACGATTTCTGAACCCCAGACAGGGCGCCCCGGTTCTGGCCGCGTCGCGGGGTCAGGCTACGCGACCGGAGCTTTGGCAGCTCTGGTGCGTGTCAGTTCCCGCTCCCGGTCCGCGCGGCTGACGTCCCCGGGTGGTACTGGAGGAAGTCGGCGTTGGGCAGCCAGTCGGCCTCGTCGTAGAGGCTGATTAGCCGATGCGGAAGCTTCTCCAGAACACGGTCGGTGCGGACCTGCTCCAGAGCGTCCACCAGGTAGTACGTGCTGGCCGGATGACCTTTGGCCGACGCGGCGGACCCGAGCTCCTGCACCACTGGGCGGGTCACGACCGCGTCCTGGTAATCGCCGAGCAGGTCCTGGAGCTTCTTGGCCTGCCGGCCCAGCCGCCGGGCGGGTTTGCCAACTACGGGGGCGGCGACGTCGATCAAGTAGCGGAGTTGCTTGTCGGCCTTGCGGGCGTCGTGCAGCGCCTCATCCAGCTCCGTCCCCGCCGGAAGCGCCTGGGCGGCCACGAGGTGACGGTCGAGCGTGCGCAGCGCCTTGGCGATGCTCTTTGGCAGCTCCTCCGCCGCGGGCCGCACCGCGCGCTCGGTGAAGGGCGGGTCGGCCGGCGGCCAATCCAGCACCTGACGGAGCGCGGCGTAGCGATCGCTGTCAAGCGTGGCATAGGTGGTCTGGCTGCTACTGACGGCGAGCTGGTCCAGCTGGGTCCTGGCGTCGTCGACCACCGGGCCTACGATCAACTCCGACGGCAGGGCATCGTGCTGTCGTTTCAGCTCGATGAGCGTCCTCTGGGTGTCGTTCTCCTCACCAAGCTGGCGGCCCAGCCAGGCCAGCTCGGCGCAGACCGGTCGAGTGACCTGCCGATCGAGGATGCGGGAGAAGCCGCGAAGTGTGGAACGTAGCTGGCGGATGGTGACCCGCATCTTGGTGACCCCCTTCGGGTCGCCGTCCCGCACCTTGCGCTCGGCCTCCCGAAGCGCCTTGGTTTGGGTGAGGAGGGCCTGCAGCACCACCTCGCCGGCCGTGGGCGGGGCCGCGGTCGCCGTCTGGTTCTTCGACGACTTGGTGCAGCGGCTGGACGTCTCTCGGGTGTTCGTCGCGGTGATGGACATTAGAAGGCTCCGATGGTGGTTAGGCGGGTGCGGTCGGCGGAAGAGTCTGCCGGAACGATCTCGGGCAGCTCGGTGTCAAGGACGCCACCCTGGCGCAGGTAGACGGTGCGGGTGGCCAGCGCAGTGACCGCGGGCCGATGCGTCGTTGCGATGATCGTGCGACCTTCGACGAGCCGGCCCAGCGCCTGGACAACGAGTTCCTCGGCGTGAACGTCCAGTCCGGCGGTGGGTTCGTCGAGGAGCACGACGGGGGCGTCGACGAGCAGTGCGCGGGCGATGCCGACGCGTTGGCGCTGCCCGCCGGACAGCCCGGTCCCGCCGGTACCGACTGGCGTGTCGAGCCCGTCGGGGAGGTCATCGGCGAACTCGCTGACCAGGGCAGCCTCGGCGGCGGCAGCCACCTCGGCGTCCGTGGCGTCTGGGCGGCCGTAACGGATGTTGTCGACCAGTGTGCCGGAGAACAGGAAGGTGTCCTGCAGAACCATGGCCACCTGCTGGTGCAGCCAGTGCTCCGGGACGTCGGGGACCGAGAGCCCGTCGAGCAGGACCTGGCCGGTGGTGGGACGGTAGAGGCCGCCGATCACGGACAGGAGGGTCGACTTGCCGGCGCCGTTGTCACCGACCAAGGCGATCCGCTCGCCAGGGGTGACCGTCAGGTCGACGTCGGTGAAGACCGGGCCGCGACCGGTGCCGTAGTCCAACATGACCTTGCGCAGCTCAATGCGGCCGTCAACGCGGGCCGGCAGCGGCTCCCCGGTGCCCTGGTGGTCGGTGGGCTGGTCGAGGATGTCGGCGATCCGTTGGGCGGAGGCGGCGCCCTGGGTGAAGCTAGGTGCAAGCTTGGCCAGGGACTTCATCGGCGAGAGCATGGTCTTGAGGTAGCTGGTGACGACCACCAGCACCCCGACCTGCCACCAGCCGTTCAGCGCTCCGTATCCGCCGACGAACAACACCAGCGCGGTGCCCACGGCGGCGACCAGCTGCAGGGTGGGGGAGAACTTGGCGCTGACCTTGACCGAGCGCAGCGACAGGCTGAGCACGTTGTCATTCTGCGTGGCGAACCGCTGGTCCTGCACCCGCTGGCTGCCGAACGCGTGCACGGTGCGGATGCCCATCAGGGACTCAGTGACGAGTCCGGTCAGGTATCCGGTGGCGGCGCGCTTGCGACGGGCGTACTGCCGGGTCAGGCCGGCGAAGTGGTTGGCGGTCAGGAATACCAGCGGGGCGACGACGAGCCCGATCAGCCCGAGGCGCCAGTCCACAGTGACCATCACGGCGGCGGTACCGGCCAGGGTGAGCACGGACGGGACGAGGTCGGTGCCCACATCCCGCAGGGTCGATTCCACCGTTGACGTGTCGGAGACAACCCTGCTGGTCAGCTCGCCGACGTTCTGCCGGTCGTGGAAGGCCATGGGCAGCCGCTGGGTGTAGGCGAACACATCCGCGCGGATGCGCGAGGTGATCCGCTGGCCGGACCCGTTCATGTACATGTCGCCCAGGTAGGAGAACATCCCAGCGGCAGCGGTGATCACCACCACGGCGCTCGCCGCGACCAGGAGCATCGCCATCGACGAACCGCCGAACCACCCGGCGACGGCGTGCAGGATCCCGCTCTTGCCTTGGCCCTGGCCGTTGCCTTGTCCCTTGTCCTGGAGTAGGTCGTTGATGACCAGCGCCAGCGGCCAGGGGGCGGCAAGATTGGCGGCCATTTGCCCACCATTCATGAGTACACCCAGGACCAGCGACTTCCGCTCGGGCCGGCCGTAGTCCTTGAAGCGCCACAGCTCGCGCAGAGTGCTGAGGTCCAAGCGCGAACGTCGACCGGCGCCGTGTCTTTGGGGTTTGACTGGGTCGATGTCAGCCGGGCTGGCTGGCAGGTTGTCCGTGGAGTGCACGGTCATGGGTTGCTCCTCTGTTCAGGGGGTGTGGGCAACGACGATGCGGGATGCACCGCAGAAACATACGCCGTATGGAAGTTAAACCATACAACGTATGGAAGGTCGTCCGCAATACCGACCGCGTGTGGTCGAAGCAATTTTTGGAAGTCTCGCGAGGGAGGACAGCCGTTGCCTGGTCGGGGCTCCGGTGCCACAGTGAACCATGGCCACAGAGGAAGATGTCCGGCAGATCTGCCGTGGACTGCCGGGGGTCAGCGAGCGGCCCAGTTGGGGCCAGCCGGCATGGTTCGGGAAAACCCTGATGGCACGCATCTGGGAAGATGGCGTCCTCACCGTGAAAACCGAGGAACGGGAAGCACTCGTAGGGACCAGCCCCGACACCTACTTCTGGACGCCCCACCACGAACGGTCCCCGAAACTGGTGCTGGTCCGCTTGGAAAGGATCGACGTCGAGGAACTGGACGAGCTGCTGCAGGAGTCGTATCGCTTGGCCGGCGGGGGAGCCGCCAGGTAAGCGCCGTGCCGTCGGTGCCGGGCATTTCCAGGTCAAGTCCCGCCTTCAAGGCGGCTATGCGGTTGCTGACGGCGCACCAGTCCGAGATGACGGCTCCGCGCAAGCGCGATTCTTTTTGCAGGATGCCTGTGAGGAGCCACCGGTTTAAGGCGAGAGGCACGTCCTGCGGCAAAGCACGTGCTCCCCGAGGGGACCTATTCACGGCAAAAGGCAGGGTTTCCTCCTTCGCTGAGTCGAAGGAGGAAACCCTGCCTGTTGTGGCATGCGGTCTGTTAGATGGTTCGTACGGCGATGTCGGCGGAGAGGCGGGGCAGGCGTGGGAACCAGGCGTCCTCGCCTGGTTTCCCGACGTTGACCACCATGAACGCCCGGTGTGTCGTGCCGGCGTTGAAGTCAGCGTCGACGCCGGCGGCGTCGAATCCACCCATGGGGCCTGCATGGAGTCCGACTGCGCGTACCGCCATGATGAAAATCCCGGATTGGAGCCAGACGTTGTTCTTGCCGATTTCGGCGCGTGTGATTCTGTCGCCGTCGAACATTGCTTTGCGTTCGGGTGAGGGTGGGAAGAACGTCGGGAAATGTTCGTGCCAGTCGCTGTCATAGGACAGCACCGCGACTGCCGGGGCGGTGCGGGTCTTCTCCTGGTTGCCTTCGGCCAGATGTGAGGTGAGGCGTTCGCGGGCTTCGGGTGACTGGACCCAGGTGATGCGCAGCGGCTGGTTGTTCATCATCGTGGGGCTCATCTTCGTCAACTCGTAGATCGCGGCCAACGTGTCGGCTGAGACCGGTGTGGAGGCGAAGCTATTGGCGGTTCGCGCTTCGAGGAACAGCCGTTGGGTGCTGTCGGAGTCGATGGCGAGAATGTCGTCGATCCTGGCTTGAGTTGTCGTGGGGCTCATGGTGTTCCTTTAGTTTTCGGGTATGGGAGGCGGTTGAGTTGAACGACGGCAGGCGGGTCAGGCTTCCGGCGACGGTGTCGGAGGTGAACATAACGACGCGATCAGGGCGGATGACCGCTGCAGCGATCCGATGCCGGACGAGCCACTGGTGGAGCTCAGACCCGGGCTCGGGGGCGATCGGCGCCGCGCCCATGTGCAGGATCTGTTCGTGCTCCTCGGGAGTGATCGCGAGAGCTAGCAGCGCGAATCCGTCTCTGGCGACGTCATCGAATCGCCTGGCGTCCGGGGTGACGGAGGTGCGGGAGTTGGGGCAGAGACGTCCGACGGCGGAGGTGCGGACGAGCGCCGAGCGCCGAGAGCCGAGGGGTGTGGCTGTCCCTGACTGTGCGGGAAGGCCTGCCACGAGGTGCAGGCCCGGTGCGAGGAACCTCCGCAGGGCCATACCGACGCGACCACCCGCGGTCATGGTGAGGCCGAACAGTTTTGCGACGGTGATGGTTCTTCTCGCGTGCCGCTTGCGCTCGGTCTGGTAGCTGGCCAGCGTGGTTGCGGGGAGGTCGCCGGCAAGCACACCGGCGAGCTTCCAGGCCAGGTTCATCGCGTCTCGGAGTCCCGCCCCCATGCCCTGACCTATAAAGGGAGGGCTCAGGTGAGCGGCGTCGCCGAGGAGAAAGACCCGGCGGTCGCGCCATTTGTTGGCGACTTGGGCGCGGAAGGTGTAGTCGGCGACCCGGATCACGCGCAGATCGTCCAACGGGACGTCGCCGGTCCACGGCTTGATCAGCGGATGGAGGGCATCTATCGTCGCAAAGTCGGCGGCGGTCTCGTCGGGCAGCAGTCGAAACTCCCAGCGGTAGCGGACCTCTCCGACGCGCATGTAGGTACCGGCGCGGTGGGAGTCGCACAGTTGGTGGATGCCTTCCCACTGGTTCAGTTGCGCCGAAGTGTCGACGTCGACAACCAGCCAGCGCTGTTCGAAGCCCAGGTCCTCCATCTCCGCGCCGATGGCCCCCCTCACCATGCTGTTGGCGCCGTCGCAGCCGAGGACGTGGCTGGCATGGACCGACTCGCGTGCCCCCGTGGCACGATCCGTGAAGTCCACCTGGACTGCCGCGTTGCCTTGGGTCACACGGAGAACCTCGATATTTCCGCGCAGGGTCACCGAAGGCATGTTCCGGAGGTTGTTGCGCATGAGCTGCTCGAGGTCCGGCTGGTCAAACATGTTCGCTAGGGGATAACCGTGGGCGCCGCCATCGGCCGGTCGCTGGAACTCCGCGAGCACCCGGTGGTCGGGGGCGAGCAAACGTAGCCCGTGTGCAGGGCGGCTGAGCCCAGCGAATTGCGTCCCCACGCCTAGACGGTTGAGGATGCGATAGACCTCGTCGTCGAGATGCACCGCCCGTGGTAGCGGGTAGACACCCTCCCAGCGGTCCAGGACGAGGCACTCGACGCCGTACTGGCCGAGTAGGGTGGCGACAGCCAGCCCGGACGGGCCAGCGCCGACCACGACCACCGGCGCCGYGCCGTCGTTGTGGGCGCTCATACTATTGCCGCCGTAACGAGAACAAGATAGCCGACGAGTCCAGCCATCATGACCACCGCCGGGGCGATCTCACGTGGACCGTCGCCCTTCCTGAGATGGGTAATGCAGGCTCCCGTCATTAGAAGCAGGAGACCGACGGCCGCGGCTAGGCCGATCCACGGCAAGACCAGCCCGAGCAGGAGGCCGAGGACGGCAAGAAGCTCCAAGGCGCCGATGCGCTTGTAGGCGTCGCTGGTGAAGCCCACAGCTGCGGCGCGGGCCGGCATCCCCGCTGCGCCGACCACTTTTGCCAGGCCGAGCATCGTGAAGCATCCAACCAGCGCTATCGTGAGGACGATGATCATCGTTCCGCCTTTCGTGCTGGCCTATGCGTGATCCGCCATCGGACGCCGTACTCGTCGAGGGCGCACTTGACGGCTGCATGCGACGCCTCGTCAGCACGCACGGTGACGACTATCGTGCCGTCCTCGATATCGGTCTCCACGGCGTGGACTGCGGCCATCTCCCGCAGGGCCGCGCTCAGCGCTACCCTGGTGGCGTCCGCCCGAAGCGCGAGCTTGTAGAGTTTGCCGACGGCAGTGACCGGAAGCTGGTCGACGATTGTGACCGATTTCGGCGAGGACGCCCGTTCCCCGACCCGGTCCTCCGCCCACCGGATCAGGTCCTCGGTCCTGGTGGTCGCACCCTCAGCCAACGTTACGTAGGCCACAGGTACCTCTCCCGCATACCGGTCGGGTCTGCCGACCGCCGCTGCTCCCGTTACGTCCGGGTGGGTGAGGAGGGCATCCTCGACGATTGCCGGGTCGATGTTGTGGCCGCCTCGGATGATCAGATCCTTGGCACGACCGGTGAGCTGGACGAATCCGTCCTCATCAACCTGCCCGAGGTCGCCGGTGTCGAGCCAGCCGTCCCGCACTTTGCCGAGGCCGTCGAGCAAGAGGCCGTCGGGGCCGTTACCGATGACATAGCCCGGAAAGACCGTCGGGCCCTTGATCACCAGCCGGCCTGTTACGCCTGGTCCGACATCATGCCAGTGTCCGGCGTCGTCGACGTGCACCGCCTTGATCTGTTGGTAGGGCAGTCGGCAGCCGAGCGAACTGTTAGTGGCGCCTGGGAAGCTCCGGACGCTTACGCACGTCGCTTCCGTCAGTCCGTACCCTTCGATCAGGGTGACGCCGGTGGCTGTCTCGAAGCAGGCACGCACGGCCGCGGGCAAGGGGCTGGCTCCGACCATGGCGTGGCGCAGGCTGCTGATGTCGGCGTTCACGGGAGACGCGGCGAGCGTGGCGTAGACGGTAGGGACGGCGCTCATGGCGGTAAGCCGGTGGTGCTCGACCAGCTTCCAGAAGACGCCGTAGAGGGCAGGGTCGCGGTAGCCCAGCGGTCCGGACCACACGACCGTCTGGCCCTTGAAAAGGGGAGCGAGGACGGTTACCACGAGGGCATTGACGTGGAACAGCGGCAGGGCGGCGAAGTACACGGCGTTCTCGTCGACGAGGTCGTTGGCTGCCAGCATCCAGGCGTCGGCGACCTCGTTGGCCTGGGTGTGTGCCGCCAGCTTGGGGGTGCCTGTCGTGCCGCCAGTGTGGAAGAGTGCCGCCAGATCGCCTGGTCCGGACCGATGGCCGTGGAACTGCTCGGACGACGCGTTTGCTGCCCGGCGTGCCAGGTAGTCCACGCTTGCGTATCCGACGGTCGAGGCCGGGCCGGCGGGTGCCTGCCCGGTCGGTGACATGAGAAGCACATGGTCCACCAGGCCCTTCTTCGCGAGGCTGAAAGCGGCCTCGGTGACGACGGGATCGAGATCGGGCCCGGCCGCCACCAGCACACGCGCCCCTGAGCGCTGAAGCAACTCGGCGATGTGGTCCTCGGACAAACCGGGGTTGATCGGGACGGCGATTCCGGCAGCCTGGGCGGCCAGGGTCGCGCAGATGAGCTCCTGGCAGTTGGGCGAGAGCAAGGCCACGGTGTCCTGGCGGCCGACCCCGATTTCTCTCAGCAGGTTCGCTATCCGGTTCACATTGGCGAGAAGCTCAGCGAACGTCAGCTTGACGGGTTCCTGCCAGCGCTCGGTGTTTGCAAGTACGGCCGCCGCCGTCCGGTCCGGCCAGAGCCGGGCGGCTCGACACAGCAACTCGTACGTCGACGCCGGAAGTCCGCGTTCGGAGAGGGGGGTCCTCTCGATGTCGACGACGTCATCTGGGCTCGAGTACCGCGGCCAGAGAGGCATGCCGTTCACCGGGCTTCCCTCACCGTCGTGCGCTGGCGCCCCAGGTCGATCTTCCCGTCGTCGGTGCTGATGGCGATCTCGATGACGTCACCGCTCTTGAGGTACTTCCGATTGCGGCCCTGGGCCTTGAAGAACAGGCGCCACTTAGTAGCCCGGGGGAGCAGATTGCTGATGATCTCGACTGGCTTCGGTGGTGCGCTCAGTGCGGTGCCGACAGGGGTGCCCGTCAGGAGCAGATCGCCGGGGGAGAGGTGCTGGAAGCGGGTGAGTGCCCGCAACGCCTCGACGGGCAGGTAGATCATGTCGGCCACCGTCATGTCCTGACGGATCTCGCCGTTTACCCACAGCCGTAACCGAAGCTCACCAAAGCGGTTCCAGTCCTCGGCGTCGAAGAGCACGAGCGTCGGTCCGGTGGGCGTAAAGCTCGGGTAGGACTTGGACTCGTAGAACTGGGTCTTTGGGAGTTGCAGGTCGCGGGCCGAGACGTCGTTGGTGATCACGAGCCCAGCGACGTAGTCGGCGATCGTCTCATCGGTGATGACCGAGCCGACCGGGGTCTCTTGGCCCAACACGAGGCCGATCTCAGCCTCGTAGTCGAGGAACCGCACGTGCGCGGGCCGGACGATGTCGTCATGGGGCCCGCTGATCGAGCCCGAGGACTTGCGGAAGAAGGTCAGTGGGATTTTCTTGGGATCCATGCCGGCGTCCTTCACGTGCGAGGCGAAGTTCGTCATCTGGGCCACCACGCGGCACGGCACTGTGATCGGCGAGATGAGGTCCAGGTTTTCCACCGGCACAGTTTCGCTGCCGCCGATCGCGGCTTGGATGGCCGCCCGATCGGCGATCAGCTCGCCCGTGGTAGTCGCAGGAGTGGCGATACGGGCGGCACCGGTGGGCGTGTGGACCCACCAATCGTCGGCGGTACGCAGGATGGAGACGGTCATGAGGAAACTACTTTCATCAGGCCGCGCAGGCGCGCGAAATCGAACTCGTTGTCGTCGCGGAGGGCGGTGACCATCGCGGCCAGCTCACGCAGCGACTCTCGGCCAGGGGAGATACCGAGGAAGTCCTTGCTCGCCGGAGGGCCCCACTGGGCGAGATTGGAGGCGGACATTTGTGCCCAACCGGGCTCGAGGGTGCAGTCGAACATGTCCCCATCGGTGAAGTGTTCGACCAGGAAGCCGTTGGGATCGCGCCAGTAGTCGAAGATTTGGCTGCCCTGGATATGGCGGCCGATCCCCCACGAACGGTGGTAGCCAAGGTCGTGCAGAAGTTCACCGCCGGCGGCGAGGGCATCGATATCAGCGACCTGATACGCCGAGTGCACGTAGCGATTCGTCGGGCCCAGCGTCATGGCGATGGTGTGATGATCGGTTGGTGTGGAACCCCGGTCGCAGCGGATGAAGCTCATTGTCGGACCGCGCTCGCGCTGGCCGGGGTAGTAGAGGAAGTCGCTGACGATCAGGCCGAGGTGCTCCAGGTACCAGTCGAGCGTTTCACGGTACTTGGTGCTCTGCAGCACGACGTGACCGAGGCGCTGAACCGTCGCGGGTTGAAGCAGTGGCCGCTGGGTCTGGTTGGTCCGCGTCAGCTCGTGGCCGACGTTGAACGTGAGGGGCGTCTGGGCCGGCAGCGAAGGAAGTTTGTGCGTGTCTGCGACGACGCGAATCGCGGCGCCGCTCGGATCCACGAGGTCGACTCCTATGCCCCCGATGGTCTCCGGTAGTTTTTTCGGGGTCTTGCCTGTCGCGTTAGCCAGGCGAAGGACGTCCGAGGCCTCGGCCGCGGTGAACGCAGCCCCCAGGTATTTCGATCTCGGTCCGCGCCGTACGATCACGCACGGCGCTCCGGTGTCGGTGCCCCGGAGGTGCAGCTCGTCAGTGGTGCGCAGGCTCGTGGCGAAGCCGAAGGCGTGCGCGAAGGTCTCTGCAGCTAGCAGGTCTGGCTTCTGGAACTCGAGCCAGGCGATGTCATGCACCTTGATGATCGGGTTCGCCGCCCGTCCGCGGTGCTCGCCTCGCAGCGCCCCTTGCTCGCTGTGCAGGTCAGTGTGCAGGTCGCCGTGGGTCCCAGGGTGGTCATGGTGGTCGTTCATGGATGGCCTCACTTTCTGAATATATATTCGGTTATGAAGATATCGTCAGTCAAGGGCAGTTGAAGATTTCTTCAGTCTTGATGGGGCGCTGGTAAGATTCCTATGACCGGATGACTTCAAGGAGCCAGCGATGACCCAAGCCCCACCCTCGTCCCCGGAACCAACCCGGTCGCATCGACGGAAGGCGCAGACTCGGGCCGCGTTGGTCCGCGCGGCACAGTCCTTCCTGGCTCAAGGACAGACCAACACGCCGGTGCTGGAGATCACTCAGGCCGCGGATGTTGGGATCGGCTCCTTCTATAACCACTTTGAGTCGAAAGACCAGCTGTTCGAGGCAGCGGTCGAGCACGTCATGGATCTCCTAGGCGCGGTCCTCGACGGGCTCACCACGGACGTCGACGACCCCGCCGTCGCGTTTGCGACCAGCTTCCGGTTGACCGGTCGCTTCCACCGCCGTGAACCTCAGCTCAGCAAAGTAATCCTGCACAGCGCCCTTGACCTCCTTGGCGCGCAGAAAGGACTGACGCCGCGTGTCCGGCGTGACATCGAGGTTGGCGTCGAATCCGGTCGGTTCACAATGACAGACGTCGACGTCGCCGTGGTGTGCGCCGTCGGGGCGGCAACCTTTCTCGGACAGCTCATCCATGCCGAACCGGACCGCGACGACGCCGAGACGACGGATCAGGCGACCGAGGCGATGCTGCGAATGCTGGGTGTGTCTGCCGACGAGGCGCGTGCAATATGTCGCAGTCCACTCCCCGAACTCCGTACTGCAGGGTTGCGCGGTGACGACGAGGTGACAGCGAACGRGGCTGTCCGCTGAATTGCCCGATCTAGGGATGCCGACCTAGATCACAAGGTTAATAGGTGCGCTGAACAAGGTTCGTTGGTGCGTCAGTGACGCTTGTGTGAGTCCGAAGACCCGGAATGAAACTGACAGTCCACGACAGGCCGGCGCCAGTGCTCCCTCAAGCACTGGCGCCCACTCGCTCCTACCGAGGYGGTCTTGATGAACTTCTGTTCAGGTGTCAGGGCACCAGGATGAAGCGGATCGGGTCGCCGATCTTGTTCGCCAGCCGATTCACCGCGTCAGCGGCTTCGGCGAGCGGGAAGTGGTCGGTGATCGAGGGCGCGAGGTCGAGACGGCCAACCTCGGCCAGCCGGACAAGTTCGCTGACGGACTCGGGCGTGCCGCCGTAGTGGCCGCGCACTTGCTTGCCGAGGTAGTTGAAGGTCAGGCCCTCGGTGATGGTGAGGGGCCTGGGGCTGATGCCGACGAGGATGAGGGCGCCGTTGAGGCCGAGTACGGAGGCGGCCTGCTCCCGGACGGCGGGCACGCCGGCGCAGTCGAAGGCGAAGTCCAGGCCTCGTCCGCCCGTTGCCGTGCGGATGTGGTCGGCGAAGTCGTCGGCGGCGGGGTCCAACGCGAAGTCCGCACCGAAGGCCAGCGCACGTTCGCGGGCGCTGGGCAGCGGGTCGACGGCGATGACCGGCGCGGCGCCGGCCATGCGGGCGACGCGGACGTTGTGGGCGCCGACTCCGCCGACGCCCCAGATGCCGACGGACTGTGCGGGGCGCACCCCTGCGGTGGCAACGACGGCGGCGTAGGGGGTGGAAACCGCGTCGGGGATGATCGCTGCCTGGTCGAAGGGGAGGTTGTCGGGGATGGGGATGAGCGTGTCCTCGCGGGCGAGGGTGTACTGGGCCCAGCCGCCGTCGTAGTCGATGCCGGCGGTGAGCATCTGGGTACAGGGGCGGCGGCGTACGCAGCCGGCGCACTGGCCGCAGGTCTTGCCGGCCTCTAGGGTAACGCGGGTGCCGACGGTCAGGCCGCGCTTGAGGTCCGGGCCGAGGGTGTGGATCACACCGGCGACCTCGTGGCCGACGGTGACCGCGTCGGAGGTGGCGAACAGCGGGACGAGTGAACCGTCGAGCAGGTGGACGTCCGATAGGCAGACGCCTGCGGCCTTCACCTCAATCAGGATTTCACCCGGACCGGGAACGGGGATGGGGACCTCCTCCACGGCGAACTTCTTGCTGTTCAAGTGGAAGCGTGCGGCGAGCATGGTATTCATGGGGATCTGCTTTCTCTAAGCGGCATTTCCTGGCGGTTCGGGCCAATGGCTGCCGTGTGGTTGTGGTGTTTCGCAAGCGGGTGGTGCCGGAGGGCGCGGTGTCGGGTCGGCCGCACTCCCGGCGTGTGGGGGTTCAGTCGAATGTGTGGGCACCGCCGCGAGTTCAGTCAGTTGCGGTCTCGCAGTACCAGCCGGCCCATGGGGTATGGGTCAGCTCGCACGTCCGGTGCTCAAGGTGAGCAGGCGGAAGTTGCGGTGGCGGTAATGTCGTTGCATCGGTTTTGCCGGTGGCTGTCAGGATGCCGCCTTGAGAGGCGGCCGCGGCCTGGGTTTCCGTCGCCATGGTGACTCCTTTGTTGGTTTGCTGGGTGGTGGCCGGGAGGGTGCGGGGTTGTTGGGACCGCCGCACCCTCCGGCGTCTGGCGGATCAGGCGAAGACGTCCTGCTGGTAGCGCGCATCGGCCTCGAGCTGGGCGAGCCAATGCTGGGCGGCCTCGTCGTCGCTGTCGGTCCGCTCGCGGTAGATCGCTGCGAGGGCCTCGCGGACGGCGGGCGCCATGCGGCGGCCGTCGCCGCAGACGTAGATGTGCGCGCCGTCTTCGATGGCTTGCCACACTGTGTCGGCGGCGTTGGCGATGGCGTTCTGGACGAACCGGGCCGGGTGGCCTGTCACCGCGGAGTAGGCGGTGTGCACTTGGGCGATCCCGGCCTGCTCCCAGTCCTGCATCTCCTGCCGGTAGAAGTAGTCGTGTTCCGGGTGGCGGCAGCCGACGAAGACCTGCGACAGACCCACCTCGGTGCCGTTCTCGTGCTGCGCCGCGCGTTCCTCCAGGAAGCCGCGCAGTGGCGCGATGCCGGTGCCGGGACCGATGAGGATCAGCGGCGTGGCGGGGTCGGCCGGCGGGGCGAAGGTCGGGGAGGGCACGCGCACGTAGCCGTAGAAGACGTCCCCGGGCTCAAGGCCGCCGATGTAGGACGAGCAGGTGCCCCGGTACTGGCCGTCACCGGACAGGGCCGGGCCTTCCAGCAGGCCCACGGTCAGGCGCACGTGGCGGGGGTTGGCCAGCGGGGCGGAGGAGATGGAGTAGAACCGCGGGCGGATCGGGCCCATCATGTCCAGGAAGACCGCCAGCGGCAGCTCGACCGCCCGGAAGCGCTCCAGCAGGCCCAGTACGGAGACCCGCTTGCCCAGGATCTCAGTCTGATAGCGCTCCTCGGCTTCGGCGGTATCGGCCGTGTAGGCCTGCAGCTGCGGTCGGGTCCACGGGCACTCCGTGTGCTCAGCAAGCGTCTGCATCTGAGAGCGGGTGGCCACGTCCTGCAGCTCCAGGAAATCGGTGAGCAGCAGTCCTGCCGTCACAGGGGTGCCCACAGGGAGGTGGGTGCGGCCGCCGGCGGGCAGCTCCAGGCGCAGGACCTGATCGCGGTCGACGCCGAGCGCCGCGAGGGCGCGGTTCACCAGGGCCGGTTCGTTCTTGGCGAAGACGGCCAGGTGGTTGCCGGTCTCGTAGGTGACACCCTCTGGCAGGCCGATGGTGATGGACTTCGCCGACGGGCGCGGTGGCTCGAGGTTGAAGTCCCACAGGCCGGTGGCGTCGGCCACGAGTTCCTCGTTGGCCACCACCGGGAGGGCGTAGGCCTGCTCGGAGACGATCGCGGGGCGCACGTCCGCCTCGGTGAGCAACTGCACCTGGAAGCGCGGGCTGCTCGCCTCGGAGGTGTCGGCGGCGTACTCCTCTGCCAGCGTGGCCCACAGGGTTTCCATCCAGCGGGTGGCCATGCCGTCGAAGTCACCGGCGGCATCCGCGGCGCCGCGCTCGATGACGGGGGTGGCGCCGGCGGCCAGCAGGCCTCCTTCGATCCGCTTGGGGAAGCCCTGGTATGTGGCCACCCACTGGGTGTTGCCGGCCCCCAGCAGCGCGAACCGCACGTCCGACAGCGAACCCTCCGGGAGTCCGGCGGCGAGAAGGTCGTCGAAACGCTGCGCGTTGTCCGGGGCCTTGCCGTTGTAGCTGGAGGCCACCACGACAAGCAGTCCCTCGGTGGGCAGGTTGTCGCCCAGCTCGTCCAGACCGACCAGCGTGGTGCCGAAGCCGGAGCGCTCACTGCGGTCGGCGATAGTGCGCGCCAGGTCCTCGCACGAGCCGAGGCTGGAGCCGTAGGCGACGGTCAGGTTCACCCCGACACCGCTGACCGCGGCCGGCGCCCGCGTGTCGCCGGTCTGCAGGTCTACTGCGCCGAACACGGTCCGCTCGTGCTCCTGACGGGACCGCACTTCCAGTTCGAAGCCCCCGGGCTTGCGCGTCAGCGCCTCCTTGACGTCCATCTTGTAGTCGTTGGTGTCGGCGAACTTAAACTTCTGCAGCGCCAGCGCCAGGGCCAGACGGGCCTCGGTGAGCGCAAACTGCCGGCCGATACACGCACGCACACCATTGCCGAACGGCTTGTAGGCGTGCGGGTGATGGTTGACCCGGTTCTGCGGCAGCCACCGGTTGATGTCGAACTCTTCCGGCCGGTCCCACGCCTTAGGGTGGGTGTGCAGCGGGCCCTCGAGGATGTTGACCCTCGCTCCCTTCTTCAGCTCGTAGCACCCGCCGATGACGGTGTCCTCCAGAGGGGACTTGCCGATCATGGGGATGGGAGCCCACAGGCGCAGGGTCTCTTCGAGGATGCGCGGGATCACGTCCATCTGCATGATCGTGTCGTAGTCCGGGACCGTGTCGCCCGGCAGCAGTCGGTCCACTTCGGCGTAGGCCTGGGCCAGCACGTGCGGGTTGCGCATCAGCGAGTACGTGGCGAACGCCAGCAGGCCGCTGGTGGTCTCGTGACCGGCGATCAGGAACGTCACCACCTGGTCACGGACGTTGTCATCTTCCAGCCCCTTGCCGGACTCCGGGTCGGTAGCCTCCAGCATCAGACCCAGCAGGTCATCCTCAGCAGTGCCCTTCCCCTCACGACGCTCCCTGATCACACTCTCGACCAGGTCCCGCATCTGCTGAATGTTCGCGCGGTACTTCTTGTCATCGGCCTTGCGCAATTTGGTCATCATCGGCAGCTCCTGCGTGCGCCGCAGCGACTCAACCAGCGACTCCAGCAGCGCATTGAGGAAGGGGTGCAGATCCTCCTTGGCGAAAGAGTCGAACCGGTAACCGAACCCAGACAGGGCGATGGTGTCCAGGGTCAGCCGGGTGTAGTCGTCGGTGATGTTGACCGGCTGGCCCTCCCTGCGTTCCCACTTGCCCACAAGATTCTGGGCTATCTCCAGCATCTGCCCGTAGTAGCCCTTCATTGCCCGCTGGCTGAAGGCCGGGAGAAGGACTCGGTGCGCCATGCCCCATTCCTCCTCGTGCTGGTGGGCCGTGAACAGGCCGGCGCCAGTGAAGTCCCGGACATGGGCCAGCGGTGTCTTGTCGATCTGCTTGAAGAACCGCGACTCGTCGCAAACCTCGGCCACCAGGTCCGGGTCCCAGACGAAGACCTGCTCGATGCCGGCGATCTCCATGCTGTAGAGCCCCTCGGGGAACTGCTTGGACAGTTCGCCGAAGTACTCCACCGGGTTGGTGCTGGGGATTTGCGGCGTGTGGCCGAAGAGCGGAACCCCGCGCGGAGACCTGATGGGTCGCGATTCGTTCTTGAACTGAGTGGTCATGAGTTTGTTCCTTTGTGCAGGGCGTGGATGGGCTGTTGCACCGGCGATGCGGAGATGCACCGGCGAAACATACGCTGTACGGAAATGTAACCATACAGCGTACGGAAGATCGATTGCAACCCTGAATGTCGGGTGGCTTCAATCCGCCGCAAAGCCGAAGTTATTTCCATACGCTGTACGAATTTGATAGTGTCCGAGTATGGAAAAGACGAAGAGTTCCCCGCGGGGGACCAGGAAGAGAGAGGTGCCTCTGACCGAGGCCGGGATCTACGCCGCAGCCCTGCGGCTCATCGACGCGGACGGAGTTGAGGCGCTCACGATGCGCAAACTTGCCACCGCGCTCGATGCGAACCCGATGTCGCTCTACTACCATGTGCCGAACAAGGACGCCGTGCTGCGTGGTGTGGCGAGAATGGTCGGCGCCCAGTTCCGCACCGTGACGCTGGAGGACGCTCCCTGGCAGGAGCGCATCCGCCTGCTCGCCACGGAATTCCGAACGCTGGCCCATAGGCACCCCCGGTTCATGGGCTACTCGTTCAGCCTCCAGTCGGACTTCATTCAGCCCGACGACCCGTTCTGGAGTGAGCTCACCGCGATCCTCGACGCCGCAGGGGTGCCGCACTCGGAGCTCTCTCATTTCACCGCTCTCGTGGGCTTCGCCATGAACGGTGTCCTCACCGCCGAACTCACTGGCGCGCTCTACCGGTGGTCGAGCCTTAACCCGCCCAGTGCCGGCGAAGACGGGCTCACCCCTCCAGACCGTGACGAGAACCGCGTCTTCCACCTGGCGCTGGACACGATCATCATGGGTCTGGAAGGCCAACTTGCCGCCTTTGTTGAGAGCCAGGGTGCCGGCCATTGATTGCGCGGTCCTGTAGCGTTCCGGCCTGAGGGCGCCCGTGGGTTGGCCGAGCCCAGGCGGCAACTCGTTAGGAATGGAAGGCTGCAGGGGGTCATGGCCTCGCGCGGACTCTTCAGCACCACGAAGATGATCCCGCTCCTGAACGAACATGTCGTCCACCTGTCGGCCATCCAGATCTACCGGCTGGCTGCGGAGAAGCCGAAGAGGCTAAGTCTGCGGGTGCTCGTGGCCTCGATGGACACCCTTGATTGCACCGCCGATTGCTTGATCGGGACGGTGGCCTGCCTTCGGCGAAGGACCCGCCCCGGGGCCAGGCGGAGGAGCTGCGGGATAGGGGGCACAAGGCCGGCATGGCTGGGGGAGTTCGGCAGCAGCCGCGAAACCCTTTAGCCGTACCTCTGATCAGGGAGCTGACGAACGGTCGCTGTATATCGGCAATGCGTGGCCCGTGATCAGGCGCTCGGTAATGCATAGGCGTGTTCGTGGACTTTGAGGGTGACCGGTGGCTCCACGATCCGCAGCCGGCAGGGAGTCGCCGAGGGGTCGATGCCAGAGGAAAGACTGGACTGGCGGGCATGCTCGCGGAGTTCATCGAAGGCCGCGGCCGTCACCCCGGCATGCGCGAGATTAACCACCACCTCATACCCCGGAAACCTGGTGACGACCCGGCGGCAGACGACGTAGAGGGCCCGGAGGTTGGTGTGCGTCACGACGCCTCGAACGTTGACTTTGGCTGTCTCGTCGACGGCGTCTAGTCGGACGACTACGTTGAGCCGCAGATCCCTGTGGGACGAGTGGGGAAAGTAGGAGCTGGAACGGTGGTGTTGGGAATGATTCACGGAGCAACAGAGCTCCCATACAGCCCAAGAGCCGACTGGGCACCGCAAGGCTTCTTGTGGATTAACATTGGACGTTGTCTCCTGCCCTTTCCTGCGAGGCTGGATACCGCAGATTGTCATTTCCGTCCTGTATCTGCCCATGGATCGCCTTTTGGCTGGCCCCAACGGTGTCTGTTTGCGCTCGCTGGCACATATTGCGGCCCGATCTGGGGGGCTCACGCCAGGTTGATGACGACGGCGGTCCCGCGGATCTCGCATCTCGGGGCGCTGCCGGAATCCGGAGAATGGCGGCGCCCTCCATGTCCACAAGCTTGCATGTTCCGGTCCTTGAGCAAATGATCCAGAACATCTCCACGGACGGCAGGGTCCGGTTCACCCTTCCTCGGTGCAGGAGCTTGCCGAAGCACCAGGCTTCGATCTCGTCTCCGTAGGAAAGTTCCGAGCATGAGCGGATAAGCGAGGACTGGGCTGTCTCCATGGTTGACTCCTTTCGATGCGGTTCCCGCTGCGGGGACGACACCTCCCGGTTTTCTATTGCCGGGGCCTTACTGGGTGTTTTCGGGTCAATTCAGTGAGCTCGGCGAGCTCGGCTAGCCGATGCGCCCGGGCGGATTCGGCCGGAGTGAACGGCGCCCTGGGGCGGGAGAAGCCGAGGGGTCCATGCCGCGGGGATGGTATTTTCAGGACGGTCCCATCACATGCCGGTTTGCTGGCCGCCGGTGAGGTGCTGTCGCCCGTGGGAGCCGCGACGGGTTCGGCGTCGAGCAGTTCGGCGACCGCGAGTTGGAGTTCGCCCGGGTCCTCCACGACCTGCAGGGCCAGCGCAAGGGCCTCGGTCTGCCCGTCCGCCACGGTCGGGGCTGCCGCCGGCCACGCTCGGACATCCCGTCCTCCGCCGCCCGCGGCCGCAGCGAGCAGTTCCGCGTGGGTGACATGATCGGGCGCGGAGACAACCAGCTCGTCCAGCATCCCGCCGGCGACGGTGTGATTCCGGCACACGAGGATCTCGGCGTCGACACGGGAGATGGCCTCTACGAGTTTCTCCTGGGCTTCGTTGCTGTAATCGATTAGAGTGCGGACCCGCCACAGGGCAGCAGAGTTGTGCAGCCGGCGCCGGTGGCGCAGGGCAGGTGCGTGCAGCCAGCCCCGCAATGCGCGCCGGACGGAGGGCTCGGCGACCCAGATCACCAGTACTGTGGCCGTCAGCGTCAGGATCAGTACCTTCAGAACATAAGGGAGTGTCGCGTTCACCACAGCGGCATGCACCAAAAGCTCAATCGGCAGCATCGCTGTGACGTTAGCCAGGGCAAGACGGGCTTTCGACGGATGGGGCAGTTGGCCGCAGGCGACACACAGCAGCGCTTTGACGGGGTTCTTTCGAGGCGACGGGGTGGCTATGCCGTGGATGCGCGGAGAGGGGCTGGTTGGCGGGTCGGTGGTGTGTACGGTCATGGGTGCTCCTTGGGTACAGGCAGTACGGGCGACGGCGCCCCCGATGCGGGGTGCGCCACCGAAACATACGGTGTATGGAAGCTTAAACATACAGTGTATGAAAGTTGACCGCAATCGGTAGCCGTGCGGCCGACTGCCATTCGACCCTGCGACCGAGGCCGTTTTTCATACAACGTATGAATCTGATAGCGTCCCCGTATGGACAAGATGAAGAGCTCCCCGCGGGGCACCAGGAAGAGGGAGGTGCCTCTGACCGAGGCCGGGATCTATGCCGCCGCCCTGCGGCTTATCGACGCGGACGGGGTCGAGGCGCTCACCATGCGCAAACTCGCGACGGCGGTCGATGCGAACCCGATGTCGCTGTATCACCATGTGCCGAACAAGGCCGCCGTGCTGCGCGGCGTGGCCAGGACGGTCGGCACCCAGTTCCGCACCGTGACGCTCGAGGACGCTCCCTGGCAGGAGCGCATCCGCCAGCTCGCCACGGATTTCCGGACGCTGGCGCACCGCCACCCCAAGCTCATGGGCTACTCGTTCAGCCACCAGGCGGACTTCATCCAGCCCGAAGACCCGTTCCTGGTTGCGCTCACCGCGATCCTGGACGCCGCAGGGGTGCCGCACTCGGAGCTCCCGCAGTTCACCGCTCTCGGGGGTGTCGTCATCACCGGTGTGGTCACGGCCGAACTCAACGGAGCGCTCCACCGGTGGTCGAGCCTCAAACCCCCCACTGTCGGCGAAGACGGGCTCACCCCTCCAGGCCACGACGTCCGCGTCTTCCGCCTGACGCTGGACACGATCATCATGGGCCTGGAAAGCCAACTGGGCGCCGATGCTGACTTCCAGGGCGCCGACCACTGATTGTGCAGTCCTGTAGCGTTGCCGTCTGAGCCTGCCCGTGGTCAGGCGGGCTTAGGCCGCCGCGCACGAGGGGGCACCCTTGACTTCCGCAAAGGCCCTCTCCGTGGCCACTACAGATGCGCGGCGTGCTGCGGCTAGCTTGACGCCACGGTCGTGTCGGTGGTGATCGCAACGAGTTGAACTGGCTGATTTCGGGGTGTGTACAAAGTSCACACTTTGGGCTTCGGACTGGGTCGTATGTGGGCCGGATCGGGCCGGATTCCGCATGTTTCCGCGGGWGCCCAGTGTTTRCGGGGGMKGGAATGCAGTTCGAGTCCCACCTCGGGCACGTGTTTTCCCTGTTCAGGGGCTYGTTGGCCTCTGAATGTGTACAAATCTCCCTTATGGGCCCATATTTGTTGGTGGCCGTTACGGTTTGGCGGCTCCTTCTCTTGGCTTGGACAGCGGTGTTGCTGGGTACTCCTTCATGGCCGGGRGCGCYTGGAACTGCATGACTTGCTGYGACTTGGGATCAAATCCTCGTTGGCCATCCCTGCCGGCAGCCAATGTCAATGCACTCATCGCCTTACTCCGGGCACACGATCTCGGAATCGATGCTCGTAAACCGCTGGTTCCCGCCCAGATCGCCACGATCACGAGATGGCGGGAACGACAGAAGCAGATCGAACTATCGATCGCGCGCGAGGAAGCAGTTCGGTTGGCGCGCCGCGTTCTCGAAGTGACCATCCAGCTGGCTGCGAACCAGAAGCGCATGACAGAGCTGATCCAGCAAGCCCCGCGGCGCCGCTGCTGGAGATGGTGGGCGCCGGGGCTGTCACAGTCGCCACCGTCCTGACAGCATGGTCGCATCCAGGAAGGGTTCGCAGCGAAGCTGCCTTCGCCTCACTGGCAGGGGTGAATCCCTTGCCAGCCTCAAGCGGCAACACTGTCCGGCACAGGCTCAACCGGGGCGGTGATAGACGCCTTAACCGAGCTCTGCACACCATCACCATGACCCGGATGACCCACGACCCCGGAACACGGGACTACGTGACCAAACGCACCCAAGAAGGCCGAAGCTACCGCGAAATCCGCAGATCCCTCAAGCGCTACATCGCCCGAACGCTCTACCGTCAGCTCAACGCCCTTTACGCCGCCGCGGAACCGGCCCGATCCCACGTTGCCGGGGCAGACCCTTACCCGGAATAGGAGCACCGGTTGAGCATCGCGGGCTTCGGTTTGATTTACGGTTCAGGTTGTGTCCGGTAAAGAATCCCTGACCGGGGCACATGTCGATTGCCTAATAAGTGGCACTTGACGAACCTTTGGCCACAACGTGGGTCGCATTCGGCACCGCGCCACTAGGGGGCACCCTTCTCCTAGCCTCGGCCGTATTCGGTGAACGCCTGTCCTAAGGTGTCCTAAAGTGGAGGGTTTCCCCGGAAGTCAAGTCTGTTCGAGGAGTTGCTGGTAGAGCGCTCGGGTCCTCGGACTGGGCGAGACGCCGAGCTGGTCGCGGAGAAGGTCGGACAGCAGGCCGTACACGGTCAGCGCCTCGGCCAGGTTGCCCTGGGCTGCGTGAGCCTGCATCAGGTAGCGATGGCCGCTTTCGCGCAGAGGGTCCAGGGCGATGAGCCGGCGGCCGGCACGCAGCGCACCGGTGAGTTCGGCGCCGCCGATGCCGAGCTCGGTGGCGGCGTAACATTCCAGGGCCCGCAGCCGGATCTCGGCGAGCTGGTTGCGGGTCTGGTCGATCCAATCGGCATCCTCCCCAGGCAGGAATCCGCGTTCGGCGACGAACAAGGCGACCAGAACCGGTCCCCAGGCACGGGTCCAGTCCTGCTGAGCAACGGCGGACTCGGCACGGTGAATTGCCTCCACGGCAGCTTCGAGGTCGATCCACGCGTCGGGAAGGTGAAGCTGGACAGTGACGCGTCCACCCACCGCGTCCGGGCCGAAAACGTGGCGAAGCTTAGAGATCAACGAGTTGAGGCGCGCGTCGATCCCGACGGAATCGGGGGAGCGCCAGAGCGCCTCGACGAGTTCGTCGCGGGCCACCTGACGGTGCCGGTTGACGACGAGGTAGGTGAACAGCAGGCGCCCTTGACGGCCGGGCAGGCCGTGATCGAGCCTGAGCCCGTCCCGCTCCACAACCAGCGGCCCGCAGATCTGGAGACGCAGCGCTGACTGCCCGGTCATGACACCATGATCGCATGGGTCCTCATTCCGGAGTGGGCCCCACCAGGTTTTGGGAGGTCGTTATGGCGAAGCTCATCCGGTGCGAATGCGGGTTCGTCGTCCGCGGCGACACCGACGAGGAAGTGATCGGAGGGATCCGCGGCCACATCGCCAGCGACCACCCGGCGCTCCTCCGGTCCGTCAGCCGCGAGGATCTGCTGGGCTGGATCCAGGTGGAATAGGCAGACGCTCCGACGCCAATGTAGCGCCAACGTTGTGCCAACTCTGCTCCAACGACGAGCGGGCAGACTGTGGACATGCTCATCGAACCCATCTGGCTGGCAAATCACCTGTACGATCCTGCGGTCCGCGTCGTCGAAGTGGATGTTTCCGCGGCCGCCTTCAATCAATGGCACATCGACGGAGCCGTGCTGTGGAACGTCTACGCCGACCTTAAAGACGACCGGTATCGCCCGGTCGGCAGACAAACCATCGAACGGCTGTTGGCTCGGTCAGGCATCGGCCCGGCATCGACGGTCGTTTTCTACGGTTACGCCCCGGCACTCGGCTACTGGCTGCTCAAGCTGTACGGGCACGCCGACGTCCGCATCCTGAACTGCTCCCGCGACGCCTGGTGCGTCGAAGGACATCCCCACGGCACGTCACCAATCCCTGTGGAGGCGGCACCGTACCAGCTCAACGAACGGGACCAGCGGCTGTTCGCCGACATGAGGGCCGTGCGGCAAGCCATCGGGCGCGCCGGAACAACGATTCTGGATGTCCGCTCCGAGTCCGAGTACGCCGGTGAGCGGTTCTGGCCCTCCGGCGGAATGGAGCCGGGAGGGCGCGCCGGCCGCATCCCGACGGCTGTCCACCGGCCGTTCAGCAATCTCTACGACCAGAAAGGCGCATTCCGCCCGGTCGACGAGCTGCGCCGGGCGATGCCCGTGCCGGAGCTCGAAGGAGACGACGAGCTGATCACCTACTGCACCGTCGGGGGCCGCGCCGCCACCGCATGGTACGTGCTAACCGAAATTCTCGGACGCGAGCGTATCCGGGTCTACGACGGATCCTGGGCCGAATGGGGCCTTCGCCCCGACACCCCGGTCGAGACACCGCACCTCACAGCACACACAGGAGAACGCAGTACCTGAACTCATCCGCAAGAACGGAACGGCAGAACCGCCATTTCAAACCGTGATTTAGTCGCCATTCCGGGACAACAGTCACAGATAGAATCCAGCACTGAGTTTTCGCTACAAAAGCCGGGGGCTGCCAATCCTGTGAACGCGTGAGTCGCAGGGTTATATGGCTCGTATTTCACAGCGCTATTTGGCGTACGCGCTATTTTAGCCCGTCCCGTTAGCGGATCCTTGGGTTCTTGCGCTGATTGCAACACTTAGCGGATGGGTGTTGTCGTGGCGCGGTATTCAATTTACGTAAGACCGGATCTTCTGCAGCTGTTTTGGGCCGGGATGCAGGCCGGTAATTTAATCACCGATGCCGTTGTGCCGATCAATACGAGCAGGCGGACCGGGCGCCGGGTCCTGGTCGAGGCCGGGGTGTCAGGCCACGCCGGGGCCGGGATCTGAAGGGCAGGTGCCTGACCTTCGCCCAGCGTGAAGAGATCGCGG
The DNA here is from genome assembly GCF_056395825.1 of Arthrobacter sp. 05T47. Classification (NCBI taxonomy): domain Bacteria; kingdom Bacillati; phylum Actinomycetota; class Actinomycetes; order Micrococcales; family Micrococcaceae; genus Arthrobacter; species Arthrobacter sp. 05T47. Next base: position 7,132 of record NZ_JBFTKG010000032.1, on the reverse strand, counting down.
TGATGCGCGCCCAAGGACTCTCGCTGCGCCGGATCGGGGTCGTGATCGACCGATCTGCCTCGACGGTGTCCCGGGAGCTGCGGCGCAATTCGGTGGCCGGGTTGCCTTACCGGGCGACGTCGGCTCACGCGCTGGCGTATGAGCGGGCTTCGCGGCCGAAACCGTCGAAACTGCACACGAACAGGGTGTTGCGTGCGAAGGTGGAAGAGGACCTGAAAAAGAAGTACTCGCCGGAGCAGATTGCAGGACGACTGCGGGTCGAGTTTCCCGATGAGCCGGAGATGCGGGTGTCACCTGAGACCATTTACCAGTCCCTCTGCGTTCAGTCCCGCGGAGCGCTGAACCGCGATCTGGCCGCGTGTTTACGCACCGGACGTGCACTCAGGCAGCCCTGCAGGAAGGCCGGCCAGCGGAAGAACCGGATCCCGGGGATGATCAATATCTCCGAGCGTCCCGCCGAGGTTCAGGACCGTGCGGTGCCGGGGCATTGGGAGGGCGACCTCATCATCGGCAAGGGCAACCAGTCCGCGATCGGGACCCTCGTGGAGAGAACCACCAACTACACGATGCTCGTTCATCTGCCGGATGGATACAAAGCAGAACAAATGCGCGACGCCCTGGCAGCAAAGATCAAGACGCTCCGCGACGCGCTGAGGCATTCCCTCACCTGGGACCAAGGCATCGAAATGCAGGACTGGAAGAGCGTGAAAGTAGACGCCGGCATCGACATCTACTTCTGCGACCCGCACTCACCCTGGCAGCGCGGCATCAACGAAAACACGAATGGCCTGCTGCGTCAGTACTTCCCGAAAGGCACGGACCTGAGCATCCACAGCGCGACAGACCTCGACCAACGATCGTTACCCGACGCCGGTAGGGGGCGGCCCTGCACTCGTCGGGTTTCCGGCTCGCGTCTTCCGGTGCGGGCCGGGCCGTCGGGATTCAAGGTTCAGTTGGGGGCACCGAGGCTGACGATATGGGCGGCCACTGTCCATCCCGACGCGGTGAAGGGTTCCACCTCCTGCGGGTCGAGGACCGTGTATAGGGTGTCCGCGCCGTGCACGTAGGCCTCGTCGGCCAGCGCCGCCAGAACTGCCGATTCGAAGCCTTTCCCGGCTGCCGGCGCCTCGGTCCTCAGGCTGCCGACGAAGGCCACGCCGTCCCCGATCCTGATGCGGCCGCTGGCGACCGGATGGTCGAAAACGGATATTTCCACGACGTCGTAAAGCTCCAGGGGTGCCTGGGCAAGTTCGGCGTTCTCGGGCAGATTCGGCGCAGCGTTCAGCTCGTCCGTGGGGGCGGTGAGCAACACGGCTTGGCCCACGGGAGTCAGGCCTTGGGCGGCGGCGTAGCTCAGAGCAGCTCCGGAGTCGGCGGTGACCAGGGTCAGGACCGCCCCGGGGTGCTGTCGGACAGTCTCCGCCGCACGGTCCGCGCTGGCGCCAGGCCAGGCGAGGATGTACTCCGGATGGGCGTGTTCCACCGCCGCTGCGGTGACCACTCCGGAGTCCTTCGGCGCTGAGGTTTGCCCGCGGACGGCGGCCCAGGCGGCGGCCCAGAGAGGGAGGGTGTCCTGCCAGTCAGCCATGATGCGTTCTCCTTTGGATCGCTACTTCGAGGATACGGGCGAACCGGCGGGCAGGGACCGATCCCGGCCGTAAGTGCGCGCCAGGGTCAGGGCGGTGATGACGATCAGTGCCAGCATGACCACGCCGAACATCACTACGGACGGCACCAGGGCGGTCGTCTGCAGGATCAGCCCCAGCAGCACAACCGGCACTGCCATGCCCACATACCCGACCAGGAACAGTCCGGCCAGAGCCTCGCCGCGGGTCTCCGGAGCGGAGATGGCGATGACGGTGCCGATCGCGGACTTGAAGCTCACGCCGACCCCGGACCCGGCGACGATGCCGCCGGCGATCAGCAGGGGCAACGAGGATGCGGCGATGGATATGGTGACCAGGACCAGTCCTGCGCCCAGCAGGATCAGGCCGACGACGAACTGCGTGGTGCGTGCCCATCGGGAGGACAGCACCTGGAACGCTGCCGAGGAGGCGAAGACGACGAAGGCTACAAATCCGGCCATCAGATGGGAGGTGATGCCCAGTTGCCGGGCCACGAAGGACGGTGCGAGGGAGGTGAAGAAGCCGAACATGGCGAACCCGACGAAGGCCATCATGGCCGCGGCCACATACTGTCCGCGTGCGGCGTGGGGGACGACGACGCGCTGCGGCCAGTAGACCCAGGTTTCGTCGGCGTTGTTGACGGTTTCGGGGACGGTGACGATCAGCATAAGACCGGCGAGCAGCAGGAACGCGAACACCACGTACGGGGTGTACAGCGGCATCGGCACATACTCGGCGAGGAAGCCCGTGATGAGCGGGCCCAGGCCCAGTCCGCCGATATTGGCTGCGGTGGAGATGACTTCCGCGCGCCGGGAGCCTGTGCCGGGGCGTGCCGCACTGTGCAGTTCGGTCATGTGGGCGGTGGCGGTGGCGGTCAGCATGCCGATGCCGAGACCGGAAATGAAACGGGCCAGCATCAGGCCGGGCAGGTTGGGCCAGACCAGGAAGATGAGCGCCGCGACGACGTTGAGCAGCACGGCCGGCGCGATCACGCGGCGGCGGCCGAACCTGTCGGAAATGTGCCCGGCCAGGAACAGGCTCACCACCACACCCACAGCATAGGCAGCGAAGATGACCGTGATGGTGAAGGCACTGAACCCGCCCCGCTGCTGGTAAAGCACATAGAGCGGGGCCGGCGCGGCAGCAAACGCCATGGTGATCATGAAGACGAACGTGACGATCCAGAACCCGCGTCCATGCCGGCGCCGGTGCGCCTGGCGGGATGCGTCGGCCCGAAGGGAGGGGGAAGTTGTAGTCTGCGTCATTGCTTCAGTATTGGCTTCCGGAAACATCGCGTCCAACGTTTATTGACGCTGATAACCATCGTCATCGGCGATACTAGAGTTTATGCAGCTTTTTCAGGTTGAGTACTTCATCGCGGTGGCCGAGGCGCTCAGCTTTACCAGGGGGGCCCAGCGGGTCAATATCGTCCAGTCCGCCGTCTCCGCGGGAATCCGCCTGCTCGAACACGATCTGGGCTCCGATCTGTTCATCCGTCAGGGCCGCAGTATTCGCCTCACCCCCGCGGGGGAGGCCATGCTCCCGCGCGCCCGCGCCATCCTTGCCGAGGTGCAGGCCGCGCGGGACGCCGTCGACGCTGTCCGCGGGACGGTCCGCGGGACGGTCGCCGTGGGCACGCTGGCCCACTCCGCCTCCGTCGACGTGCCGCAGATCCTGCGGACGGTCCGGCGGGACTATCCGGGCATCGTCATCAAGCTGCGCCAGACCGTTCAGGGAACCCGCACCAGCCTGGCCGACGTCCGCTCGGGCGCCCTGGATCTGGCCTTGGTGTCCGTGCCCGAAGAGGCAGCGCCCGGCCTCGAGCTGTACCCGCTGCACACCGAGGGAATCGTCTTTGTTTGCCCGGACACCCACCATCTGGCAGGCAGGAAGCGAGTCAGCCTGGCTGAGCTCGCGGACGAGCCTTTCATCGACTTTCCCGAAGGCTGGGGAAACCGCACCACCGTGGACGCAGCCTTCGCCGCGGCCGGACTGAACCGAACAGTCCACACCGAAGTCGTGTCCTTCACCATGGCCATCGAACTGGTTCGGGAAGGCCTGGGCGTCGCCTTCCTGCCCGCGTCGGCCCTGCAGCACGACCATGGGGAAGACATCCGGGCCATTCCCACGACCCTGATGTGGCGCATCCAACTGGCCCGCTCCGCCACCCGGCAGGCCACCGCCGCTGAACAGGTCATGATCAGCCAATTCCGTCAAACCCCGATGGACGCTCCCTCGAAGGAGTAAATACCTGACGGATGGCGCCTGGCGCAGATCCCAAACGATCGAAAAAGACAGTCTCCCCGGGTTCCGTGGACTGTGAATCGCAGGGACCTTACCTGGACCGGTACAAGCTTGCGGTGATGGAATCCTCTAACGAGGTTTCCAGGCCACATAGCGTCGCCAAATCAGGGCCAGATAGCGTTGCAGTTCACAGCCCCGCCTCGGGGCCGCGGGTCCTGCTCCGTCTCATCAATTTGTCTCACCGTGTTGTCGACAGCGCAGAGAAGACCCTTTTGATGAGACGGAGAGGATGGAATGGCCGACACCGTGACTCGCTGGAGACGCGGTCTAGGCCGGGCTAGGCCCAGATGTATTCCTCGGCGATTGCTCCGTCCTTCCATTTGGCGACGGTGACCATGCGGCCGCCGCCTTCGAATTCGCCGATGACGCAGGTCCAGTCGCCGGATCCGAAGGCGATCGGGTGGGACGTGATCTGTGGCGGGGTGCCGCCGGCGGATTCGACATAGGCCTTCATGGCGTCGATGTGTTCCTGGATGCCGTGGGTGGGTTGCTGGCCCTTCCAGTCCACCAGGACGTCGTCGGTGTGGTGATGGGCGAAGACCCCGTTCCAGTCGGCGTTGTTCCAGCCGGTGAAGTCGAGATCGTCCATGCCCTTGAGGTTGCGTTGGACCTGGTCCTCTGCCATGAGCCCCTCCGTTCTGTGTATTAACAGCGTTTGGCCCGGCCCTGGGACTCTCGGTCAGGGTCGGTGTCCTGACGCCGGGAGTCTACCGGCGGCCCAGGGGAATGGACAGAGTCCAGCGGCAGCGCCGCCCAGGCCCCGGCGGGTAAAGGACGAGGTCATTGCCGGAAGTCCTTTGCACTGACGGTCGAATCACCGTCCGAGAGGTAGTGCGCTAGCTGGACGGTCTGTACGAAATTCGAGTCGGGGGGTGGGTCATGGGGTTTTGCGGACGTTGGATCCTATATAGAGCATGCCGGTGTGGCGGGAAACGGAACTCTTCACGGATCTCGAGCGGGCGGCGCTCTCGATCGGTGAGGCCGCAGCACCCCGGCAGCACACGACACCGGTACGGCCAGAGCACCTGGCTGCCGTGTCCCCGGCGGCCAGATAGCCTGGACCCCGGGCACCGGGAGCGGGAGCCGCCAGCGGTCCGGCCATGCGGGACCGAGTCCGCGCCCTCGGCGGTACCCTGAATCCGACGGCCGTATTGCGGTCGTGGCCAGGGAATCAGGCACGAACCCGGCCGCCAGGTCCGGGCACCGTCTACAGGAGGAACGCATGGAGATAGAGGATGTTGACCTGCTCGTCATCGGCGGCGGGAAGGCCGGGAAGACCCTGGCGATGGACCTGGCCAGATCCGGCCGGAAAGTCGCGATGGTGGAACGCTCGATGATCGGCGGGACCTGCATCAACGTGGCGTGCATCCCCACCAAGACCCTCATCAACAGTGGCCGGGTCCTGAACGCTGTCCGCAGGGCTGCTGAATTCGGCATCTCCGGGGCCAAAGATCCGCGGATGGACCTCAAACTGCTGCGCCACCGCAAGGAGGACGTCGTGGAGACCATGGTGAAGGGCCAGTTCGCCGCCTTCACCGGTTCGGGCATGGACTTCATCCTCGGCGAGGCGAAGTTCACCGGACCCCGGACTGTGGAGGTGACCCTGAACGACGGCGGGGTGCGCGCCCTGCGCGGCACCGACGTCGTGCTGAACCTGGGCACCGAACCGCTGCTGCCGCCGCTCAAGGGCCTGGCGGCGTCCGGCGTGCAGACCAGCAACACCCTGCTGGAGCTGGAATCCCTGCCGGAGAGCATCATCATCCTCGGCGGCGGCTACGTCGGCTGCGAATTCGCGGACCTGCTCAACACCATCGGCGTCAAAGTCACCATCGTCCAGTCCGGCGCCCAGTTGCTGGCCCGCGAGGACGCGGACATCGCCGCTGCCATCGAACAGAACTTCACCCGCGCCGGCATCACCGTGCGGCTCGGGGACAGGGCGCAAGCGGTCACGCGCGCCACCGACGGCACCGTCATGCTCACGCTCTCCTCGGGGGAGACCGTGTATGCCGATGACATTCTGGTGGCGGTAGGCCGCAGGCCCATGACCGACGGCCTGAACCTCGAGGCTGCCGGCGTGGAACTCGACGACCGGGGATTTATCAAGGTCGACGACTCGCTTCGCACCACCGCCGGGAGCGTGTGGGCCGCCGGGGACGCCGCCGGCAGCCCGCAGTTTACGCATGCCTCCTACGACGACTACCGGGTGCTGCAGACCAACCTCGAGGCCCACCGGGGCGTGGGGCAGCTGCGGAGCACCGCCGGGCGACTCATCCCCTACTGCGTCTTCACCACCCCTGAGCTGGGCCGCGTGGGTCTGAGCGAGCGGCAGGCCCGGGATGCCGGGTACAGCGTGCGCCTCGCGAAAATGCCCGTCACGGCCATTCCCCGGGCCCGGACCGTGGGACATCTCGACGGGATCTGGAAGGCGGTGATCGACAAGGACACCAACCGGATTCTTGGTGCGGCGCTGCTGGGCACCGAAGCCAGCGAAACCATTGCCGTGATCCAGATGGCGATGCTCGCCGGAGCCGAATACACCGCCGTGCGCGACGCCATCATCACCCACCCCACCATGGCCGAGGGCCTGACATTGCTGTTCACACCGGCCTACCTCGAGGACTGAGCAGCGCCCGCCGGCGCGGTCCAGTCAATGTCCCGCAAGGGCAACTGCTATGACAACGCGGTGATGGAGAATTTCTTTGGCCACCTCTAGGAAGAGCTCTTCCACCACGTCAGGTTCCTCAGCACCGATGCACTTGAATCAGCGCTGCACGAGTACATCCGTTGGTACAACACCGAACGGATCTCGACAAAGCTCGAGGGCCTGAGCCCGGTGCAATACCGAACTCAGGCTCTCGCGGCCTAGGCTTTATCTAAACCAGTCCAACTTCCGGGGACCAGTTCAGATTTCCCGGGGCTCTTTTTTGCGTCCCCGACTGCACACGCTTGTTCGCCCACGCGACTCCCGACATGCGACCGCGCGCTGTGGGGCCCGACCGGACCCCGTGTCATGAGTYAGCCWGTGTTTCTAGGGCCCACCCGGTCCACCGAATTCAACGACGAGCGGGACCACCTCACTCCGTCAGGCTGCCGAGCTCATGCTCTGCCTCSATGAGCGTTGCGGCAAGGCGCCCTGGGTTCGTGAGGTGTACCATGTGCCCCTCGTCCAGGGTCAGGACGGGGATCCCCGATCCCCTGGGACC
>NZ_JBFTKG010000031.1:0-52235 GCF_056395825.1 Arthrobacter sp. 05T47 | reverse complement strand
GGTGATGAGCCCTGGTGGTGAGCCGACGTCGCGGTTGACAGGACCAACGATACTCACGCCGCAGGGAAGGCCGGCATCCGTTGACAGCGGCACGTTCACAGCACGAAACACGTGCCGTTGATGTGCCATGGCCGGAGTGGGAAACTTGGGCTGCGGTCTCATCCACTTTAAGGAGTCGGAAATGGCTGACGGAACTGGATTGATCAAGCGGTTCTACACAGAGGTGATTGGGGACGGAAATCTCGCCCTCATCGAAGAACTGGTCAGTGATGACTTTGTCGATCACGATCCCATGCCCGGACAATCGCCCGCCAAAGACGGGGTCGCGTTCTTCGTCAACGCGATGCGGACGGCATTCCCGGATCTCAAAGCCAAGACCAGCGAACCGGCGTTGGTCGATGGAAATCTGGAGGCGCTATACGTGGTCCTAACGGGAACGCACCAGGGAGAACTGATGGGCGTCGCGCCCACCGGCCGGAGCGTCGAATTCAGCAGCATCGACATCATTCGGGTCGAGGAAGGAAAAGTCGTGGAGCACTGGGGAGCCACGGACACCATGACCCTCATGCAGCAGATCGGCGCCGGAACGGAGTAACGCGCGCAACAAAATGGCTGTCCACGTTCCCCATAGGGAAACGCGGACAGCCGTTCGACGACGACGTTCCGCAACGGCGGCGCCGTCGACGTCGTTAGGTCAGGCGGCCTGCGCCGGCGACACCTCAACGAGCTGAACCGTGACGCCGGATTGCCGGAAGAGCTCGACCTGTTCCGGGTCCGCCTGGTTGTCCGTGACCAGGATCCAGGGGGCGGGGAGCTTCACCCAGGCATGGAACGGGCGTTTGCCGAGCTTGGTGGAATCGGCCAGGACATAGACGGTGTTGCCGCGGCGTGCCATCAGTTCTTTGAGGCGCGTCTGGGCCTGGTCGGCCTCGCACAGGCCGGCATCCACGGTGACGGCGTCCGCGCCGAGGAATACCCGGTCGAAGCTCATCCGCTCCAGGGCGGCCTCGGCGATGGGGCCCACGAAGGTCTGGCTGAGTCCGCGGAGCCGTCCGCCCAGGCAGTCCACCTGGATGCCCGGTGAGTCGGCGAGTTCCTGGAGCGTGTTGATGCCCGGCGTGGTCACGGACAGGTTCTCGCGGTCCCGGAGGGCGTGCGCCATCGCCCCGACCGTTGAGCCGCCGTCGAGCAGGACGTTCTCACCCTCCTTGACTTCGGCGGCCGCCCAGGCGGCGATGGCCTGTTTCTGCTCGAAGGCCTCGCCGGTGCGCTGCCGCAGGGACGGCTCGGGGTGCGCGCCGAGTGCCACGGCGCCGCCGTAGGTCCGGGCGAGTTTGCCCTGTTCGTTCAGCTGTGCCAGGTCCCGCCGGATCGTGGAGGCGGTCACGGCAAAGTGCCGCGACAGGTCTTCCACGGACGCCAGGCCCGTGGTCACGGCGAGGTGGTAGATCTCTTCGCGCCTGGCTTGGGCGGTAGTCATCGTTGGCTCTCCTTCACCGGCTGCTGGCGCATCCGTAGCTGTACCGAGCGGTACATTGCTGTCCCCATGCTATTCGGACCCGGCGCGCATCCGTTCACTGCGCGTACGTTCACCGCGCATCTTTTCATAGCGACGCGCCGCCGCAGATCACATAGTTTTGTCCCGTGATGGACTTCCCGTGGCTCCCCAGCAGGAAACCGGCGAGCGCGGCCACGTCCTCGGGGTCCACGAGCTGACCCAGCGCGGGCAGCTTCGGCGGGGTTGCGGCCCGGCCTGGGTCGGCGAGCATAGGGGTGTCCGTGGGTCCGGGGGACAGCACGTTCACGGTGATGCCGCGCGGTGCCAGTTCCTGCGCCCAGGTCCGGCCCATGCCCAGCAGCGCAGCCTTGGTGGCCGCGTACTGGCTCTTGCCGGGGGACCCGGTGGAGGTCCGGCTGCCCACCAGGAGCACCCGGCCACCGTCCGGCATGCTCGGAACCAGGGCGTTGGCCAGGCTGCTGGCGGCCGCGACATGGACGGTGAACATTCCGGCCAGCGCCTCGGGATCCAGCTCGCCCAGCACGGCGGTGCGCTGGAAGCCGGCGGCGTGGACCAGGGCGTTCACCGGAGGCAGGTCCTCGACGCACGCGGCCAGGGACGCCGGATCTGAGAGGTCCGCCTGCCGCCACTGGAAGCCGGGTCCGAGATCGGGCTCGCTCCGGCTGAGCCCGGTCACCTGCCAGCCCTCCGCCAGCAGGCGGACCGCGATGGCTTTTCCAATGCCCGAGCTGCAACCGGTGAGGACGGCGTGCGGCTTGCTCACTGGAAGTCGCCGCCCGGGGTACTGGTCCCTTCGTACGCCCACTGCGGATCCACGCGGACGTACTTGATGGCCTGCCGGAAGTACGTGTAGGCGATGTTCAGGGCGCCGTCTGGGCCTTGGTGGATGGACGGGTAGGAGTATTCGCGGTTCAGGCCGTCGCGGGAGTTGTTGGACAGGCAGTAGCCGTCTCCCACGTCCAGGTTGCGGCGGATGGGCCAGCTGCGGCCGGAGTCCTCGGAGATCGCCAGCGTCATCGGGGACCGCGGCGTGCCCCAGAAAGCCTTCCGTTCGCCGGGCGCCGAGCCGGCAGCAGTACCGGATTCGGCGGTGACCACCGGTTCGGTGATCTGCCCCTGTTCCTCGGCCAGACCGTCGTCGTCGATCTCGTCGTAGAGCGAGAGCCGCCGCTCGGTGGAGGCCTCGGCCCGGCTGTGGTTGTAGACCAGGGCCAGCCGGCCGTCGGCCAGGGCAACGAACTGGATGGAGGAGTTGTTGTTCGGCAGTTCGGTGGGAACGGGTTCGCTCCAGGTGCTGCCGCCGTCGGTGGACCGGGATTCGTAAATCGAGTCGGCCCAGCGGCTGCGGAACAGGGCCAGCAGGGACCCGTCGGCCACCGGCTGGATGTTCATGTGGACGCAGCCCAGGCTGCCCGGCAGGACATGCTCAGTCCAGGTGGCGCCGGCGTCGTCGGAGATCATGACGGCGCTGTCGTCGCTGTTGCCCACCCACTTCTCGCCGGGGGTGGTGATGCAGCGGAAGATCGGGATGATCCAGCGGCCGGACGGCAGCACCACCGGCAGCTGACGGACAAACACGCCGCCCGTCTCGTTGGCGGCGAACAGGGTCTCCACCGGGCCCCAGGTCCGGCCGCTGTCTCCGGAGATGCGGCGGCGGACCTCGGCGGTGTCCTGATTGCCGGCCTTCTGCGCCGTGTACAGGAGCCAGAGCCGGTTGTCCGGGGCGGCGAACAGGATGGGGTTCTGTTCGGAGCGGGCGGAGTCGTCGGAGAGCTGCTCGGCCGGCGACCACTGGCGGCTGCCGGGTTCCAGGGTGGAGAACCAGATGGAGATGTCCGGCACGCCTTCCTGGGTGCCGCCGAACCACACGCAGCCGAGCCGGCCGTTTGGGAGCGTCAGGAGGTTCGCGGCGTGGCTCTGCACGGTGGGCGCCGGCAGGTACGCGTACTGGCTGCCGCCGGCTTCCTTGACCTCGCCGTCGGGCGTGATGGTGGTGTAGCCGGCAGGGGAAGCGTCGGTTGAAGGCACGTCTGTTGCGGTCGCGTCTGTTGAAAACACTGCTCAGTCCTTTTTGGTTGCGGCAGCCAGGTGGGCTTTGGCCGCCAGCTCCAGGTGGGTCAGGTCGGAGGCGATGGTCGTGAAGGTGTAGCCCTGGCGCAGCCGGAGTGCGGCCACGTCGCCGGCCGGCGTGTGGATGCCCGCGGCCACACCGGCAGAGGCGGCTGCCTCGGCGACGGTCTCCAGCGCGGCGTTGAATTCAGCTTCGACGGCGGGGTCGCCCGGGTAGGCGGCCCCCACGGCGATGGCGAGGTCGGAGGGGCCCACGTAGATGCCGTCCAGTCCCGGCGTCGCGCAGATTTCCTTGACGTTGGCCAGCCCTTCCGGGGTCTCGATCATGGCGAAGACCAGGGTTGCGGCGTTGGCTTCGGCGGGAACCGGGCCGATCCGCAGGGCCGAGCGCATGGGGCCGTAGGACCGGCCGCCCAGCGGCGGGTACTTGGCCGCCGCGACGGCCGCGGCCGCGTCTGCCGCGGAGTTGATGAGCGGGACGATCACGCCGACGGCGCCGGCGTCGAGCGCCTTGCCGATCGCGGTGAATTCGTTGCCCTCCACCCGCACCATGCCGACGGCGGTGTGCCCGGCGTCGATCGCCATGAGCCCGTTCAGCACGCCCGAGTAGCCCAGCAGCCCGTGCTGCGCGTCCAGTGCCACATAGTCATAGCCGAGCCGGCTGATGCGCTCTGTGGCGACGGGTGCGTCCAGGACGGCCCAGTAGCCGACGGCCTGCTCGCGGGCACGGATCTTGCGGGCGAATTCGGTAGCGAGTTCGGAAGTCATGTTCTCTCTTCTGCCTTAGAGTCGGTGGAATTCAGTCTGGGGAATGGTTGCGTAGGTCAGCGGTTGTAGGCGGGCATGGGGCCGCGGAGGCCGGAGCCGACGGCGTCGCACGCCTCCGAAACGTCTGCGGGCAGCGGGCCCTTGGCCACGGCGGCGATGTTGGCCTGCAGCTGCTCCACCTTGGAGCCGCCGAGCAGCATGGACCCGACGCCGTTGCGGTAGGCGAGCCAGCGCAGGGACAGCTCGGCCAGGCTGATGCCCGCGCCTTCGGCGATGCCGGCCAGGGAGTTGACGGCCTCGAACAGCTGCTTGTCCCAGTAGCGCTGGGTGTACATGGCGGCGAGTTTGGAGTCGCCGAACCGGCCTTCGGAGGGCCGGGCGTCGAAGCTGTGCTTGCCGGTCAGCAGGCCGCCGCCGAGCGGGTTGTAGACCATGGTGTGGACCTCATGCGTGGCGGCGAATTCGAGGTATTCCTCCTCCACCCGGCGGGCCACCAGGTTGTAGAGCTGCTGCGCGACCACGGGACGCGGTGCGCCCACCTCGCGGGCCACGTGGATGACGTCGGCGATCTGCCAGGCCGCGAAGTTGGACACGCCCAGCGCGCCGATCTTCCCTTCAGCGGCGAGCTCGGCCACGGTGCCCAGGGTTTCCTGCAGCGGGGTGGCCCGGTCGGGCTGGTGCAAATAGAACAGGTCGATGCTGTCCACGCCGAGCCGGCGCAGGCTGCCCTCCACGCTGTTGCGCAGACCCTCCTTGGACAGCGGGGCGTGCTGGCCGTGGTCCGAATGCGGCATGCCCGCCTTGGAGGCGAGGACGACGTCGGCCCGGCGGTCCTTCAGGAGGCGGGACAGCATCTCCTCGGTGGCTCCGCCGACGTAGGCGTTGGCGGTGTCGATGGTGGTGATGCCGGCCGCGAGCGCCTCGTCCACCATCCGTCCCGCGGTGGCCTCATCGGCGGTGTCGCCGAACGTCATGGTGCCCAGGACGAGCCTGGAGATGGGTAGCTTCAGGCCGTCCACTGGCGTGCCTTCGGGCTGGATGCTCATTGGTTGATTCCTCATGATCGAGTTGGCGGGTGGCTGTTTAGGGGGAGATGGTCAGGGCCTCAGGCGCTGGTCTTCAGCGCCAGCGACGAGACGATGTGCCGCGGCTTCAGGCCGGTCATGGTGGACGGGTCGAGGGCGGCGCGGCGGAGCTTGCGGGTGTAGTCCTCGGCCGGCGCTGTCAGCACCTGCGCCGTCGTGCCGTGCTCCACGAGCTTGCCGCGCTGCATGACCATCACGGTATCGCTGATCTCCTGCACCACGCCGAGGTTGTGCGAAATGAAGACGTAGGTGATGCCGGTTTCGTCCTGGATGGACTTCAGCAGTCGGAGCACCTGGGCTTGCACGGAGACGTCGAGCGCGCTCGTGGCCTCGTCGCAGACCAGCAGTTCCGGCTTGGACGCCAGCGCCCGGGCAATCCCGATCCGCTGCCGTTGTCCGCCGGAAAACTCTGACGGGTGCTTGTCCAGGGATGCGACGGGCAGACCCACCTGGTCGATCAGGCTGGCAGCCGCCTTGTGCCGCTCGGCCCGCGACCGGACACCCTGGAGCTTCATCGGCTCGGCCACGATTTCCTGTGCCGTGAGGTGCGGGTCGAGGGAACCGTAGGGATCCTGGAAGACCATCTGGAACTTCGAGCGCAGGGGCCGGAGCTTGGCCTCGCTGAGCGCCGCCAGGTCGGTGCCGTCCAGGTCGATCCGGCCACTGGTCGGCGTGACCAGGCGCATGAGCGCCTTGGCGATGGTGGATTTCCCGCAGCCGGATTCCCCGACGACGGCGATCGTCTTGCCCTTCTCCACCGAGAAGGAGACGTCGTCCACGGCCCGGAAGGTTCCGCCGGAGACGGCGTAGTCCACCACGAGGTTTTCGACGGACAGGAACGGCTTATTCATGGCGGGCTCCGGTGGTGGTCAGGGTGCTGGCGACCGGCGTTTCGTCCCAGGCGCCCAGGACGGGGATGGCGGCGAGCAGCTTGCGGGTGTAGTCGGTGGCGGGGTTGTCCACGATCTGCTGGACCTCGCCGGACTCGACGAACGAGCCGTCCTTCATGACGTGGATGCGGTCCGAGATCAGCCGGGCCACGCCGAGGTCGTGGGTGATCATCAGGATGCCGATGCCGCGCTGTTCCTGCAGTTCGAGCAGCAGGTCCAGGATGCCCGCCTGCACGGTGACGTCCAGGGCGGACGTGGGCTCATCGGCCACCAGCAGCTGCGGCTCGCTGGCCAGCGCAATGGCGATCAGGACGCGCTGGAGCATCCCGCCGGAGAGCTGGTGCGGGTACTTCTTCAGCTGCGCATCCGGGGTGGGGATGTGGACCTGCTCCAACAGCCGGATGGCGCGGGCATGGACGGCGCCCTTTTCCTTGGTCGAGGCCGCGCCGGCGATTCGGATGGCCTCAAACAGCTGGTTGCCGATCGAGTGCACGGGGCTCAGTGCCGTCATGGGGTCTTGCGGGATCAGCGCGAGGGTCCTCCCGCGGACCTTGTCGATCGCCTTGGAATCGGCGATCACGTCCACGCCGTCGATCTTGACCGATCCTGAGATCACGGCGAGGTCCTCCGGCAGGAGCCGGAGGAGGCCCATCGCCGTCGTCGATTTTCCGGAACCGGACTCACCGATGATGGTGACCGTCTCGCCCCGGTGGATGGTGAAGCTGACGCAATCCACGGCGCGGACAATGCCGACGTCGGTGATCAGTTCCACCTGGAAGTCGCGGACCTCCAGCAGCGGCTGTTCTGTCATTTCCGAATGCAAGGCCATCTCAGGCACCCTTCTTCTTGCGGCGGGGACGGTCGCGGAGGCCGTCGCCCAGCAGGTTCACGCCCACTACCATGATCGCGATCACCAGGCCGGGCACCGTTACCAGCCACCAGGCGGTGGTGAGGTAGCCCTGACCGTCGGAGATGATGCGCCCCCACGTGGCGAACGGCCGCTGCGGGCCGGCGCCGAGGAAGGCGAGCGCGCTTTCCAGCAGCACGGCCTGGGCCAGGAGGAGCAGCACCACCAGCGTGGCCTGCTTGATGACGTTGGGAATGACGTGCTGGATCAGGATCTGCACGCGGTGCAGGCCGAGGATCCGCGCGGCGGAGACGTAGGGCTTTTCGCGTTCCACGAGCACCATGGACCGGGTCAGGCGTGCCACCTCGGGCCATTGGGCGATGGCGATCACGAACGTGATAACCGGAATGGACGGGCCGAAGAGCGCCACCACCAGCAGCAGCATCATCAGCAGCGGGAGGGACATCTGCGCCTCGATCAGGCGCGAAACCACGGTGTCCAGCTTGCCGCCGAAGTACCCGGCTGCCGCGCCAAAGATGATGCCGATGGTGCCGGAGACCACCACGGCCAGGACACCGATGGTGAGCGAGACCTGGCCGCCATGCAGCACCCGGGAGAGCAGGTCGCGGCCCAGCTGGTCGGTGCCGAACAGGTGACCCTCGCTCAGCGGTGGAAGCAGCCGGTGGGCAAGGTCCTGGTGGTTGGGGTCCGCCAGCGGCAGGAACCCGGCCAGCACGATTGGAACGACCACCAGCAGCGTGCAGATGACGCCGGTGCGTATCTTGAACTTGGCGCCTGCCCGTCGGCGGGTGGCGCCGGCCTTGGCGATCAGCTCCTTGGTGACGGCGCTGGGGGAGGACTTCCTGGCCGGGGGCTCGGTGGGTACGCCTGCCGGAGGGACTGCGGAAGGAGTTGCGGTGTCGCTGATACTCATGCTGTGGCCGCCTTTCCAAGACGAATGCGGGGATCAAGCAGGGGGTAGGCGAGGTCGACGAGCAGCTGGACTCCAACCGCCAGCAAAGCCGTGATCAGGACCGTGGCCTGGATCAGCGGGTAGTCGCGGGTTTCGAGCGCCCGCACAATCAGGGAGCCGACGCCGGGCCACGCGAACACCACTTCCACCACCACCACGCCGTTGAGCATGGCCGCGAAGCGGGTGCCGAGGGCCGTGAAGACCGGGATGGCGGAGTTGCCCATGGCGTAGCGCCAGGTCAGCAGGGAATTTCGGACGCCGCGGGAGCGGGCGACGGTCAGGTAGGGTGCGGCGAAGTTCGCCGTCATTTCCCGCCGGACCATCCGCGAGATCAGGGCGATCTGCAGGATGGCGATGGTGACGGTGGGCAGGACCAGGCTGCCCCAGGTGGCGAAGCCGGAGGCCGGGAAAATCGGGATGAGGACGGCGAAGAAGGTGAGCAGCATGATGCCGGTCCAGAAGTCCGGCATGGACTGCCCGGCGATGGTCAGGACGTTGACGCCGAATTCCTTTTTGGTGTCCGGCCGGCGGGACATCCAGACGCCCAGCGGGATGGCGACCACTGTGGTGAGCAGGATCGCGGACGTGGCCAAGGTCAGCGTGTACGGCAACCGCTCCATGACCACCTGCACGGCCGGGGCCTGGAAGGAGTACGAGGTGCCGAGGTTGCCGGTGAACAGCTCCTGCAGGAAGATCCAGTACTGCTGGATCAAGGGCAGGTCCAGGCCGAACTGCTCCCGGACCTTGGCGAGCTGTTCGGTGGTGGCCAGCGGTCCGGCGTAGGCAACGGCCGGATCGCCCGGGGCCAGGCGGATCAGGATGAACACCGTGGAAACCGTGAGGAACACGGTCAGCAGGCCTTGGCCGATCCTCTTGAGGATGTACTTCGTCATGGTCAGGCCTCCAGCCGGACGTCAGCGAGCGGGTAGGAGTTGGTGGGAGCCAGCGAAAGGCCGCCCACCCGGTTGCGGTGGGCCAGCACGGACTTGGGCACGAACGCCCAGGCACAGGGCCAGGTCTCCCAGATGGCCTGCTGGGCCACTGCGAGCAGCTGCTGCCGCCGTACGGGATCAACTTCGGTGGCGGCGGCCTGGATCTTGGCGTGCACGGCGGGATTCACGTATCCCTGGTAGGTGTCGCGGGTCTTTTCCTTCTCCGCGGTGCCGGCGTACATGCCCTGCATCATGGTGATGGCCAGGCCGGTGGGGCTGCTGAAGCCATTGCCCAGCAGGTCCCAGTCGCCTTGCTTGCCCTGGCGCCAGGCCGAGATGTTGCCGCCGGCTTCGAACTGCTGGAGCTGGGCCTGGACGCCGATGTTGCCGAACATCTCCACGAGGGCCTCCATAACGGAGGTGTCGGAAGCGAATTCGCCGGTTTCCCAGATGATCTTCAGGCTGAGGTCGGTGACGCCGAGGCTCTTCAGGGTGGCCTTGGCCTTCTCGGGATCGTAAACGTAGGTGCCGGTCTTGGCGAAGCCGGTCAGGCTGGACGGGGTGACGCCCTCGGCCTGGCTGACGGAGTTCACCAGCACGTCCTTGACCAGCGCTTCGCCGTTGATGGCCCAGCTGAGGGCCTCACGGACCCGGACATCGGCCAGAGGGTGCCCGGCGGGCTTGCGGAAGTTGTAGAAGATCTGGTTCAGCCGGAGGCTGGACGCTTCACTCAGTACGACGCCGGGAAGCCCGGCCAGCTGTTCGCGCGAGTCGGGGGTGATGGAGTCAATGACATCCACCTCGCCGCTGCGCAGGGCGATGACGCGGCTGGATTCCTCGGGAAGGAACCGCACCTCGACGGTGTCCACCGCCGGTGCGGGGCCCCAATAGTTCTCGTTGCGCTTGAGGCTGTAGGTGCCGGCGCCGCGGTTGAACTTGGTCACGACGTACGGGCCGGTGCCGACGCCTTCCTGCAGTTCTTCGGGCTTGTTCTTGGCCGCGGGGCTGATCAGGATCATGCTCATGAGCGAATCGAGGATGGGAATCGGCTTCTTGGATTCCATCCGGAAAGTCCGGTCATCCACAGGTACCACGGTGGGGAACTCGGGGAAGAAGCCGGCAACGAAGGAGCCCTGGACCTGCTGGTACATCTTCAGGGCCGTGGCGACGTCCTCGATCTTCAGGGGGGTGCCGTCGGAGTACTTGATGCCTTCGCGCAGCTTGACCGTCCATACCGTGGGGGAGGTCATGACGAAGCTTTCGGCCAGGACCAGGACGGGCTTCGTCTCGGGGCCAATGGCGGTGAGCCCCTGGCGTACGGAGCGCTGGACCGTGACGGCGGCGTCGAACTGGTTGAGTTTGTTGTCCAGGCTGACCAAGGAGCGGTTGAGCGCCAGGGTCAAGGTGCTGGGTCCTGGCAGGCCGGTGGGGCCGGCACATCCGGCGACGCTGCCTGTGCCCAGGAGAAGTCCGGCCAGTCCGCCAAATTGCAGCAGGCGGCGCCGGGAAATCTCGGGTCCTTGAGGAAGAACGGTCATCGTTGACCTCTCGGTAGAACGGGGGGACGGCTGGCGACCGGATGGCCTGCGCCGTGTTACATGGATCACCTTGCCACGTTTGCGCGATTCGCGCAATAGTTCTAGCGCGATTCGCGCAGTTGTGTCATGATGAGGACATCGACAGCTTGATGAAGAGCTCGATAACCAGCTTCATTACCCGCTTGATTACCAGTCCGATCCAAGGGAGGAGGGAGAGATGGCAACAGTGCTCGTACAGGCCGATGACTTTTCCGGCGCCGCTGAAGTGGGGGAGTGCTTTGCCCGGCAGGGGTTCGACACGCGGATCCTGCTTGAACCATCTTCCGCGACTTCCGACGTGATCGCCGTTGACACCCACTCGAGGTCCTGTGCCCCCGAAGCTGCCGCGGCCGCCGTGGCCCGGGTCTTTGCGGGGCCGGCCGCCGTGGACGCTGCTGTGCTGTTCAAGAAGCTCGACTCGCTGTGGCGCGGCAACGTGGGCGCCGAAGTGGCTGCTCTGGCGGAGCTCGGTTTCCACGCGCTGATCGCCGGTGCGCTGCCGCAGCTGCGGCGCACCGTGGTGGATGGACGGCCCTACGCAGACGGCGTGCCTCTGGCCGATACCGGACTCTGGAAGGCCGAGGCAGCCGCGCCGCCTTCTTTGGTCGCGGAGGTTCTGCCGCAGAGTTCCGTTCAGGGGCTGGATCTCGCCGTGGTCCGCTCCCCGAACCTCGCAGACACGCTCCGTGAGTTGTTCTCGGGTGATAAGGCCGCGACCGTGGTGGCCGACGGCGAAACCGAGGCCGACCTGGAAGCCGTGGTCGAGGCCCTGGCCCAGCTGGACTATTCCGCCGACGGTCGCAGAATCGTCCTGGTGGGCACGGGCGGCATCGCGGCCGTACTCGCGCAAACTCTTCGCCCGGCGGAACGCTCCGCGCCGGACACGAAAACCCCGGTCCCTGCGCGAAACGCGCAAGTCGCACGAGACGCCAGTACCTCAGATCTGACTGAGAGCCGTGCCGCGCGGCCGGTGCTCGCCGTCGTCGGCTCCGCGTCCGAAGCAGCACGCAGGCAACTACGGGAGCTTCGGGCCGGGGGCTTTACGCTCGTCGGACTGAGCCCGGAGGAACTTCGCCAGCCCGGGACGGCACCCAAGCTCGGTGTTGTCCGCGAGGCTCTGGCCGCCCGCGAGCCTGTAGTCCTGACCGTCATCGCCGAGCAAGTGGATCCCCGGGAAGCCGGCACGATCGTCGGCAACCTGTCGGACTTCGTGTCCGCCGCCGTCGTCCCGCAGTCGGGACTCGACGTCGTTCTTCCCGATCTCATCCTGACCGGTGGAGAGACCGCCCGCGAGGTGCTGGACCGCCTCGGCATCCGGGCGTTGGAGCCGCTCGGCGCCGAACAGCACGGGGCGGTGGTCAGCCTCGCCGACGACGGCAGGCTGGTGGGCACCAAGCCCGGCAGCTTTGGCAATGACCAGGCCCTGCTGCAGCTCTACCACTCAATCCAAGGCCGCCGGGCCAGCGAACCGGCCGGCACTGCACGTCACGAACCACTCGACCCTTCCGCAAAATCTGGAGAAACCATGAATTCAGTCTTGAAAGCCGCCGAGTTGAATGCCACCGATTTGAAGGCAACAGCACCGGACGCTCGCCCCGTCATCGCCGTCACCATGGGCGACGGCGCCGGCGTCGGCCCCGAAGTCACGGTGGGCGCGCTGCTGGCCGAGAACGCCTACCGCGACTGCCGGCCTATCGTCATCGGTGACGTGTACCGGTTGGAACTGGGTGCGAAGGCGCTGGGCGTCGCGGCGGACATCGTCGAGATCCAGGACGTGGCCGAGGCCGTCTTTGAACCGGGCCGCATCAACGTGATTGATCCGAAACTGCTCTCGCACGACCTGCCCTGGGGTGTGGAATCCGCCGAGGCCGGCAACGCCGCGTACCACTACATACGGATCGCCTGCGAGCTCGGGATGAAGGGGGAGGTGCAGGGGATCTGCACTGCGCCGCTGAACAAGGCCGCGCTGCACAAGGCCGGGCACATTTACCCGGGCCACACGGAGCTGCTGGCGCACTTCATGGGGATTGAGGAAGTGTCCATGATGCTCTCCACGCCCAAGGTCAAGGTCATCCATGTCACCACGCACATCGGCCTGATCGATGCGATCAACAAGATCGAGCCCGGCCTGGTGGAACGCACCGTCCGTCGCGGTTACAGCGCCATGCAGCGCGCAGGCATCGCCAATCCCAAGATCGGCGTCTGCGCCATCAACCCGCACGCGGGGGAGAACGGCCTGTTCGGCTACGGCGAGGAAGCGGAGAAGATCACCCCGGCCATTGAGAAGCTGCAGGCCGACGGCATCGACGCCCGCGGCCCGCTCCCGGCCGACACCGCGTTCTTCCTGGCCGGACGCGGCGACTTCGACCTGATCGTCGCGATGTACCACGACCAGGGCCACGGCCCGGTGAAGGTCCTGGGCATCGAGGCCGGCGTCAACATCACCGTGGGCCTGCCGGTAATCCGCACCTCCGTGGACCACGGCACGGCCTTCGACATCGCGGGCAAGGGCATCGTGGACGTGCGCAGCATGATCGAGGCCCTGCGCCAGGCCGCGGAGATGTCCCCGAGCCCGGTGCTGCAGGGGTAGGGCCGCCGTAACAGCAACGCCGGGGTCACGTAGCGCCCATCCAGAGGGGACTTTCGGGCGCTAGGTGATCCCGCGTTGTACTGCTACGACGGGACTTTGCGTCAGTCTTGCGGGGCAGTTTCACGCGCCTTGCTCACGTTTCCTCCCGGGGCTGCACTTCAACGCTTGGTGAACGCATCCTGAGATCGCTCGGTGTCGCTCAACCGGGCGTAAGTTGTCTCGCATGGCATAGGATAGGGCGACCTTACGGAAGATCCTGCGCGCGAAACAGCGCCCTACGCCAAACCAGCGTGTTCGTTCCTTTCGATCACAACAGCGTTGCCATTCGCCGTCACTGCAAATAAGAACGGCAGATACAGTGTTCCCCCCGAACTACTCGCAGTCTCGGGGTCCAAGGTCAGGTAGTCGAAGTCCACTCCGATCACAGCGTTGCATCCGAGTGCATATGCTGCCTCTTTCAACTCCGCTAGAGCGTTTCGCCTGATGTGCGACAGTCCCGAAAGCAAGTCTGCGCCGACATCCTTGTTCACGCCCCCAAACCAGCCGTGGTTTGGGCGGTCCATCGATACCGCATCGTCACCAGAAATATAGCCTGAGTACTTGGTGATGCTGTAGCCCTCAAAGTTGAAACCGGACGTGATGAGTATGCTCGCAAGGGCGCGTTGCTTTGCTAGCTCATCTTGCTTCGCGTTGGCTTGCTCTAGCGCGAGACGTTCCTGCTCCTGAGCTACCCGTGCCTTCTCCTGGATAAGATACTGCCTGTAACGGCCGACCATTTCGTCTGTGTTGACGCCGTCGTCGACGCTCAGGCCAGTAATTCCAGACTTGTACTGAAATTCGGATTGTTTTAACCACTGATCGAAAGCGATCGGATCAAGTTGGTATTTCTTGGCAATGTCTCTGGTTTTCACGTAAATACCTATCGTAGATACTGCATGGCGTGCTCGTTGGTGGGGTCGATATCAAAGGTTAAGCTTGCATAGGGATGGCTATTCGTCGGATCTGTTTCACGTTGCGAAACGCGGATCCCGTCGTCGTTGAGCATCCGGGTCAGTTGGCCTCCTGCGGGCATTCCCGGCACGTATTTGTTGTGGGGGAGCCCGCAGGCGGCCACTACATTAACTGCTACCAAACGGCCACAGTCACTCGGACAGTCACTGCTCCGGCGCCGACAGTGACGGTTATCCAAACAGTGGCACCTGTCGCTGCGCCCGCCCCGGCCTCGGCCGCAGTCCCGCCACCGTGGTATTGTGCGCGGCTGCGGCAGGGGAAATGCTCAGACTCTTGGGTGCGAAATTGAAGCGGTCGAATTCAAACACATCGACGGGAATTCGGGCACGGGTAATTCCGTATTCCTTCCGTCGAATTGGACGGTGATCCGCCCGGGGAGGGCAAGGCAGGGCGTTGCACTGACTAAGACAATCGTCGTGCATGTAGCTAAGCCTGGGAATAACGGACTTCCAGCTGGTCGAACGTCAAGTGAGGCGAGCCGGCGGGAGAGTGATCACTTCCGCCGGCTGTAGCATCGCGACCGCTAGAGACCCGTCTGGCTCACGCCGTACTCGGCCTGCGCCGGGGTGAAGCCCTCGAAGGCGAGTTGCTCTTTCAGCCCGGCACGCGAGAAGGACTGGTATGCGAGGTAATCCTTGGCCTTTTTAGCTGCCTGCTCGTTCCAGTCGACTGTCACCCGGTCGACGGCCCACGTCGCATCTGGTGTCGAATACTTTTCGAATTCCAGTTGCTTGATCAAGCCAGTGCGCGAGAAGGCCTGGTAATCGAGGTAATCACCGGCTTTCCGCAGAGCGTTTTGCTGACTGATCGTCCCAGCTTCGGCAGCAGCCTTGGCAGCAGCGTCAGCGTCAGCCTTAGCTTTGGCAGCGGCGTCGGCGTCGGCCTTGGCTTTAGCGTCGGCCTCGGCCTTCGCCGCCTTAGCAGCAGCGTCAGCGTCAGCCTTGGCCTTAGCGTCGGCCTCGGCCTTGGCGACGGCGGGATCCTGCGTTGGGGTCGCTGCCGGGGTAGCAGTAGCGACAGAAGTAGCGTCATTTGCGACGGAAACGGGTGAGGCGGACGAAGTGGCAGCTCCGGCGCGGCTGGCATTGATGATGATGCTCAGGAGAACGAAGGCGGCGGTGACGATCAGGGCAATTTTCTTGTGCTTGTCGTAGCCCTCGAGCGGAAGACCCTGCTTATCGCGGGTTTTGTTCGCCAGTACGAGGATGAGATCGACCAAGGCCCAGATGCCCAGGCCGCCGAAGGTGACCAGTTTGAGAATACCGGTTCCGACTTTGCCCAGATAGAAACGGTCCACGCCGAAAACGCCGAGGAGGAGGGAGAACAGCCATGTCACGAGGAAAGACTTATTGCTCTGTTTTGTCTGTCCATATCCGTAGGCGGGGGGATAGGGGGCGAGGTTCGGGGGCTGGCTCATGAGAGTCCTTTCATAGGACACCTGACCGACGTGCGATGCGAAGCGTGCGGAGTGGGTGCGGTGATTTACGCACATAGGGGGAGCCCGGCGTGGAGCGCTGGCCGCAAAGCGGTACATCGCGCCAGCCAACAGTTACAAGCATGTTCGCTTCCCCCAGTAGCGTCACGGGCGTATACCCGCATACCGGATGTTACATTGCATCCGCGCAATCGAATGCAGACACATCGGAAAGTGCCATCTCGGGGGATTTTCGGAAAGTGCCAGCGTTCAAGTGGTTAGCCTGCGGGTGTCCCGAGGCGGAGGCATCGGGTGTGGACTGAGGGCCGCAGTCCGATAGCAATAATTGGCTGCGACCGCCGAGCTCGCTGAGGCGGACACGCCGACCATCCCTGCCGACCGCCGTTTCCTGACGATGTAGGACGCAATATGCGACATCCGCGAATGATCCGCAATGAGACATCGGCTCTGGGTGCTTGCTGGATGTAATCTGTGAACGATCAGATCACGACACCTCGACTGCGCGGCGTCACATCAGCTTGATCCTTGTTGCCGCGGCTAGTCTGGCAGCGATCCGAACACTACCCATGGGGGAACCTTGACTGAGAACTTTCCGCCGATCCCGCCCGCATCGCAGGCGCCCCAATCGACACCGCAGTACCCGGCCCAGCAGCCCGAGGGCTACGGCCAGCCGCAGTTTCAGGCGCCTATTCAACAGGCTCCGCCGCAGTATGCCGCGCCAGGCGGATACCCGGGCCAGCCGCAGTCCTATGGGCAACACCAAGCTGTGTACCCGCCGCACGGTTATGCGGCCCCGGGACCGTACGCTCAGCCACTACCAGGCCCATACAACCAGCAGCCGGGCCCATGGGGTCCGGCCGTGCCAAAGGGTCCCAAGTCTTCCGGCTACCGTGTCGCGGCCGGCATCGTAGGGATCGCTCTTGGTACCTGGCTTTTCGTCCCGTCCATAGCCGGCTTCAGCGCAGGCGGCGGCACGGCATTCATGGCATTCCTCATCTTGGTAGCCGCACTGGGCAACATCACTGCCGGCATCGTCCTCCTGTCCAACCAGCGCAGCCGGAGCCACGGGTCACCGATAACGTCCCTGACCTTCGCGGGCCTTGCCTTGCTGTTGGGACTCATCGGTCTGGCCGTGCCGTATTTCGGGGCGGCCCTGTTCATAACGTCGCTTCTTCTGGCCACCCCCGTCCTCATCGTCATGGGCCTTGGGCTGTCGCGGGAGAAGCGCGGCGCCTAATCGGTTGCGCACAGGAAGGTTCCGCACCAACGAACCATGCGGAACCTTCCTGTTGTCTCCGGGTTTCCTCGTTTACGGCCATCAGTAGAACCGCCTACGGGATGGTCTGTTCCGCGTGCACGGTCGAGGCGAACCTTCCCCATTGGATGCAGCCGTCGTGGGCCGAAAGCGGGTCAGCTGTGGAGTGCGTCCATGGCTTTGGCCGCGGTCTGGATGCTCGTCCAGCCGCGCCGGCCGGCGGCGGCGGTCCCCGCATCAAGTCCGGCTCCGTTGTTCTGCAGGATGGCGACCAGGGTGGCGTCGACGACGTCCTCGCGAATCTCGGCCAGCCACGCGGCCCGGATGTTTGGCATCACCGGCACTCGCGCGTGGACAGTGATGTAGTGCCCACCTGTCATCGCGACCGCAATGCAGCCGATGCCGACGAGCACGAGTTTGAGCAGGTCTTCCCGGCTGGTGGCCACGATGTAGGTCGGCAGGGCGATGAGTCCAGCCATGAGTATGGCACGCAGTGCAAAGACCTCCCGGGCGGTGCCGGAGGACCGGCGCTGGCGCATGGTCGCTGCCAGGCGCTTGTTCCGCACGGCCTCGGCCTTCAGCCGCCATTGCCGTTGCGAGCCCAGGTGCAACTTCACGAGCGCGCGGGCGGCCGCCAGTTCTTCGGGGTGGGTCTTTCGCATCGCCGCGACGAGCGGATTGTCCCTGTCGGCCCACGAGCTGGTCAGCCGTCGGTCGATGGCCGCTGCCATCTCGTCGAGTCCGAGGCGTGCAGCTCCCTCCGGGGCCTCCTCCACGCGCACTGCCGCGGCCGGCGCTGCCTCGTGAGGTGTGTATCCCTCCGAGCGGGATCCGTAACGTGGCATCCCGTCGTCGAGCCGGTATTCGTTGCTCATGTTTCTCCCCCAAATGATGGTCTGGCCGCGGGCCGTTCGGTAGGTGCGCGGGGCCGGGACGACAAGACTCGGCCGACCCGAAACCATTGTGCAGGGTGGAAGCCCGCATGACGGTTACGGACCCGTATATTGCGGCAGTCAAGCGAAGCCGGGTTCGGCCGGGGTGTCTACGGCTCATGGCGCTCGTAGCGCTCCCCGACGACAAACGGATTAGAACGCGGTCGGGACAGTCGGCCTCTGCTCGGCGACAGAATAGGGGAGCGGAGCCATGGTTTCCGCCAGGACGTCGCTGACGAAACGCAGGATCTCCTCGCCGGCCAGGACTCCGGAGGCCGAAGTCACCGTTAGGTTTGGCAGCGTGAACGAGTCGCTGTCGAGTTCGCCGTGCGATGGACGGATGGCGATGTCCGCCAGCTCGAGGATGCCCGCATCCAGCCGGGAGTCGCCCGCGGCTACAAGAAGACCTGATCCGGTCCGCCGCCGCACCTCGTCCACAGCGGCTTCCTTGGTGATCGGGGCCGGGACGCAGTAGAGCTTCCGCCCTTGCAAAGACGTCGTCCAGCCGCGGGCCTGGCACCAGGCGCCGAGCTCGTCCAGATACGCTTCGGGCAGCCCGTCCCGGTCAACGATCGAGTACACAAAGTATTCTTCGGCGGTCCGTATCCTCAAGACGGCGGGGACTGCGGCCGCGCCTCTGAGGTGGTCCAACACGTCATCCAGGGGCGCGCAGTCTGACCCCAACGACCGCTGGATGTGCCGCGACCAGTCACCATCCGACTCGCCGTCGTGCAGCAGCACGGCACCGTTCGTCGTCACGGCGTATCCGCGGCCGGAGCCGGGCACCCGCACCCGGGAGAACTGCGCCCGGGTGCGGGTGGTGACGGGTACGAAGACACTCCTCTCCACGATCCTCTCCAGCAACTCCTCCGCTGTCCTGGTCATGAAGGACAGGGGAGCTGCGTCGTACACCTCCGCGACCACCATCCGGGGTGCCAGGTGGTCGCTTCCCGTGAGCGCCATGGAGTTTGCCGAATAGATCAGCGTGCGGTCCAGATCGCTGGCTACCATAACCGGCGCGCCGCTTGAGTGAAGGCTCATACGTCCACCACGGCTTTGCCGTCGGCGCCGGTTGCTCCCGGCGTGTGCAGCGGATGGATCAGCCCGACGCAGCTGTAGGCCAGGCCAGGGACTTCCAGTACCTCGACACCGCGGTGTTCGGCCAGATGCAGCACGTGGGCGAGTTCGGGCACGGCCTCGGGGCGCACCAGCACCTTCCAAGGCACGCGACGCAGGAGGACCCTGGTGGTTTCACCGACACCTGGTTTGACCAGGTTCACGTTGTTGATGCCGAAGCTGCGGCTGAGCTGCTCGACGGCGGACCACCCGGACCAGTCTGCTTCGGGGAGCCCTGAGCCATCGGAAGGGGCGTGCGCTGCACCCCGCAGTACGTCCTCCCGGACGCCAGCGAACTGCGCCGTCACGGCTGCCAGGAAGTCGCCGGAGACGTCGCTGCCGGACAGCTCCGAGTAGAACTTGGCCCCGTGAAAATCGCCGGGGCCGATCAGTGCCTTGTTGAATACGGTGCGGGAGACGAGACCGGAGACGGTCGAGTTCAGGCAGGCGGAGGGGACCAGATAGTCATCCCTCGTGCCGAAGATCCGGACGCAGTGCCCCGGGTCCGCGAGGACTGCAAGGTCGGGCCGGAACGCCGGCCCATCGGTCTGTCGGAAGAGCTCGACGGCGGCGGCGAGTTCGCGGGCGATGGCTCCCTTGCCGGTCCAGCCGTCCACGAACATGATGTCGTCCGGGCGGTGCCGGGACGCGAGATAGCCGAGGGCCGTCTGGTCGATGCCGAGCCCGCGCACGATGCTGATGGCATAGTGCGGCAGCTTGAGTCCGTGGACTTCCCAGGCCCAACGCTTCATCAGGATGCCCACGGGAGTTCCTGCGCGGGCGAGCGAAACCAACACAGGTGCGTTGCCGCGCAGCTTCAAGACCTGCTCGGTGAGCGTTCCGACGGCGTGCGCGATCCGGACGGCCGAGCTCTCCAGCGCGGCCTGGAACAAGGCGCCGTACTCGGGCGAGGGTTCGAACTCCTGCGGCAGCGATTCGGCGTAACTGGCCTTGCCGGACTGGATAGCGGCCTCACGCTCTTCCCTCGGCGCTTCCAATTGCGCGGAACTCAGGTCCTTTAGTAGCCATTCGACGTCCTCCGGCAGATAGGAGCCGAAGGCGGGGCCGAGCAGCGGCGTCGGAAACGGTGTCTGGACCGGCAACATGACCAGCCTGACATCGTCGGCGCTACCAGCAACGGCCTCGGCGATCTTGCCGGGGCCCAGGAGCCCCGACTCTGCGGTGCCGGGTTCCGCCATGATGAGCACCGTATCGAAGCGTCCTTCGGGGTGCATGAAGTTGTAGGCAAACCGGGCCCCGGGGCCGTCCGGAGCGTCGTCGTCGCTGCCAAAGGCAATGGCGGAACGGATGGCGTAGTCCGGTTCGTCCAGCGCGGCGATCGGTGAGCGGGTACTGGTGGAATAGCGGATGTCGGCGTCAGGGCACAGGTCCTGCAGCCGTGCGGCGACCGCCAGGGGCAGCGCCATGAATTCCTCCGTGGCGAGGACCAGCACCCGGGCCCTCATCCCGCCGCGGCTGCCAAGTGCCGCCGCCAGGGCGCCCGCGATGCGCGCTGCCTGGTCCGGATCGGGACGGCCGGCAACGCCAAAGCGGGGGCTGCGGATTGGTGGCACGATTCCGTGCAGGTCCAGCAGCCGGATCCGGCCCGGCGCGGGGACGGCTGCGCACGCGAGTGGGATGCTGCTGATCAGTTCCGCCGCGTCTGAAGCGAGCGTTTCTGGCAGCCGGATGCTTCCCTGCGCCAGTGCCACAGCACTAATCCTGGCGCTGAGTTCGCGTGCCAGTTCATCGAGGCGGTCCAGGTCTGCGGTGGAGCGCAGGTCCACTAGGGAGGCGACGACGTAGTGCCGGTGCGGTGCGGTGCGGTGCAGTTCGCGGATGGTGTTGATGATCGTGGCGCCGGTGCTCAGCTCGTCATCGACCAGGACCACGGTCTCGGCCAAGTCCAGGGCGGCGCGGCTAGTTGGCAGCAACTGGTGGGAAGTTGCGTGTGAATGCATTTCCTCGAACGCGCCGTAGGGTTCCACTTCGTTGCTGCTCAGCCGGGTCGAGTGGATGTAATAGGTTCCCAGTTGCCCGGCCACCAGCTGGCCCAGCCCGGTGGCTGTTTCGGCGTAACCAATGGTCACGACGCCGGGAAATTCTGTTTGCCATCGGACGAGCAGTTCGCCCAGGCGGGCCACGTCGGCGAGCCTGCTGCGTCTCCCGTCCTCGTTCGGTGCCGTGCCGCCGTCCGCAACCGTGTCGCCCTCCAGCAGGCGCGCCAGCCTGCCCGCGGCCTCGTCAATGACGTCGTTCAGTGATTCGGCGTCCGGGCCGGCAACCGCGGGGAGTTCGAGTTCCCTTCGGACCAAGAGCCCCAGAAGCTGCCCCGCCGCCGTCGCGATCCCCGGTTCGGTGGGCACGTGCTTGGCGAGCACGCGGGAGACGAGCAGGTGGGCCCTTTTGGGATTGCGCCGCAGTGCCAGCCCGACCAGTGCTTTTACCGGCAGCACGCTGCGACTGGGGTCTGAGGCAACGTCGACGCCGAGGGCATCGCGCACATAACCGCCGCTCCAGGGAGCATCAGTAGAGATTTGCTTCACCTCATGCTCGCTTCCAATAGTTCGACAAAACTGACGCCCGGCCTCGCGACCCCGAAGGCCCGGGCACGCAATAGGGTCCGCTCCGCCCATGCACGGTGTGGCTTCAGCTCGTTCATCTTGTTTCCATAGGACGAGGCCTTCACGCCTCCGCCTGCGCTCCCGGCTATGTCCAGGGCATCGAGGTATTCCTCGTCGCTCACGACGCACATGGCGTGCACCACCGGCACATGGCTGGGATGGATGACGGTCTTGCCCAGCAGGCCGTTCGCGAGATCCAGTTCGATCTCGCGAATCAGGCCATCCAGATTATCCATCAGGATGCGCTGCCGGAGTTGGCCCTCATTGACGGCTTCAAAGGGCGTGGACCGCAGTTGGGGCCGTAGGACCCGTTCCGTGTTGACGAAGTGTTCCCAGACGGGGCCGGAGATGACCCAGCCGTCATGCGGGCGGCCGAAGATATTCACGACATCGCCAATGATGTTCGCGACCACCTTGACGTTGTAGATAGTCAGATCGCGGGAACGCCGCAGGCCAAAGGCACTGGACATGTCCGTGGCACCGATCCGGACGCACAGCACCAAGTCACGGAACTCTTCGACCAGGGCCAGATTGTCTGTCAGCACCCGGACACGTGACTCTAGATGAGTTGTCGAAAGATCCTCGATGATCGGCATTGCCCTCAAGGCCTGTTTCGTTGAGCCCCCGGTGCGTCCGGATTCTTCGTTCAACAGCTCCAGTGCCGCTAGGAAGGCACGCCCGCGCCCAGTCTCGTTCTCGAATTTGGGCAGGACGAAGCCGTAGACGACTCCGAGAGCCGCGCCTGCCCTGCGTCCGACGTCGAGCAGCTGTTCGGGCGTACGGCACCGGATGAAGATCAGCGGGAGCTGGCCCGGATCGTCTAAGGACAGTTCGGCCAGTGCACCGAGCAGGTTCTCCTCTGCGGCGGGCACTTCCTCGTCTGGAACGGCATCTTCGAGGCAGACGACGATGCTGAGGCATCCCGCCTCGGCTTGTTTCCGGATTCCGTGTGCCAGCGAGCTTCTCGTGGCCGGCGAGTACAGGGTGGCACCCAGCGCGACGGCCAGCAGGCCGGGATCTGAGGTGCGGTGAAGGAGCTCGGGGCGCAGGTGGAAAAGCCGTTCCTTGACGGATTCGGCCAAGGCTTTGAAGTGCTGCATCGTCCCCTAGATGTTGCAGTAGTACGCTGCTGGATCAGCGGAGGAGGACCCGTTGGTCCAGTGGAATGGTCATAGTGAACCCGAAGATAGCCCAGATGGCTGCGTCTGAGGCCTCTGCCGGGACGAACTCGGTGCGAAGCTCCAGGATCGCGCCGACCCGCACGACGTACAAAACGCTCCGCAGCCCGCCTTCGTTCCGGGCGGCCACCGCGGCGGCCGCGCCGTCGAAGACTCCGACGGTCAGCGGAGTCTCTCCCGCGACGAGTAGGGCGCGGCGCAGGAGTCGGACATGGCGCAGGGACACGATGCCGGCCCCGTCCTGGACACCAGCCAAGGGCCGGTTTCCCGTGGTGATGACGGTGGTGCCGGCCTTGTGCCCGTCCACGTGGTGGGCGCCCGTGGTGAGCTGCTGGTCCTCCCATGCCGTCGAGCGAATCCCGGTCACCAGGAGCGAACCAATCGCGGATTGCCTGGCGTTCAGGCGCACCACCGGGTTGGCTTCCCCCAACTCGCGGAGGCTGCCAAAAACCGGGGCAGGGAAAAGCCGCTCCGATGTGGCCGGAGCGGGCCGTGGCTCCGGCTTTGAAACCGTTGAGGCCTTCGTGGATGGTGTGCGTGCCGGGCGCGCGCCGAGCGTGAGTCCGCCAGAACCCGTCTGGCTTGCGCCGGGGTGTAAGGACGATGCTGTACTTTGCGAGGTAGGTCCAAGAGGATCCGGCTGCCCCACAGGCTTCCGGCGCCGGCTGAGGTATCCGATGTCGGTCCGCAGCGAGGTTCGGTCCAACGTCATGTTCAGAGCCTCAACTTGAAGTCGGCGGCAACGGCTGCGAGCCCGGTCTCATAGCCTTGACCGAGGGCACGGAATTTCCAGCCCCCCGCGTGCCGGTAAAGCTCCCCGAGAATCATGGCGTTGATCTTGTCGAGGTCCCCCCGCGGAACACTGAAACGCAGGAGCTCCCGGTTTTGTTCGGTGGCGACCCGCAGGTAGGCGTTCTTCACGGCTCCGAAGGTACCGGGGCCGCGCACCTCCGGATCTACATAGAGCAGCACGGTGATTTTGTGGACCGCCTCGGGCACCCGATTGAGGTCGACGTCGATTTGTTCCTGGTCTTCCGCTCCGGCGAAGGAAATGCTGCCGTCAGGGCTGGCGATCTGGTTGAAAAAGACCAGATGTTCATCCGAAATGGCGCGGCCATCGGTCCCGCACATGATCACCATGGGGACCAGTTCGGCTTGCGGGCCCCTGCTAGGGACTGTGTCCCAGCCGATTCCCAGCAGCACTTTCTCCAGCCCGGGGTTCTCAGCGGTAAGGGCGGCGTTACTGCCCGCGACCATCGAAGCCACTAGCGTCCTTCCAAATGAAGACCATCAATATCAAACTTGTCCCTCAGGAACTGGCCGTGGACGGCCAGTTCCGTAATGGCCCCCGTACGGACCTGGTTGTCCAGGTTCTTGACGGTGGAGTAGAGCGTGTCGAACTGTTCCAGCAGCGCCGTCGTCTCGGCGGAATCTTCTCGCCGCGGCCCAGGGGCCAGCATCAGATATGACCGCAAAGGGGACGGCAGATAGTCGGTGATGACGGCATTCAGTAGTACGCGCTGCTCGGTCGACGCCCCCGAACGGCCAATGTAGCCGATAAGGGCGCGAAGGATGTCGGCCAACTGCAATACCTGTGACACCACGAGGGTGGGCAGTTCCGCGCCATTGGCCAGTACCGTTCGCCGCAGCCCCTCGAGCGCGTCTCCGGTGACTGCCAGTTCGTCTGCAGTCGTATCGACTGCGGCTGGAGATTCGGCACCGGAGACGGCGGCGGAGTGGGCTACCACTCCGCCGCCAAACAGCGAGCCTAAGAATTTTGCGACCATAGCCTGTAAGCCTATTGCTCAGGGCTGATGACCACTAATTCCCTTCCTGCTGCCGCACCCTTTCCAGGTAGGGGCGGGCCCGTTCCAGCCCGGTTTCGAGGGCGTGCACGGTGCCTTCCATGCTCTTGTTGGCCTGTGAGCGGAAGGTGTCGATGGCGTCCATGGTCTGGAAGACATTGTCGAACGCCTTCTGCAGCGTTTCCACGCTGACACCGGAGCTCGCCGCCTGCTGGTGGATCCGCGCGGTCTGATCCTTGAGCATCTCGCTCGTCTTAAGGATCATGTTGTTCGTCGTCGTATTAATGGCGTCGATCTGGTCGAGCACCATTTTCTGGTTGGCCAGTGCCTGGGCCACAATCACAGCGGTCCGCAGCGCCGAGATCGTGGTCGTGCGCGCCCGTTCGACGCCCTTGATCAGTTCGGTGTTGTTCTTGCGGATCATGTCGATGGCCAGGTAGCCCTGAACGGATACTGCCAGCTGGGTCAGGATGTCCTGGTGACGCTGCCGGATCGGATACAGCACGTCAGAGTCCAGTTTGCCGGCCTCCTCGATCTGGCCGGACATCTTCATCTCATCGATCCTGCTGGCTGTTGCCGTGTCCAAGGCCTTGGCAAATACTGCGTATTCGCTCAGCCCCTGCATGGTCTCCCACAGCTGGGTCTTTTCCTGCGCAAGGGAGGCGTTGTCCTTCAGCAGCGCGTCCTGGCCAGCCATCAGTGACTTGATGATCTTGTCGAGCTGGGTCTGCGCACTCTCGTATCTCTGGAAATACTTGGCGAGCTTGTTGCCGCCAGGGATGATCCCGAGGATCTTCCGGCCCACGCCCAAATCTGCGTTGTTCGGTGTCAGGTCTTCCACGGTGGAACGAAGCTCACCGAGCGTTGAGGCAACCTGCACCTGGGCGCTGCTGCCGGACTTCTTCGCGCCGGCCAGCGAGGTGGACGACCGCTCCAGCAGCCGGCTCGAGGTGTTGGCGGATGCCACGAGCTGCTGGCCACCAAGCCGGTTGATGCCATCAATCTTGCTGGAATATTCGGGGCTGAACGGGCTCATGGCAGCGACTTCGCTGACGAAAGCACGAGCCTGGGCATTTATTTCCTGCTGGCGTTCGGCCGGGACCGGGACCATTCCCGGAGCGTCGTCTTCTTTGACGATGCCCGGAGCCTCCGGAGCGTTCAGGACGAGAGGAGTCGATGAAGACGTCTCCGGCGGTGTGAGTTGCATGCTCATTGTTGCGTCTCTCTTTCTGTGGACTCGGGGGTTAGCCGAGCTGGACGCCGAAGTCTGCGGCGATACCGGCGAGGCCTGTGGCGTATCCCTGGCCGACGGCTTTGAACTTCCATTCGCCGTTGTGGCGGTAGAGCTCTGAGAAGATCATGCAGGTCTCCGGCGCCGCATCTTCGCTCAGGTCGTAGCGGACCACTTCCGCGTCACTTTCCTGGTTGACCACGCGGCAGTAGGCCGAGCGGACCTGGCCGAAGTTCTGTCGGCGCGTGTCAGCCTGGTCAATGGAGACCACGAAGACAATCCGCTCAACATCTGCGCCCACTGCTGAAAGCTCGACGGCGACCACTTCGTCGTCGCCGTCGCCCTCGCCGGATCGGTTGTCGCCCTTATGAATCACTGAGCCGTCGGCTGCCGCCGGCTGGTTGTAGAAGATGAAGTCCGCGGAGCTGCGGACTTTGCCGTCGGCGCCGAGGAGGAGGGCCGAGGCATCCAGGTCGAACGCGTCACCTGTGGTTGTACGGGGATCCCAGCCAAGCCCGACGAGAACCTTGTTCAGCCCCGGATCGGTCTTGGTGAGCGAGAGGTTACTGCCTTTGGTAAGAGTCAGGCCTGCCATGGTTGTTCTCCTTGTTCAATCTGGTGAAAGTGCGGTGCGGTGGCCCGGCGTTGCCGGGCCACCGACTTCTAGTCCAGCGCGATGCCGAAGTCTGTGGCCACGCCGCGGAGGCCTGAGGCGTATCCCTGCCCCACGGCGCGGAACTTCCACTCGCCGCCGTTTCGATAGATCTCGGCAAAAATCATGCAGGTTTCCGCTGCAGCGTCTTCAGTGAGGTCGTAACGGACAACTTCGTTGTCGGTTTCCTGATTTACGACACGGCAGAATGCGTCGCGTATTTGGCCGAAGTTCTGGCGGCGCGCTTCTGCCTGGTCAATGGAGACGACGATGACGATCTTCGCGATGTCTGCTGCGACGGCATCGAGGTCGATCAGGATTTGCTCGTCGTCGCCTTCACCCTCGCCGGTGCGGTTGTCGCCCTGGTGCACGATGGACCCGTCTGGCGAGGACAACTGGTTGTAGAAGATGAAATCATCGTTGGACCGGACCTTGCCGTCAGCGCGGACCAGGAGCGCTGAGGCATCGAGGTCGAACTGTTCGCCGGCGGTGGTCCGCGGATCCCAGCCGAGCCCGATCATGGCTTTGCGGAGGCCCGGGTCGGCTTTGGTGAGGGACAGGTTGCTGCCCTTGCTCAGAGTCAGGCTAGACAAGAGATACTCCTTCAGTTTGGCGTGTACATGCGATAGCGCTCAACAGCGCTCGTCCGATCGGACTAGAGGACAGCAGCCGCCGCGGCGCGGACCTCGCCGGGGGTGCGTCCATTAGCCGGCGCGCCGATGGCCTGGAAGTTCCAGACGTTTCCGCTCCGCGAAAGTTTCGATATGACCATTGCCGTGTACGGTCCGGATTCGGTGAGGTCGTAGCGGGCAACTTCGGGACTCCCTGCCGCCGAATCGTCGATAACGCGGCAGAATGCGTTCTGGACCATGTCGAAGGTCTGCTGGCTGTAGCTGGTGATGACAAAAACGATGTGCGCGACGGCCGGTGACACATTCGGCAGATTCACCATGAGGGTCTCGTCGTCGCCGTCCCCGTCGCCTGTCAGGTTGTCGCCCGTGTGGCTGATGGAACCGTCTTTGCTGGTGAGCTGGTTGAAGAATACGGTGTCGAGATGCTGGCCCTGTGCATCGAACAGGAGGGCCGACGCGTCCAGGTCGATCTCTACCGTTTTGGTCCCGCCGAAGAATCCCTTTTTCGCAGGGAGCGCGGAATCCCAGCCCAGGCCCAGCCGGACATTCGTCAGCGAATCGCCGTTCTTCTTCGTCAGCGACAGCGACTGGCCTTTTTGCAAACTCAAACCCATTGAACTACTCGCTTTCCTAGTGGTGGCTGATGGTGCTTTTGTCTTTACCGGTGGGGACTAGCTGTTCGCAGGCTCAAGTGATTGAGCCTGCTCGGCGGCGCGTGCCCGTTTGTTGCGTCGAACCGAGCCGAGAAATGCCGCGCCGATAAACACGACTCCGATGAGGCCGGTAACGATCTCGTTGACGGGAGCCACGATAGTGACCAACAGGATGACGGCCAGGGCCCCGATGGCCCAGTGTGCGCCGTGGTCCAGGTATTCGAATTCGTCCAACGTCCCCTGCCGAACCAGGAATACGGTCAGCGAGCGGACGAACATAGCCCCGATGAAGCCCAGTCCGAGGGCAATGATGATCGGGTCGGAGGTGATCGCGAAGGCTCCGATGACGCCGTCGAAGGAGAAGGACGCATCGATGACTTCCAAGTACAGGAAGAGCATGAGGGCGGCCTTGCCGGCCAATTGAGCCGCGCCGGAGGGACCTGAGTGAACCACGAGGTCCGCATCAGCGGCATCGACATCGCCGTCCTCATCGACGTCGAACAGGTTTCCAAGACCGTTCACGAGGAAGTAGGTGATCATGCCCAACAGGCCCGCGAGCAGGACGATGCCCTGCTTCTCACCGGCTACAGCCCCGGCGATGGCCAGTGCCGCCATCCCGATGATCAAAGAGGCGCCTTCCAATTTGCCCAGCCGTGCGAGCGGGATCTCGAGGAACTTGATCCACTTGATGTCACGGTGGGCCAGGATGAAGTCCAAGAACAGCAACAGAAGGAACATTCCACCAAAGGCCGCGATCTGCGGGTGGGCTTCGTGCAGCAGGTATCCGTAGCTGCCCGGGGTGTGCGGGTCGCCCTTTTCCATGGCCAGACTAACGGCTTCCACGGGATTAAGGCCCGCGGTAATTCCCACGATGAGCAAGGGGAAAAGGATACGCATACCGAACACGGCGATAATGACGCCCACGCTCAGGAACATTTTCTGCCAGAACGGGTTCATTCGCTCGAGTATTCGGGCGTTTACTACGGCGTTGTCGAAACTCAGGCTGATTTCAAGAATGCCCAAAATAAGGCAGAGGATCAGTGCCTGAGGTCCGCCATAGAGAAAAGCGACCACCAATGCGATGAGGGTGACCGCGAACGACCAACCGAAAGTCTTAAGGAACAAGCTGGACAACTCCTGGAGCGAAAGGTCCTTGGTCGTCAACGACGGAAGGACGGCGAAAATCATCCCGGAAGTTATCCCCCAAGACTTCGTGCCCACATCATATCCGCACGCTGCGCCGCTTTGTCATGCGACGCCCCCGTATTTTTTTGATTGTGATGGTACTCGTCCCCATGCCGCCTCCGCGGTCGGCGAAGGCGAGGGGAAAAGCCTCTCAGTTGACCGCCAACTATCCCCTTCAGAGGCAGGCGCGAGGGCAGCGTTCTCGTGCACTGGCCGGACCGATAGCCGGCTCTACTCGCACGCGATGCCGTCGCCGTCGCGGTCGAGCTTGCGGCTGTAACCGGGCTGGCCTGCATAGATCGGGGCGGCCCCCGCTTGTCTCGCCGCAGTGCAGTTGGCGTAATACGCTGCCCCGGGTGCCGGTGCCGGAGGTACATAGGGTGCAGGCGCGGGTGCCGGTGGAACATAAGGTGCCGGGGCAGGTGCGACGTAAACGGGCGCCGGCGGGACGTATGCGGGTGCCGGAGCCGGTGCGGGTGCCGGAGCCGGTGCGGGTGCCGCCGGTGCCGGAACAACCACAGCCGCTTTTGCCGCGGGTTCCGGCGCCTTTGAAGCCTCGGCGGCCGCTGCCACTGCCACTTCCTTTTCACTGGTCGGAACCAACTGGCCGGCGCAGTCCGCTAGTACCCTGACCATCGCATCGTGCTCGGCCTGTGTTACCCACAGCTCGTAAGTCGCCTTAACGGAAATCTGTCGTGCAACGTAATTGCAGCGGAAACTCTTGTTCGGTGGCAGCCACGCAGCAGCGTCGCTATCCCCTTTCTGGACGTCGGTCGGTCCGTCCGTGGCCTGAAGGTTCAGGGGATCGTTGGCAAACGCCATGCGCTGAGCTCCCGTCAGCTGCTGGGCGCCCGTGAGCCAGGCATCGCCCAGGGCGACAACATGGTCTATCTGCACGGCGCTGCTGGTTTCGGGTCCTCGTTGGAAGTGGATAGTCGTAGCCGTGTAGGGGTCGGCAAGGATTCCGCTCTCGACCTTGCACGTCGAGTCGTTCGTGAAAACTACGCCGGTCAGGTCTCGCTTGAGTATGTCGTTCCGGGTGTCGCACCCGTTCCTGTCGACATCTGCCCACGCCTCACCGTACATAGCTCGGGCGCTGTACCCGGGGGTCGGCGCGCTGCCCTTGATGGGCAGAGCTGCGAGGAGATCGAGTGCCTTCGTTGCGTAGGCTGGTTGCTTCTTCGGGGCTGAGTAGCTGACGCCTTTGGCGAGTTCTGTGACCCTGTCGGGGTCCAGTGGTTCCCCGGTGTCAGTTGGCGACGGCGTCGGGGAAGGGACGGCCGAGGCGGCCGGTGACGAAGCGGCGGAAGCGCGGGATGCTTCTTCTGCTGCTCTCTTTGCATTCTCTGAAGCCGCCTCGGCAGCAATGCTTTCTGCCGACCGGGGCGGGAGGGTTATCGCGCCGACGACGAAGAGCACCAGGGAGGCCGCCAGGACGACGCCGCCAACTTTTCGGCTGCCAGGCAGTCGTGCCCACGAACGGCGGCCGGTAATCACGACGTAGAGGCCGGTCAGGGCAGCGAATATGGCAAGGAATATCAGTGCCCCGCCGAGCCCGCCGCTGCCAGCGCCCAAAGCCATGGCCCCCAACGCGAGGGCTCCGACCACGAATGTTGAAACTTTCGGCTTCCGTGGAGGCCTGGGCGCAGCGTACGGATCCTGCTTGCCTAGGAGCGATTGGTACCTATTCAATTTGTCATCCCCATGTTTTCGGCCCCAAAGCTTCGCTACTGGTGCCCGACCTTTGACGCTGTGTGCGTCATGGGGATTATATGGCCTTGCAGCCACGTCGATTAATTTCCGTCACACTGTTTCGTCGATGTGGGTGCGCCCTCACGGAGGCGATCAGTTTTGCGCCCAGCTGCGTGCGCCGGCCCGCGCCTCGATTCTGGCTCATGTGCAGTAACTCTCGATGCTGACATGGTTCACAAATGCATGGTCTTAAAGTCGAACTTGGCACTAAGTGGATATTCTTGCGCTATCTTGGCGAAGAGCAACTCAAGAGCGCTCGCGAATTAGTGAAGATGGAATGCCGTAATTAGGCAAGCCAGTTCAAGGGATGGCTGCCACGATGCGGAGAAAAGCGCCAAATTCCGCCCACATGTAGCCAAATTGTAGGCAATACTCATCGAAAAGGACTCAAACATGGCACTTTCCCTCGACAAGATCAGCGAAAAGGCCCCGGGCCTTCTCTCACTGGCCAAAACCGCATCGCAGGCCGTCGATGTCTCCGGGCTGAACGGCCAGAAGGCCAAGGTCGCCGTCGCCCTGGACTACTCGGGCTCCATGAGCCGGGTTTACAGGTCAGGGGCGATGCAGCGCCTTGTCGAAAAGGCACTGGCTCTGGCAACCCAGTTCGATGATGACGGAGCCATCGACTTCTTCATCTTCGACTCCAAGGCGGCGTACTTGGGTGAGATCAGCATCGATGACTTCGCCGGCTCAGTGGACCGCTTGACCAAGGGTCGGAGCATGGGCAGCACAAACTACGCCGACGCCTTCTTGACCATCCGGGACCACTTCGGTTTCGCCCCGGTCGCCCCGCCTACCCAGATTGCCCCGCCCAAAAGGGGGTTCTTCGGACTGGGCAAGGCACAGCCAGCCCCGGCCGTCCCAGCCAGTCTGGCACCGTCCAAACCCGCAGACATTCCTGTGTACGTACTGTTCCTGACCGACGGTGCCCCGGACAACCAGTCGAAGGCCGTCCGCGCTTTGACCGATGTGTCGACGGCGCCGATCTTCTGGAAATTCCTCTCCATCGGCAGCCAATCGATGGTTTTCCTTGAGAAGCTGGATACGCTCTCGGAGCGGTTCGTGGACAATGCCAATTACGAGCCGATCGGCGATGTAGACGCGATCAGCGACGCCGTCCTGTTCAAGAAGATGCTGACGGAGTTCCCTGACTGGCTCAAGGAAGTCCGTAACAAGGACCTCATCCAGTAATGCTTCGGGAGCGGGCACGATAGTTTTCAAGTTGTCAGCGCAGACGAAGAGGGTCGTCGACGTTCCCGCGGGACCAACCTATGACCGGTCGACTCAGTTGCCTAGCACCCAGGCCGCAAGTGTTCGGCTGCAGCCAGCCGTACTCTGTCAGCGGTGCGGCGCTGAGCAGTACCGTTTCGGCTAGCAGCAGCACGGGCTCAGTGCCCATCGCGACAGCGAAAGGCCTCCTCGAGCGCGGCCCGGCCATTGTCACGGTGGCGACGATTAGTTTCGGATGCCGCCGTGGCCGTGGCAGGCACCCCGGCGCGTCGTTCCGGGCCAAGCGTAGCCGTCCTTGCAAATGATCCCGTTGTAAACGGGCGGTGCCACTGCGGGTGGAGCCTCCACGACCGGCGGCGCCACCGGCGGTGCCTTTGCTGCCGGTGGTGCCACGGGCTGTGCCTTCACGACCGGCGGGGCCACGGGAGCTACAACTTTTGCGGGGACCTGGGCGGGTGGGGGAGTGGGTGTCGGCGTCGGCGTTTCATCCGTGAGGTGCTTGACCCCCAGCTCCACTGTGGAACCCTCGGCGACCTTGGCGTGGGCGAGGGGATCCTCGCTGGCCACCTGCCAGTTTTTCTTGATGATGATCGTTTTGCCGTCAGTCACATCCGTGGCGTGGGCTTTCAGCCCGAGGTCTTTGAGCTGGTCAGTGGCCTTGTCGAGGGTAAGCCCGACGACGTCGGGGACCTCGATGGTGTTCTCGGCGACGGCCGTTGCCTTGGCGGTTTCCGTTTGGGCGGATGCCTGTTTGCTGCCGCAGCCTGTCAGCATGAGACCGGCGAGCATTACTAGAGCGAGTGTTTTCTTCAAGATTCCCCCTGCTTGCAGCGAGGCCGCAACTGTCGGGAAGGGCGTGGTTGCCAGATGCTTCCGATGGGCTCGCTGGGAATAAGCTACCAGTTTCCTGGGAAGACTATGACAATTTGAAGGCGTGTGTGCCTCTCTGCCGGAGACCCTTCCTTCGGTCATCTCGACCGCCTTCCAAACGCCGCGCAGCCGGGCGAGACCCTTTTCGGTCAGCTCGGCGAATCCTTAGCCGCGAAGCACCCAGACGGCGTTGTTCGGCTGTAGCCAGCCGTCCTCTGGCAGCGGCGTGGCGCTGAGCAGCACGGTCCCGGCGGGCAGTTGCACTGGCTCGGCGCCCATTGCGACCGCGACGAGGAAGTGCTCGTTGCGGTCGCAGATG
This sequence comes from Arthrobacter sp. 05T47, assembly GCF_056395825.1. Taxonomy (NCBI): domain Bacteria; kingdom Bacillati; phylum Actinomycetota; class Actinomycetes; order Micrococcales; family Micrococcaceae; genus Arthrobacter; species Arthrobacter sp. 05T47. Next base: position 19,104 of record NZ_JBFTKG010000031.1, on the reverse strand, counting down.
AGGAGGTTGCCGGGCTCGACCCGCCAGGTGCCGCCGTCGTCCGCGGTGAACACCTCGTTCTTCCACAGCTGCCGGCGCAACTCCAGCGCCGCCTTGGTCAGGTTCAGGGCGGAGTCCGGGTCATGCTCCTGGCGCTCGATCGCGTGCGCGCCCCAGTCCGAGGGGGCCGGGAGCCACGGGTCCGCCGCGGTCTCAGAAAGGGTGAAGCCGTGGTTCAGTGCCGCGTCTTCGGTCCAGGGTAGCGGGACGCGGGCGCCGTCGCGGCAGACGCCGCCGCGGGCCCACATCGGATCCACCCGGGCCTCCACCGGAACGTCAACCTCGGGCAGCCCGAGCTCCTGACCCTGGTAGAGGTAGGCGGCGCCGGGCAGTCCGAGCAACGCCACGAGGGCCGCCCGCGCGCGAAGAGCACCGAGCTCGCCGCCGCCGAACCGGGTGACGGAGCGGACGATGTCGTGGTTCTCCAGCGCCCAGGTGGGGGCGGCGCCGTGGAGCTGCCGGGCAGCCTCGAGCTCGTTCCCGACGGCGGCCCACGCCTCCGCATTCCAGCCGAGTTTCACGAACGCGAATGCAAAGGCCTGCTGCATCTCGTCGGCCCGGGTGTAGCGGGCGGCGCGGGCAGGCTCCAGGTTGACCTCGCCCACCAGCAGCCGTTGCGGCTCATACTTCTCGGCCAGGGTGCGCCAGCGGCGGTAGACCTCGTGGACATCCTCCTGGTCCGAGACCTGCGGGTTGGAACGCAACCCGTCCACCACCCCGCCCGTTGAGGGCGAATCCGGCAGCCCGTCGGCCTTGAACAGCGCATGCGCAACGTCGATCCGCAGCCCGTCCACGCCCTTGTCGAACCAGAACCGCAGCACGCCGTCGAAGTAATCGCCGACGGCGGGGTTGCGCCAGTTCCAGTCCGGCTGCCCGGCCGAGAACAGGTGCAGGTACCAGTCCGTGTCCGTCACCGATTCTGGGTTGGCGCGGCTCCAGGCCCGGCCGCCGAACACGCTCTGCCAGTTGTTCGGCGGAACATCGCTGTTTGAAGCGTCGTTGGCTGAAGTATCGGCGGCGTCAGACGCGGACCCGTCGCCGCCACCGTAGGACATGCCCAACGGACCCGGCACAAAGTGGAACATGTCCCGCTCCGGCGAGCCTGGGCCGGCGGCGAGGGCCGCCTGGAATAGCGGGTGCTCGGAGGAGCAGTGGTTGGGGACGACGTCGAGCAGGATCCGCAGGCCCAGCTCATGCGCCTTGGAAAGCAGCACATCGAACTGTTCCATGGTGCCGAACAGCGGGTCCACGCCGCAGTAGTCGGTCACGTCGTAGCCCTGGTCCACCTGCGGGGAGGGCTGGAACGGGGTCATCCAGATGCCGTCGACGCCGAGCGCGGCGATGTACGGCAGCCGGGCGATCAGGCCGGCGAGGTCGCCCACGCCGTCGCCGTCGCCGTCGGCGAAGGAGCGCGGGTAGACCTCGTAGATGACGGCGGACTGCCACCAGTCGGCGGACGGCGCAAGAGCGGTCCCCTCCACAGAGCTCAGAACAGGGCTCATTTGCTCGCGCCCGCGGTGAGGCCTTCGACGATCCGTCGCTGGAAGATCAGCACCATAATGACCAACGGTACGGTGACGATGACGCCGGCGGCCATCTGCTCGCCGAAGGGCGCCTGGAATTCGGTGGCGCCGGTGAACTTGGAGATCGCGACCGTGGCGGTCTGGATCTTGGGGTCGTTGATCATGGACAGCGCGATGATGAATTCGTTCCAGCTGTGGATGAAGGTCAGGATCGCGGTGGTGAAGACGCCCGGCGCGGCGAGCGGCAGCAGGACCCGGCGGAACGCCTGCCACTTGGTGCAGCCGTCGATCATGGCTGCTTCCTCGAGGTCGAACGGCAGGGCCTTCATGAACGTGGTGAGGTTCCAGACCGCCAGCGGGATCGCGAAGGACAGGCTGGGGACGATCATCGCCTGGTACGTGTTGATCCAGCCGAGGTCTGTGAAGAGGCGCAGCAGCGGCACCACCACGGAGATGCCGGGGAACATCGACGTCGCGATGATGACGCCCAGGATCACCGACTTGAAGCGGAAGTTCAGCCGGGAGATGGCGTAGGCCGCGAAGACGCCGAGCAGCAGAGCGAACACCGTGGTGGTGCCGGCCACGATCAGGGAGTTCAGCAGCGCCTGGCCGAACATAGTGGAGCCGTCGAACACCTTGGCGTAGTTCTCCAGCGAGAACGGCGCCGGGAGCAGGGTGTTGTCGAAAATGTCGGCGGTGCGGCGGAAGCTGGAGACCAGCATCCAGTAGAACGGCGCCAGGCAGTAGGCGAAGATCAGCGCCAGGCCCAGGTACACCGAATAGGAGCGCCAGGTGCGCTTGGGTTTTTCGGGACGGCCGACGACGGCGGCGGTCGCCTTGGGCGTGCCTGTGCCGGTGGCGCCCGTGGCGCCGGAGTCAGCCGCGGCGTTGCGGAGGTCGGAGATGGTCATCGGGTGGCCTCGGTCTTCCGGGTGCGGGTTGCGTTCGTGCGGGACTTCTTCGAGATCAGCTTCAGTTCCTTCGTGCCGGTGACATCGGCGCCGAGCACCTTCACGAACACGATCGCGACGACGGCGACGTACAGGAACAGCATGATCGCGAACGCCGAGGCCGAGCCGTAGCGGAGCTGGTTGGATTCGTCCCAGGCGAGCATGGACAGGGTTTCCACGGATTCCTTGCCGGGGCCGATCAGCACGAAGGGGAGGTCGAACATGCGCAGCGCGTCGAGCATCCGGAACAGCACGGCGACCAGGAGGGTGGGCTTGACCAGCGGGAGCGTGATGGAGCCGAGCTGGCGCCACCAGCCGGCGCCGTCGATCTTGGCGGCCTCGTAGACTTCGCCGGGGATGACCTGCATGCCGGCGAGGACCAGGAGACCGATGAACGGGGCGGTCTTCCAGACTTCGGCGATGATGATGGCCGCACGGGAGGCGTTGCCCTCGGCAGTCCAGAGGATTTCGCTGCCGAGCAGGGTGTTGGCGATGCCGTCGGACTGGAAGATCCAGCGCCACAGCAGGCCGGAGACGGCGGTGGGGACGGCCCACGGGACCAGGATGCTGGCGCGCAGGAAAGACCGGCCGCGGAAGGCGCGGTTCATGGCGAGGGCCAGGCAGAGACCCAGGACGGTCTCGAGAAACACCGTGGTGACGGTGAAGAACGTGGTGTTGCCGAGGGCGTTGAGGAAGCGCCGGCCGGTTTCGCCCACGAAGAGGTCGGCATAGTTGGCCAGGCCCACGAAGGATTCGACGTCGACGTCGGCGACGAAGCCGTCCGCGTCCAGGCCGGATTCGGCGCGGAAGAGGGACTGGTGCACCGCGGCGAGCAGCGGGTACACGATCACCAGGGCCAGGACCAGGATGGTGGGGGAGAGCAGCAGCGCGGCCATGCGGCCTTCGCCGGCGGTGCGGGTGCCGCGGTGGCCGCGTTTGCGCGGGCTGGCTGGTTGGGGCGTGCCGGTTCGCGCGCCGGCGGGCGGGGCGGTCGTCGTCGTCATTCGGGGAACCTCACTAGGGTTGCAGCTGCCGGGCCGGCCGGGGTGAACCGGCCGGCCCGGCTGGTGCTATGGGGCGGAGTTACTTGGCGGAGAGCTCGGTGAGCTTGGCCTGCATGTCGTTCAGGGCCGTGTCCGTGTCCTTCTTGCCGGTGATGGCCGCGTACGCCTCTTCCTGGATGGCCTTGGTGGTGGCGCCGTACTTGACCACCTTGGGGCGGGGCTGGGCGTTGTTCAGCGAGGTGAGCAGGGTAGGGAAGAACGGGCGCTTGGCGACGACGGCGGGGTCCGCGTAGAGGGACGCGTACGCCGGGGCGCGGGAGGACAGTGCGAGGCGCTTCTGCGCCTGCTCCTCGCTGGTGAAGAACTTGATGAACTCCAGGGCGGTGGCCTTGTTCGCGGTGAAGGGGGAGACGGCGAGGTTGCGGCCGCCGAGGGTGGAGACGCCGGGGCCGTCGGTGCCCGGGATGGAGGTGATGCCGAACTTGCCGGCCACCTTGCTGGAGCCATCCGTGGCGCTCAGGGAGGCGTGCAGGAAGGGCCAGTTGCGCAGGAAGACGAGCTTGCCGTCCTGGAACGCGCGGCGGCCCTGCTCTTCAAGGTAGGTGATGGCGTCGGACGGGAAGAGCCCGTCCTTGAAGCCGTCCACCAGCAGGTTCAGGCCCTTCTTGGCCTCGGCGGTGTTGACGGTGGGCTTGCCCTCGGCGTCCACCACTGTGCCGCCGGCGGAGGCCACGGCCTCGGAGAAGTTGACCGTGAGGGCCTCGTTCTTGTCGAACTGGCCGGCATAGCAGGACATGCCCGCGGCTTCCGGGAGGGCCAGGATGGCCTTGCAGGCGGTCTTCATTTCGTCCCAGGTCTTGGGCGGAGCGGCGATGCCGGCGGCCTTGAGCAGGTCCGAGCGGAAATAGAACAGCGCGCCGTCGGTGTAATACGGGGCGCCCACCAGGGTGTCCCGGTACGTCGCGGCGTTAACGGTGGCGGGGATCATCTTGTCCGTGGGGATCGCGTCCTGGGGCAGCGGCAGGATCCACTTGTTGGCGGCGAACTCGGAGGTCCAGACGACGTCCAGGTTCAGGACGCTGAAGGTGTCCGACTTGATCTGGGCGTTCTGGATGAGCTGCTGGCGCTGCTGGTCCGCGGAGTCCGGCAGTTCGATAAACGTGACCTTCTCCTCCGGGTGGGCGGCGTTCCATTCCTCGATGCTCTTGTTCGCGGCGCCGGAGGCATCGCGGTTGGAGACGTAGTTGATGGGGCCCTTGCCCTCGAAGGACGCGGCGGCGGCCTTCGGGGCGCCCTTCGCGTCCGTGGCGGTCCCGCCGCAGCCGGTGAGGGCGACGGCGGCGACGGTCAGGGATGCGGTGGTGACGAGAAGGGTCTGCCAGGTGCGGCGGCGCTGCCTCATGTGTTGCTCCTTGTTTATTGGGGTGGTGCGAGCGGGTGGTGCGGGTGGTTTGGTGCATGCGGAACTGCGGCGGTGGTTGCTTGATGGCACAGGAGAGTGCCGGCAGCCGCCGTTGGTGGGTGGTGTGTGGGGTCTTGGCTAGCTGGGTGGGGCCTGGTCGCCGACTTGTTCGCCGGGCGGGGTCTGGTTCGCCGGTGCTTGGCTTGGCGGCGCGGTGGAGCCGCGCTCGATCAGCCGGTGCGGCATGATCTTCGGCCCCAGGTCGCGGGAGCGGAGCAGCTTTTTCACGGCCATCCGTCCCATGTCCTCGAGCGGTTGGGCCATGGTGCTCAGCGGCGGGTTCACGTGCAGGGCGGTGGAGGTGTTGTCGAAGCCGAGGACGGAGACGTCTTCCGGCACCCGGAGTCCGCGCCGCTGCAGTTCGTTGACGACGGCGGCGCCCATCTCGTCGCTCACCGCGAAGATCGCGGTGAGACCGGGCTCCTGCTGGAGCAGTTCGTCGACTCCGGCGGCGCCGCTTTCGTAGAAGAAGCTGCCGGTGGCCGTGACCGGGGTGCAGTTGGCTTCCGTCATGGCGCGGAGGTAGCCGCGTTTGCGGGGCTGGGCGACGTATATCGACGCCGGATCGCCGGTCAGGAGGCCGATGCGCCGGTGGCCGAGCCGCAGCAGGTGACGGGTCGCGTCGTAGGCTGCCTGCTCGTCGTCGATGGCCACGCTGGGGGAGCCCGACTTGTCGCTGATAGCGACGGAAATGATCGGGACGTTGGGCCCCAGAAGCTGCCTGGCCTCCGGCGTGATCACCGCGGAGATGAGGATGACGCCGGCGGCCCGGTAGGTGCGCAGGGTCCGGAGGTAGCCGGCGATGTAGGCGGATTTGGCGCCGGTGCGGCCGAGCATCACGGCGTAGCCGCGCTCCTGGGCCTCCTCCTCCACGCCCTGCATGACCTGGGACGCCAGGGCGTCCGAAACCATCGGGGCGAGGAGGCCGATCACAGAAGTCTGCCGGGTCTTCAGTCCCCGGGCGAGGTAGTCCGTTTCGTAACTCAGGCTCTTGACCGCGTTCTCGACGCGTTCACGGGTCTCGTCCGAGTAGCCCACCAGCCCGTTGACAACCCGGGAGACGGTGGCCGGAGAGACGCCGGCGTGCTTGGCGACATCGCGGATGGTGACCACTGTTCCTCCTCCCCGAGGGTGCCTGCTGGGTCTCGCCGCCCGTCATGGCGGCGAGCTACGAAAACGGTTTACGTAAACGGTTTCGTTCGGTGCAGAATCAACAGTAAGGGGTGGTCGCGAGATCGCGTTGCGTTTCGTAAACGACTCGGGTGGAGCTGGCGGGCTACGCGTCTGCGCGAGCGTTTCACGATTGGGCAAGATGTGGTTCACCGCCCTGGGCGTGGGTTGTTATTCCCCTGTTTAGTCACTTCGCCGTCCGACATTGCGTTTGCAGTAGTTGGTCTGGAACAAGACATGCCCGGGACATTGAATGCTGACGGGGGTGTGCCATCACGTAGAATCAGCAAGTGAACAGCCCGTATCCATCTTGGATGTATTATCCGAACAACAATGCTTATCCCGAGTGGGTTCGCGACCTAGCGGACGCCGTGACGCCTCTCGCAGATCGCCTTGATACGGATTCGGTCAATTCTTCGAGGATGCAAAGCGACGCCGTGTTAGCTCTGCTTCGTTCTTCGTTGGAACTGCTGGGTTATGCGGTTGAGACAGGCAAGAAAAACGCTCAGAAAATTCGCAGACCGGTCCTTTTCGGCGAAAATGGATTGGCCCGCGTGAGCTACGAAATTGACGCCTTTCACGATGGACTTGGAATCGCCGTAGAGGTGGAAGCAGGAAGGGGAGCTTCCAACAATGCAGACTATAGAGACATACTACGCACATCGCTTCTGCTGGATGCGAACTACCTCGTATTGTTTATGCCGAAGAAATATAGGCACGGAACATCGAAAGTAACAACGATATCGGCATACGCAAATACTAAGAATCAACTGGATGCAATTTACGCATCTCAACGCCTGCGGTTGCCGTTTCTGGGCGTTCTTCTCGTTGGTTACTAGCGCGTAGAAAACGGGGCCGTTCTGGATCACCTGGCGGTTCATGTCATCAGCTTCGATGAGGGGTTTGTGGGCCTAAGTGTTCCCCGTTTTGGTGATCGGACCCTGTTGCCGGGACTGACCGGAGGATTCCTCGCCGGGGACCAGCCCGAGGTAGGAACCCACGGAAGAACCGGTGAAGCGGATCCAGTCCCCGATTTCCACGGCCGGCCCGACAGCGGTCGTCATTTGGATGCCCTGCAGGCACATCAATGCCATAATCACCGCGGCGTAGCGGCACGCCGCGGCCGTGGCCCTCACAACAAATCGTCTAGGTTCCCTCGGAGAGGGTTCGCCGCTGGCTGGGGCCGGAGGCAAAAGCTGTTATCGCCACACCGCACTTTGGAGAACAAGCGCTAGTTTAGGCTGAGGTATTCAGTAGGCCGCTGAGCCTGGTCGTAGCGCCTTAACCTTTCGGACTTGTCGAGAAATTTCGGTCACACCAAGTTCAAGATCGTTTCTAAGGTCCTCGAGATGGAACTGGTAGTGGTCCGGATTTCGAGAAGAATGATGCAGGTGCCGATTGCAGGCTGAGTGCATTGCTGACAGCAATCGGTGAGCACGAGAATTCGGCGGCAAGCGTTCTCGCGTTGACCGTATTTGATCGCGTATGTCTACGACGCTTTGGCTCGTCCTATCATAATCTTCAAATCCGCGCGCGCCTGGCATCTCCCGCGGAGCAATATTCCTGAGCGCGCGCCGATGGTTCAGATCGCTAACGAGATTTGTCAGCAACTGCCTCTCAGCCATACGCTGCTGGATCAAGAAAGTGCCGTAAGCAATGGCAACAGTTAGCACCGCCCCTACGACTGCGACCAAAACGTCAGGCCAAAAAGTCTCCCACATAGTCCGATAATCTACCCGTCCGCTCTGGGCATGCCGACATCTCCAGACGGTGTCTGCAAGTTGAGGTCTAGAAAAATACAGGACCTTTCGTCCTACCAGTCCCATCCTAGTGACAGCCAAACCGTCCGCGGGAGGGGGCAGTGGCGAGGGCGGGCACCAGTCGGAGGCCGACGTCCGGAAACGGGACGGGCACGACGAACAGGTGCCCGTCGAATTTGGCGGTGCCTAGGTGATGCATAGCCACAGCACGAAAGCCAAGGATGTTGTAGTTGGCGCTTACGTAGTGGAAAGCCCACCGGGTTACCGGCCAGAGGCGAACGTATCAGTGCCCGGCCGCGTTCTTTCAGGTCCGCCGGAGTCTGCGCGTCGGATGCTTGTAAGGCCGTGTCCCTGGACGACATGCCGTGGAAAGTTGCGTTTATTGTCGCTGGCGTCTGCGAGGCTGTACTGGTTGGCATAGCGGCCCGGAGGGCCCGCACGATCCGAGCAGTGTTGTTTGGATCGCGCTCTGCATCATGAGGATATGAATGAGCTCGGAAATAACGATGGTGCCGGACCCGCATTTGATGGAGTCCTTGCGCGCCGTTGGATACACCCTGACCACGGCTGTCGCCGACGTCATTGATAATTCCATCACGGCCGGCTCCACGAACGTGGAGATACGAGTCGGAAGTGAGCCAGAAGACTACTTGGCCGTTATCGACAATGGCACCGGCATGACAGCCGAGCAGGCCCAGCATGCCATGCGCCTAGCTGGTACAAGTTCTACTTCCGCCCGATCATCGACGGATCTCGGCCGTTTCGGTCTTGGCCTGAAAACAGCTTCATTGTCACAATGCCGGAGACTGACGGTTGTGTCCCGACGAAATGGCGTCCTCTGCGGCTACGAGTGGGATCTCGACCATCTACAGAGAACGCAGTCGTGGAGTTTGATCGAGCTCGACGACAAAGAGTGTGTTGGTCTCCCTGGGTTTGAACTGCTTAACGAGCACGGTTCCGGAACCCTGGTGTTGTGGCGAAACCTTGACATTTTGCAAAGCACACATGGCGACTTTGACACCGGGCTGAACCGTGCTCTCGTTGAGCTGCGAGACCATCTTGGATTGGTGTTCCACAGATTTCTTGCAGGCGAGCATGGAAAGCCATTGCAGATGGCACTCAACTCACGTCCTGTCGAGGGCGCGGATCCACTGATGCCCACTCATAAAGCAACCCAAGTGGGCCCCGCCGAACAAATAACGGTTGACGGCGGATCAGTAGTTCTCCAAGCATTTACACTCCCCAATCTGAACAAGCTCACACAAAAACAGCGCCAGCTCGCCCAAGTGAGCGGGTCTTTGCGTGACAGCCAAGGCTTTTACATCTATCGCGAGAAGCGTCTTGTGATCTGGGGAACATGGTTCCGAATTATGCCCAAGCAAGAACTTGGCAAGTTGGCCCGTGTCCGCGTCGACATTCCAAATACTTTGGATCACCTCTGGTCCCTCGATATTAAGAAGGCACAGGCAGCACCACCCACCATCATCCGCGAACGGCTTAAGAGCGTGTCAGAAAAAATGATCGCCCCAAGCCGCCGAGTCGCCGAGTATCGCGGGCGTATTACATCGACCGGGACTGTCATTCCGGCTTGGAACGTTGTGGATCAGGATGGCGCGTTCCGTTACGAAATTAATCGGAAGCATCCGCTGGTTTCCGCGATGGCTGACGCTGCTGGACCGGGTGGACTCAAGTCATTCCAAACGCTTTTGGGCCTCCTCGAACGCAGTTTCCCTGTTGATCACGCGTACAACCTTCTTGGTCAAGATTTCACCTACGCCCCGTCCTCTTTAGCCCATGCGGATTTGGTCGTTGAAGCCACAAAGATATGGAAATGCGTCTCACTTTTGGGTTCTACACCAGATGAATTTGTGGCAAGTTTCGCGGTCTCTGACCTGTTTAGCTCAGCCGCAGACCCCGAGAGCCTCCTTCGAAAGGTTGCACGAAATGAACTCTGATCTTAAGGATTTGTCCGAGTCTTTGGACCGCTTGGAGCAGGCCATCCATGCTTGGAACGTTGACCCCCTAACTCAGGAACCACGTCCGGGAATTACGGAGGAGGCCATCCGTAAAGCCGTTGTAAGCTTCGGGACCATGCAGGTTCCTGGTGCCACGGATGTTCAGCTTGAGGGCGTCGCCCTTCGACTTATTAAGTCTCTGCTGGCCACAATCGAAATCGGCACCTTAGTGACCAAGGAAGACCACGTTCCGTGGCTGGATGAAGCACGATCATCGATTGTATGGACGCGATGGCGGGCATATCGGAAGCTGCTTGCGAAGAAGAAACGGTCTTCCGACGTTCTCAACAAGCTAGACAAATTCACGGACGAAGTCCTCGACCTTGCAGGTAATCCACTTCAGGATGGTAGCTGGTCCCGGAGAGGCCTCCTGATCGGTGACGTCCAATCCGGCAAGACCCAAAACTACTTGGCGCTCATAAATAAAGCAGCCGACGCTGGCTATCGGCTCGTCATCATATTGGCCGGCAACACTGAGTACCTCCGTCGCCAGACCCAAGAGAGGGTGGACGAGGGAATCCTTGGTCGGGACACGCAGGTCTTGGCGTTCAATGGATCCACTTCTACAGGGCAAAGGTCCACCATCGGTGTGGGTTTGATTGACAAGAAGGTCCTGAGCACACAAAGCATGACGACCATGGCGATGGATTTCCTGCAAGCCACGAAACGCGGAACCGCCATAACGGTTTCCAAGAACTCCAATGAACCATTCGTTTTCGTAGTGAAGAAAAACAAATTTGTATTGGAAGCATTGGCTGGCTGGGCACGCAACCTGGACGCCGACAAACCTAAGGTGGATGTCCCGCTCCTCCTTCTCGACGACGAATCGGATTACGCTTCAGTCAACACCAATAATGAAGGTGATGATCCAACCGCGATCAACAAGGCGATACGGTCGTTGCTAAACCGCTTTGAGCGTTCGTCTTATCTCGCCATCACGGCTACGCCGTTTGCAAACATTTTCATCGACAATGAAGCTGAGATGACGATTACCTCAGATGAAGGGGAGGAAGAGGAGAACGTTTTAGATCTTTTTCCAGAGGACTACATTTACGGGCTCGAAGCACCGTCGACGTATGTTGGAATAAAGCGGATCTTCGGAACGATTGACGAGCCCGACGATTCGATACTCCGCCCACTCGACGACGCGCACCATTGGCTTCCTACCAATCATAAGACCGGGCATGTAGTTACATCCCTGCCAAGAAGTCTGAGAGCCGCCATACGCTCCTATCTAGTGGCCAACGCGGTCTTGGATCTCAATGGCAATGCTTCGCTTAAGCGATCAATGCTTGTCAATGTTTCACGATTCAAGAATGTCCAAGCCATCGTCGGCGATCTGGTTGCCACGGAGCTGGCTACGCTCAAGGACGCGCTTGAGGTTCACGGGGCTACTTACTTGCAAGGCGTGCCCAACTCATCAATCGATACCGTGCATGAGACTTTTCAGGACGAATACCAAGACTGTGGCTATACGTGGCACCAAATCGCGGAAGTCCTTCACTCTGCAGTCAGCCTCATCCGTGTCAAGGTGTACAACTCAGACCCGGACCGGCTCGGGGTCGATATCGAGTTTGAACCGGACGTCCCAGCTCGACAGATCGCGGTTGGCGGCGACCTCCTGAGCCGCGGCTTGACCTTGGACAACCTTGTGGTGAGCTACTTCCACCGATCCGTTCGCGCAGCGGACACGATGATGCAAATGGCTCGTTGGTTCGGCTACAGGGATGGATACGAGGAATTATGCCGTCTATGGATCTCCTCAGAAACGGCAGACAACTACAGGTTCGTAGGGGACGCTGTCGAAGAACTGCGTGGAGAGTTGAAGCTCATGAAGACTTCTGGGCGCACACCACGAGAATTCGGCCTGGCAGTTAGGGAAAGCCCTGAGGCCCTCCTGATCACAGCCCGGAACAAGTCGCGAAGTGCGATCTCAGCAGACAAGACCGTCGACCTCCGGGGGCAGCGGCTCGAAACCACGAAGCTCACCGATAGCATCGACCAGCAAAAGAAAAATCTCGAAGCCCTTCGGACTTTTTCGGACATTTTGGCCGCGGACTATGTGCCGTTGGACAGGGACATATATAAGTGGCCCCGCTATAACGGGGTGGACCGCGACCATGTCGCGCAATTGCTATCGGGTTTCCGACCTAGCGCAGCGGATGCCTACTTTAACGATGGTGTGTTAGTCAATATGGTGCAGAACGCCACTCATCCCAACTTCTCAACATGGGACGTTGTATTCGTGGAAGGTGAACGCTCCCGTGGCGCCATTCCGAATCTGAGCTTGGGCGCAGTTGACCTTGTGATGCCACAGCGAACCATTACCCATCGGCCCTTCGTTTCTGGGTCCAACGGCCGGCGCCAAGGTACTCGCAAAATTGCCGGTTCGGGGGAATGGCTGATTTCGGACAAGTCGTCGAGGCTGGCAGGTAGAACCGACCTTCAATCCATGATTCCCGCTGAGACCCTTCAGACCATAGTCGATGGCCGTCCAAACAAATCGACCGCCTTTGCCGAGGACCACTTCTATGAACATCTAGCGCGTCCCATTCTCTTTGTCTACGCGCTGGCCCCTCAAATTACTCAAGTCGAGCGTTCCCGGACAAAAGATCCTGAGACCAAGAAATGGACTACGAGTGTTCAGAAGAGCGACCCCGCAACAATTGATGGGCTCGAAGCAATCGTGGCCCTCAAGATCGCATTGCCCAAGCCAGCGGATCAAGGCAAAAAGGATGAATCAGGAAAGGGTAAATACCTTCTGAACAAGGTTGCCCAGCGCTACGGCTTCCTCAACATCGAATCATGGTCGACAGCGTGACGGACGGCCGCCCAGTACACGGAAGCCTGGTGTGGAGCGCCACGGAGTGGGACACCAGGCGGTCGTCAAGCCATGTTGGGGCTTGGGAAGTCGATCCAAGCCTCCCGCTGCGGCTCTTCTATGGGCTTGAAACCACAGGATGGCTTACTTTTGGATACGTTGCGACAGCCAAGCCCGGAAGCCCTCCCCTCTCTTCGGCCGTCCAAGTCCACCGACGACAACGAGATCTCGACGGAAAATGGACGCTCTCGCTAACTCTTACGGCGGCAGAATCTGAGGCTGTTTTCAGGCAGTTGGCAGAACACATTTATGCCCGCGTGAGTGCGACCTCATCAGAGGCTGAAGGCGTCCATGCATTCATGGAATCGGTGTCCGAATGGAAGAAACTCTTCGCGACCCCGAACAGGATGTCCTTGGCGGAACTCCGCGGGTTTTTTGCCGAGCTGCACGTCGGCTTTGTGACATGCTCGACGATCGTGTCAGCCGCTGCCGCTGTGAGCGCATGGGAAGGTCCGTTCATGGCCGACCAAGACTTCCTATTCCCAGGATTCTCTGTAGAGGTCAAGAGCGTCCATCCAACATCGCGAGCTTTCGACATCGCCTCCGAGTACCAGCTCGATGGCGAGGACATCTACATTGCAATTGCAACCGTCCTCGATGAAAGGTCATCGTTTGCCGGGTCGATGACGTTGCCCGAGCTGGTGGCCGCTATCCGTCACCATTTCCATGGGCAGCCAGCCTTGGCCCAGTCGTTTGAGGACGCGCTAGCGCAACATGAAATCGATCTAAGTGATGCCTTCTACGAAGACACGCATCTGTCCTGCACAAGTGTTCGATTTTACGAGGTTTCCGGTGAATTCCCACGGATTACAGCCAGGATGGTTCCGCAAGGGGTCACCGGAGTCAGCTACAAAATACAACTAAGCGAAATTAGCGGATACGAACGCAACATCAACGATCTGGTACTGACACCAGCTGCCGAGGAGGAGGAATGACATATGGATCTCAACGACTATTACGTGGACTTTCAACAGGACGTCGCAACGGACGCGAGTGTGTCAGGTGATTACACACTAGACGCGTTCATTCGTCGCTGTGGTGAAATCTTGAGCGAAGCAGACCAGTTCGAGGAAATCCAAGTCCTTCAGTTCGAGGGAATCGGCCAAAGGAAGCGCAAGCTCCGGGTCCAGGGGTACGACTTATCTGCCTCTGACGACACGGCCAGTCTCGTCGTGGGCCTCCACCATGGAACACCTGAAATTTCGACCGTCACGACTACAGACGCCAAGAATGCATTGAAGGCCCTCCAGTATTTCCTAGACGAGGCCACATCCGGACAGTTTGAGGTCGATCGCGAGGCCAGCTCGCCGGCGGTTCAAGCGGCAATTGACATCCGGCTCCGACGAGCATCCATCACTAGGTTCCGGCTTCATTTGGTAACCGACGGCAAACTCAGCGACAGGCTGCGTGATTTGCCGAGCGAGGAGCTGAACGGTGTACCCGTCGATTTCTCATTCTGGGACATCGAACGATTCCATCAACTGCACGAGTCAAAGCAACAACGTGAAGCCTTACAGATCAATGTCACTGAATGGGCGCCGACCGGCATCCCGGCACTGGAGATAGCAGGCACGGAGGACTTCGCGACGTATCTAGCGGCCGTTCCTGGATCTTTGCTAGCGGATCTCTATTCAAGGCACGGCAACCGACTGCTTGAAAGCAACGTCCGGTCCTATCTGTCCAATCGAGGAAAGGTAAACAAGGGCATCCGCGACACTGTTAATGCGTCTCCGCACTTGTTTATGGCTTACAACAACGGGATTACGGCGACAGCTACGAAGGTGGAGATGTCCGCCGACCGTTCCTCCATTCTGAGCGTTGTGGACCTTCAAATTGTCAACGGCGGACAGACCACGGCAAGCCTGTTTTATGTTGGTCGGGAGCAGAAAGCCAAGGCCGTCTTAGCCAACGTAGTCGTACCCATGAAACTTGTGATGGTAGACGAAGACCGGGCACAGTCACTAGTTCCCAACATTTCCCGATTTGCAAATAGCCAGAATGCTGTCAGCGCCGCTGATTTCTTCTCCAATAGCCCTTTCCATCAAAGAATTGAAGACCTTTCACGGCGCGTACGGATACCGGCCGTGGCCGGAAATCGCATTCAAAGCAAGTGGTACTACGAGCGCATTCGCGGCCAATTCTCAAATGAGAAAACGCGTCGTGTACCATCAGAGGCTCTCCGGTTTGAGCAGGAGAATCCTAAATCGCAGATGTTTACGAAGACCGACCTTGCTAAGTACATGACATCTTGGGATCAAAAACCCCACATCGTCAGCGCCGGGGCGCAGAAAAACTTTCTAAACTTCGCGGTGGCCATTTCAAAGCGATGGGAAAGTTCTCCTGATGACTTCAATGATGAGTTTTTCCGCGACAGCGTGTCGAAAAACATTCTGTTTAACTCTGTCCGCCGGGAAGTTTCAAAGACCGCCTGGTACAAGGATGAGTCCGGATATCTTGCCAACATCGTGGCATATACGATTGCGAAGCTGGCGAATATAGTTGAAACTAGGGCAGGGAATAGCGTTCTTGATTTCTCAAAAATATGGAACCAGCAGGCCGTGTCCCCAAACCTCTTGGAGTACTGCGTAGAGTTAGCCTTCGATGTTCGGCGTGTCTTGGTATCCGAACATCGTTTGGTTCAAAACGTCACGGAGTGGGCAAAGCGCGAAGACTGTTGGACGCAAGTCCGTGCGATTCCGTCGCGGTTGCCTGACGACGCTTCGACCTGGCTTGCCGACCCGACAGCCGTAATTCGACGACAAAATATGGCTAAGTCGAATCAAAAAATCGATTCGGGCATCCAAGCTCAGACGCGCATCGTAGAGACGCCCCGAGAGCAATGGCTTGAACTGGAGGCCTTCCTTTCGAGGGTGCGCGTGGCAACCCCAAAAGAAACTTCGATCCTCGGCGTCTGCACCGGACGTCGGTCTGGCATTCCGACGGAGGCCCAATCGAAAGCGCTTCTGCAGCTCGTGGCCCGAGCAAACACCGCCGGATTTGATGGGTTTACCATTTGAGGCACAACCCCGACGTGAGTCTCAAGCTCGGGTCATGACCGACGGCTGGCCGCCTGTGGATTGAGGTTGGCCAGCCGTTTGCTATCGCTCCGAGCGCGGGTCTAACCATCAGCCTTTGGACTACTGAATAGCGAACCCAACATCAAGGCGACTTGGTCGGCGATCTTCCTCGCCAGAAGTGGGGGCACGGCATTGCCTACTTGGTGGAACTGCTGAGTTCTCGATCCCTCAAAGAAGTAGTTATCCGGGAAGGTCTGTAAACGAGCCGCCTCACGAACGGTAAGACTCCGTCCCTGAACCGGATCCGGATGAATGTAGTAATGTCCATCCTTCGATATGTGCGACACCACAGTCGTTGATGGCTGGTCCCACACTTGAACCCTGAACCGGTCAGTAAAAGGCGTATTCTCTTGGCTGATGTTGTTGTGATCCGGGTGTAACGACTCGTGCAGATCCGAGTACTTCGGGCTTCGCCCAAGCTCCAATGCTTTGGCCGCCATGACGCGGTAGCGGACTAGGTCCGAAATCATGTGGGACCGGGGCACATGTTGCACAGGGGTCGCCACGTTGTCATCTTCGAGCCAGCTACGAAGTTCCTTCGCTGACTGGTTGTCGGAGTCCGTCAGATTCAGCCTAGGATCGATAATTTGCGTGGCAGCAGCAATTGCCACAGCCAATTCGTTCTCCCAGTTCAACATTCGCTTGGGTAAGCGGCCAGAAGGGCTGGAGACTCGTGACGGAAGGCTACCAATTGCATCACGGACCGAAACTGGCTTGCTCGATGGCTCCAATGTCCTACGGGGAATTCGATGTGCGAGATCGCTTCTGACACCCAAGAGAATGACACGGTGGCGTTTCTGCGGCAGTCCGTGTTCTTCCGCTCGAATGATGAAATCCTGAGGTTGAAGGTCTTCAGGATCGACGTCAACGACCAAGGATCGGATCTCGTAACGAACACCGCCTGGAAGATTCCGAAGGTCATCCAATATTTTATGGAACATACCTTGGCCCGCGTTCCTAGAAGACAGCAAACCTTTGACGTTCTCCATCACGAATATCGACGGCTGAAACTCATCGAGAATGTGGAGGTATTCCCTGTACAGGAAATGCTTGTGGTCACTTTCAAACGTTTCATCACTGGTCCGCCTAGACCGTCCGACCAACGAGTACGCTTGGCAAGGGGGGCCCCCAATTAGGACCCAATGCCCTCGACTCTCAATTGGACCAAGTTTTTCCAAGATGGTGGAATCGACACTCTTTCGTGCGCCTTCTCCGAGCTCGACTTGGAATACGTGCTCCGATGCAGATTCATGGGCACTACGGAACGCGCCATGCAACGTTTCCGTCCAAGTGGCTTGGCCAGTTACGTACTTGTAGTACGGAGCCAAGTCGCCGTTCTCTCTAAGTGCCCTGAAGGTCGAACGAAGCTTCAGAGTCCTGCACGCAAGTGCATCCATCTCGAAGGACGCCACGCTATCGAAGACGCGCCCACCGTTGACATCGAGGACACTGCAAAAACCCTCATTGAGGCCGCCAGGACCAGCGAACAAATCAACAATCGGTATCAAGGCATCCTCTATCAACTAACAAACGGAGCTTCCAAGATACCAGGCATCCCCGACAACAGCGACGTAGCTCGCAAGGGAGGAGTGAGGGGAAGCCACCAGCCCTCCACCGCGGAATTCGAGCGCCACCGACGAAGCCACCGGCCAGGCCGTCGTCGCGTTCGTCATCCTGCGCGGCGACATCGTGGACTCCGGCCGGGATCGTCCGCGACGTGGGCCAAGTGCGGGACACTGGAAGTCCCGAGCCACGAAAGCGGGCCACCTTGATTAGTCTCCAGCACGATGCCGACGGCTTCACCCGGCCGAGCCCGTGGGACTGAGCGCGGCCGGCGGCGCTGGCCATCTCGATCCGCTGCTGTATCCGTGGGACTCGCCCGTGGCCTCGGGTGTCATGCAGGGCAATGAATTTCGGCCCCTTGAGCTTTCAGTCGGGCTAGATGAAGCCCTCGCGCAAGCCCGCGCGGCACCCCTGGACGCCCGTTCCCTGGTGGTCTCCATCGGCTCGAATTCAAGCGCCGACGTGATGCGGCGGAAATTTGCCAACTACCACCAGCCCGTCAACGCGGTCCTGCCGCTGGTCCGGGGGCAGCTCCACAACATCGGCGTTGGCCACTCCGCGCACGTGAGCAAGGCCGGCTACATCGCCGCCGCCCCGTATCCGCTGCTGGGGGAGTGCACAGCGGTCTGGCTTGCGTGGCTTGACGATCTCCAACTTTTGGCCCTCGACGAGACGGAGCCCAACTACCGGCGGATCCGGCTCGACGGCGTAGCCTGCCCGCTCGTGGCGGAGCACGGGGACCGTCCGGAGGAGTTTTCGCTGTTCGCCTCGCGCTGGGGCGTGCTGACCGACAGCGACGGCGGGAAACTTCCCTTCCTCGACCAGCCTGCCCTCTTCGAGCGCCTCGCCGGCAGCGGCACCGGGGGCTTCCTGGAGGAGGGGAAGTCCGTGTTCGGCGGGCCGCCGGAGCTTGTAGCCGAGCGACTCGCGACAACCGCGGTCCAGGCCCGGGCCAGGGAATGGTTCAGCTCGGCCGGCCTCGCCGCGCCTGTGTACTTCGACGGGCCTTATAGGGCGTAGCCACCCCTCTGGAACGCCGCCGTCACCGGACGGCGGTGTTCTGTGCATTGTTCTCCGCGATGTGCTGCGCAATGTATTCGGCATCGCGGCCCACGCCCGCCACGATGGACGAGCCGTGCCCGGTCAGCCACGGCAGCCCGACGGCGTACAAGCCCGGGTGTTCGGTGACGCCGCGGTGGTGCCGGGGGTAGTTCCATTCGTCCAGGACCGGGATGTCCAGGATGCTGAAGTCCAGCCGGTAGCCCGTGGCCCAGAGAACCGACGTGACGTTGGCGGCCTCGAGGTTCAGCCGCGCCGGTTCCGAAGGAAGCCAGTCGTCCGTGCGCTGCGGCTCCGGCTCCGGCGCGGTCATGCCGGTGGCGGCAATATAGCTGTCGAACATCGGCTTCATCCGCTGGTAGAACGCAGCCTCCACTAGGCCCAGGCGTTCCGGAAGGTCATCACTGAAGACGAGGTCGCCGTCGTCGGCTGCTTCCAAATGGCCGTGCAGCCGGACGCCGCGGCGGCCGAGGTCCCGCAGGTGGATGTTGTGGCCGCCGTCGGCGCCGGACACCAGCGGGTTGCAGGCGAACCTCGCCGCGGGGGAGGGCAGCTGCCCAACGGTGAGGCCGTTCAGTCCGAAGTCGGGGCCGAATTGTGC